>NZ_JAFRNB010000119.1 GCF_017430385.1 Treponema sp.
GCGGAGCGAATTTATCGATTCCCGCAGGTAAAATCCCTTTACTTGATGAGCGGCGGATATGACCTGAAAGTTGTGATTGAGGGCGACAGCCTCAAAGAAGTCGCTGGGTTTGTTTCAAGCAAACTTTCTACGCTCAATGGCGTTCGTTCCACAAAGACTCATTTTCTGCTCAAAAAATACAAGGAGAACGATGTTCTTTATGTTGAGGACGAATCAGACCGCCGTGAAGGTGTAATGGCGTAAGAACCTGCTGATGGTTTTGCAAATTGGTGCGTAAAACTCACTTTCTTTTTATTTTATCGATAATTAAAATACTTCTAAAATAAAGTTTTAGGAGTATTTTATGAAAAAGTTTATGGCTTTGCTTGCGGCGGGATTTTTGGCGTTGTCCTTTGTTGGGTGCAGCGGTGACTCTGATAGCAGTTCAAGCTCATCCAGCGGACAGACAACAACCACAGGAACCGCAACCTTTACTGGAGCTGGATTTGGCGGAACTATAAAACTTGATTACAATGCAGACGGCACTTACCTGATGACATGGACAACAGGTTCTTACTCTACAAACAAAGGAAAAGGAACTTACACACTCACCGGTACTTTTGATAACGGCACAATCCACCAGCATCAGACGCATTCGTCGAATACGCTTAATACAGGTTGGGTTGAAGAAGTAGAAGATAATGAGCTCGTGGTTACAAACGGCACATTCCAGGCAGTTGGCAGCACTTTCACAAAAACTAAATAATCTGCAACTTATCAGATTTTGAGCTAAAGTCCGTCTGATTTTTCAGGCGGACTTTTTTACAATAGAATATTCAAAAATCCTATGGTATAGTATGCAAAGACCGACAGAAAAAATCACATCACGCATCCTAACAATTCTCGTTTTCAGCATCCTTGATTTTTGTACCGCCACATTTTTTCAGGACATTCTGACAGCACCGCTTTTCTTTGACACGATTTTTATGATTGCCGCTCTTTTCACTTTCGGTTCGGTGGCTGCATTTTTTGAATATGTGATTTTTATCAGCCTGATTTGCGCAAAACTTTTCGTTCTGTACGGACAGACCGACTATGTGTATCTTTACACGATTTCTGCCCTTACAATAATCGTCGTGACATGGCTTTTTGTCCGCAAGAAGGAAAATCTGAAAAAAGGCGTGAACCTTACTTTCCTCTATATTTTGACTGCTTCTATCATTGCAGGACTTGCCTGTTCCGTTGTTTCGGGCTTCATCAGTTACTTTACATACAACCTGAATCAAAAAGACTGGACTTTCGACCAGATTATCTATGCTTTCAACGGAGAGCAGTTTGACTTTCTTGCATCTTCCATTCTTGGAAGAATCCCAGTAATTATCTTGGACAGGATAATCACCACTTTCGCAGGTTTCGGAATCTTCAAACTTCATACTCGTATAATGTCGCATGGGGGGGGGACAGTTCAGAGTAAATTCTCGCACAAAATTCCATGAAAAGATTCCTTCGATTGCTCGTAATTTCTGCTCTTCTCTCATTTTCCTGCTGTTACGCAGACAGCGCGCAGGAAGATTTGAGCAGCCCAAATCAAATTTATGAAAATGCTAACTCTCAAAAATCCGCCCTTTCAAATGAAGAAATAATCTTGCAGCTAAAAGAGAAAAACCGCGAGCTTGAAGAGACGCACCAGAAATTATTCAGTTATTTCATGTGGCTCATCGCGACGATTTTGGGCGGGGCTGTTATCCTTGTCCTCCTGAATGTTCGGGAAAACAAGCACAAGAATAAAATCATCTATAATTCGGAACAATTTCTGCAACATTCGATTCAGGTGCAGGAATCGGAGCGGCGGCGAATCAGTCAGGAGTTGCATGATTCTGTGGCTCAGAGCCTTCGATATGTCTCCCTTCTTGCCGAAGGTCTTTCCGACAAGGTAACGGCGCAAAAAATCATCGCAATTCAGAACGAGAGCATCAAGAATATCCGTAATCTCTGCTACAACCTTACGCCGCCCGTAATCACAGGAAGCAACATGATTCCGCTGATTGCGCTCTTGGGGCAGAAGATTTTTGATACCGAGAATTCGGACTTTCAGTTCCGCGTTGTGTGCGAGCCGTCAGTTGATTTTGCGAATCTGAACGGCGATGAGCTGATGAATATTTACAGAATCGTGCAGGAAGCATTGCAGAATATCCAGAAACATGCACAGGCTTCTGAAGCAACGGTGTTCTTCAAGAAGAATGAGCCAAAATCGCTTAAAATCATAATTACTGATGACGGCCGTGGCATGAGCGAGAGCCTTATTTCTCAGATAAACGACGATGGGGGCAATATTGAGCCAATGCACTTTGGGCTGAGGAACATTTTTGAGCGTGCAAAACTTATCGGTGGTTCAGTGACATATTTTTCCGAGGAAGGATTTGGTACTTGGCTTACAGTGGAGATTTAGAAAATGGAAAAGACTTTTTACATAATTGATGACCACGAGCTTTTGAGGCTTGGAACTTCTTCATATATCGAAAAAAATTCCAGCTGGAAAAGTCTTGGAAGCTCTGCCGATTCCAAGAAAGCTCTCTGTGACTTGGAGCAGTTTGCCAGCGACGGCAATCTTCCTGCCGTTGTTATTTCCGACCTGAACTTTTACGGCGCGGACACAGGCTTTGACCTTGTGAGTCAAATTCACGAGCTGTACCCTGAGCTTATAATAATCGTGTATTCGATGTTTTTTGCTCCTGAAATCGTGCAGAATACGATTGAGAGCGGTGCGTGCGGCTATGTCTCAAAAAATGCGTCGTCGGACGAACTTCTTTTGTGCATGGAAAAAGTTCTGGGTGGCGAACTTTTTGTTCAGAGTGAGCTGCAGAAAAAGGTTGAGCAGTTCAATTCATTTACGGACGCGCTTACCCGCCGCGAAAAAGAAGTGATGGGTTTGCTTCTCCGCCAATTTTCCAATGACAAGATTGCGGACACGCTTTGCATCAAAAAGCGTGCCGTAGAGAATTATATTTCAAGAATTTACGAAAAGACTGGAATCAATGACAAAAGCGAGCTGATTAAGCGATTCGGCTAGCAGATTTCCCTCGCAAAAGAAAAAATACTTCCAAAATCTTCTATAATATTCTAAAATAGCTGCTGTGGAGGTGTACAATGATTTATGGGTACATTACGCTCGCAGATGAAACGGAAATTGTGCATACAGAATTGCTAGAGCGCAATGGCGAAAAATATGTTGAAGTGCATTTTGAGCGTCCGGTTTTTGGTGGTTTTAAATCAGCCCGTTGCGAGTTACCTTCATACAAATGGCTTTTTAATGATGGATTTTCTGATGAAGAAATAGCTTTCTTTACAGAATTGTTGCATCACAATGCTCACACGATTTTTGAATTTGCTGCAAATGGGGGAAGCCAAGTTGCCTAGCATTTTCAAAATAGGAAGTTATGCAATCTATTTTTGGTCAAATGAAAATTGCGAGCCTGTGCATATTCATGTCGCAAAAGGAAATCCAGTTCCAAATGCAACAAAGGTTTGGCTCACATCAACTGGTGGCTGTATTCTTGCTAATAACAACAGTCGCATACCTGAACATCAACTGAATAATATTCTGAAAATTGTGTCTGACCAATTCTTTTTGATTTGTTCTGAGTGGCAAAAGCATTTTGGAAAAAATATGCTCAAATTTTATGCATAGGTATTAAAAATATATTCCTAATTCTGGGGTAATGAAAATGAATGATAGACCGGACAAATTTTCAAAATCGATGATGAACATTCCGCCAAGCGGAATCCGCAAGTTTTTTGAGATGCTCATTGGGCATGACGACGTGATTTCACTTTCGGTGGGAGAGCCTGATTTTCCTACCCCGTGGGTCATCCGCGAGGAAGCATACTACCATCTTGAAAAGGGACACACATCCTACACGTCGAACTGGGGCCTGATAGAGCTTCGGGAAGAAATCGCAAAATACATGGAACACTACGGAATGTTCTACAACCCCAAGAACGAAGTGCTGATTACGGTGGGCGCAAGCGAGGGCGTGGACGCGGTGCTCAGGGCCATCTTGAACCCCGGGGACGAAATCATCGTGGTGCAGCCGTGCTATGTGAAC
>NZ_JAFRNB010000120.1 GCF_017430385.1 Treponema sp.
CGCCAAAGTTTTTCATACGCCCACTATCCAGGTTGGTAAAAATTCATTTTTCTTTTATAATAAATCCTGATGCAAAATCAAACTTCCCTTCAAAAAATGCTCTCTGAGCCGGTTGGCTCGCTTATAATCAAAAACGCGGTTCCTACGATCATCACTATGATGATTACTGCGATTTACAACACCGCTGACACTTTTTTTGTCTCAAAGCTCGGAACTTCTGCTAGCGGGGCGGTGGGCGTGACTTTTACTCTCATGTTTTTGATGCAGGCATGTGCTTTTACAATCGGAATGGGAAGCGGCTCAATCACAAGCCGTGCTCTTGGCGCGGAAGATTTTAAAAAAGCAAACACCACCTGCTCCACCGCGATTTTTACAGCGTTTACGGTCGGAGTTCTTTTTACTATTTTTGGGAATCTTTTCCGTGAGAGCCTTGTGCGCAATCTTGGTTCCACGCCCACGATTCTTCCTTATGCGCTTGACTATGCACGATACATTCTTTTTGGCGCGCCATTTATCATCACTTCCTTTGCGATGAACAATCTCATGCGCTTTCAGGGACGGGCGGTTTTTTCGATGATTGGAATGATTTCCGGCGGAATCCTGAACATGATTCTTGACCCGATTTTCATTTTCGTATTCGGGCTGGGCATTTCCGGGGCTGCGATTGCTACTTTAATCAGTCAGATTGTGAGTTTTTCGATTCTTCTTTCGATGTTTATCCGAAAAAAATCCCTCGCAGAGCTTTCGCACAAGCACATTTCCCGCGCGCTCAAAACTTATTTCGATATTATCACGACCGGGCTTCCTTCGTTCTTCCGTCAGGGAATGGGCGCACTTTCGGGTATTTTTTTGAACAGGCAGGCCGCTTTTTATGGAGCAATCACGCTTTCGCTTGCGGCTACTTCGGCACTTGCGGCAGATGCGGGAGTAGCGGGTATGGCAATCTGTAACCGCGTGGACAAATTGTTACTTGCGATTGCAATCGGTCTGGGGCAGGGATTTCAGCCTGTGTGCGGAATGAATTACGGAGCAAAAAAGTTCGACCGGGTTCGCCAGTCGTATTCCTTCCTTGTAAAAGTGAGTGCCACCGTGATGACCGTTTGTGCTGTCCTTGTCTTTATTTTTGCGCCAGAGATTGTGCGCTTCTTCCGCGATGACGATGCCGTGGTTGCCGTTGGAGCTTTGGCTTTGCGCGCTCAGTCGTGTGTCCTTCCTTTCCATTCGCTGATTTTCGGAACGAACATGCTGCTTCAGGTGGCCGGTGAGAAAAAGAGCGCGACTTTCCTCTCTTCAATGAGGCAGGGGCTTTTCTTCATTCCGTGTATTTTTTTGCTTCCTCATCTGGTCAGACTTTTTGGTGCGGAAGAAATTCTCGGCGTGCAGCTCACGCAGGCCGTCTGTGACATGCTCGCCGCAATTTGTTCTGTGCCGTTTATGGTGAGATTTTTTAAAAAACTGAAAGTGGAAAATTATGTTTTGCCTTAGCGATGGTAGCCCCGCCGAAGGCGTTCACGCGTAGCGGGAATGAAGCGATTAGCGGAAGGGCGAACGTAGCGCCCCTCCGGGGAAGGCCCAAAAAAATTCTTTTTCTGTTTAATTTTTTCTTAATTTGTGCTATTCTTCCATATCGCGATTTTTTAGGAGCTTTTTTATGCAGTTAGACCCAAAGGTACAGAGAATCATTGACTGGCGAGAGAGCATTGCGGTGCTACCGGACAATCATTTTTTTGAGATTATACGAATGTACTTGGGCGAAATAAAAACTCCGTTTAACAAGCAGAAGCTGATTGAGGAACTTGGTGCATTTATCCGCCGTGAGGAGACTCGACGCACGCTCGTTTCACTTTTGAGCGAGACTGATTTGCGGATTATTACTGCGGTCAAATACATTTCAAACGCAACTCAGGAAAAACTTTATTCATTTTTTGCGGGAACTTATTCTTTTGCGGCACTTTACGAGCGGCTTTTGAATCTTGAGGAACGGCTCATCCTTTACCGAAAATGCGACCGAAACGGAAAAACTGTCGTCCTTATCAATCCACACCTTGAGACTGACCTTGAGCCTTACACCAAGCAGTCTGTTCTTTTGGAGCCGCCGGAGTACGCGGGAATTTCTTACGAGGCACCGGTTTCGCTTTCCCCGGAGCTGATTGCGGCTTTCATTTCGTTCATCCATAAAAACCGGGATTTGTGCAAGGCTGACGGCACTTTTAAAAAACGCACTGAAGCCGAAATCGAGAGGCTTTTCCCTGGCAAAACTGAGATTCTTTACAATCTCACAAAAGCTTTCATCAATCTTTCGCTGATTCGCGAGGTTAGCGAGGGCTACGAAGTCGATAAAAACAAATTCCTTGCTTTTGCACGGCTCGACGAGCGGCTTCAATATGCCTATTTTTGCGTGGCAAGCGCAGGCCGATTTTCCAGAAGCTCACTTGTTCGGCAGGCAAAGCTTCTTCTTGAAGTGGCAAGTTCTGTTCCGCACGAAGGATTTTCACGAAGCATAATTCTGCGCCTTGCATATTTGATTTCAGAGGATCAGGGAGACGGCACAGGAGTTCCTTCACTCGGCACAAGTTCCCGCTTTTCGGCAATTTTGAACCGTGCGCGGGAAGCAGAGGCGGATAGCGCGATTATCGAATCTGATTCAGACCTTTCCTCAATTTTGGACAGGCTGATTGAATGTGCTTCACTTTTTGGAATTCTGGCAAAAAAAGGCACGGATGTTCACGATGAGGCAATTTATGTCTCTGGCTCAATCTTCGAGCCAAAAGAATTTGAAGAGACTCCAAAAGTTCTGAGCGTTGATGCGGGCTTCAATGTCACTTTGATGCCGGGACTTTCCCTGGAAAATCTTATTCCGCTCATGGATTTCATGGAACTCGTTCAGTTTGACACTGCTGCGGTTTTTGAAATCAACCGAAAGTCGGTTATGCGCGGGTTCGATGCCGGGCTTTCCGCAAACAGGATTTTTTCTCTTCTCAAAAAATATTCGCCTTACGAAATCCCGCAGAATCTTGAAATTTCTGTGGACGATTGGAGCAAATCTTATTCTTCCGCAACGATTTACAAAGGCTATGTCTTGCAGGTTAGCCCTGAAAAAGCCGCAATCACCGAGAACAATCCTGCAATCGCGCCGTTTATTGCGGCCAAACTTGCGATGGGAATCTATCTTCTTTCGGTTGAGAGCGATGAGCAGGCACAGGCGATTATTGCACGAAGCGGCCTTGACTTCATCGGCAAAATCAAAACTCCAGAAAAAACTTACGAAAGCATCGGCTTCCCGGAATTTACCGTTCCAGAAAAAACAGACCGATTTGACACGAGCGAAGAACCGGCTCCAACTTCCGACGAAGAGCGGGCCGCACATTTTGAGGCCATGCGTGCCGAACTCGAAAAACTCAATCTTCCGCAGGAGAAAAAAGAAGGCCTTGCTCAGCGAATCCAGCACAAAATCATTTTGTCGCCGGTTCAGCTCCGCGCAGACAGCGTAAAATACGAGCGAATCGAAGCCGGCGGCATGGATTTCTCTGGCAAACTCCATATCGTAGAAGGCTCAATCTCAAACAACAGCATGGTCGAGCTTCAGTTTGACGACCGCGTAATCGTTGGAATCCCGCTTTCAATCACAAAAACTGGCACGGACGCCAATGTTTTGATGGAAGTGATGCCAGACCGAGACGAAAAAGTGCTTTCAATTGGTCAGGCAAAATTCGTCAAGCGAATCAGAGGAAGCGTTCTCAGGTAATTAGCAATGTGCAGTTAGAAGGGGGCGAGTTATTTCACCATGGCCTTCAGCTGCTTTTTTCGCACATACATGTTTGCATCGGCGCGCTCAAAAACCGTGGTGTAATTCTTGTCGTTTCCTGACTCATACTCCGCGATTCCTGCCGCTACGACGACTTTGCCGTTCTGCCCGTTGTTTTCTTCGGACACTTTGTTAAGCTCTCCCAAAATCTCTGTCCTGTGCTCGTAATCGTAGCCTTTTAAAATCACCACGAATTCATCTCCGCCAGTACGGAAAACCGGGCTGTGGTCAAAAAGGAAGCAAATCAAATGACACGCTTCCTTGATGTACTCGTCGCCCGCTTTGTGCCCAAGATTGTCGTTCACCCATTTGAGATTGTTCACATCGCACACAACGACCGCAAATTCATTGATAAGTTTTTGCTCAAGCTCCATGTTAAGGTCGGTTTCATATTCCGCATAAGCGTGCTTGCTTTTTACGCCAGTGAGTGAATCCGTGAACGCAATATTCCTTGTGACAGAAATTTCATGCTCGTGCTCGATTTCCCTTTTGCTGATGATGGTCGAATTGCTCAGAATAATCAGAGCCGTAATAAGGAAGAAAGCGATGACCGTGAAAGTCGTTTTGAGATTCGCTGCCAGAACATTTTCAAAAGCCAGCCTGAGTGAAAGAGCAAGATAAGCTTCATCATCGACGCTCGCCCAATGCTCGGTAACAAGAGTGTGGATATAATCATGAACTTTCGTAAATCCTGACTCGACGGCATTTCGGTCAGTCTCAACAAGCCACACGAGCGTGAGAACAAGAATCAGCGAGAGAAGGAACATCCATACAATGTTTGAGCGACCATAAATGCGTTTTTTGTCGTTTTTGAGAAGAAAATGAAAACGCACAAAGCCCAAAATTGACCAGACAGAGAACAAAAAGTAAGATTCTGAAGAAATTGTGCCCCGCGAAAAAGGAGTCGGAATCACCAGGAAAATGAAGAAAATCAGCATCATCGAAAGTGCGAAAATTCCTGTGAAAACCTCGGCCTTGCTGGAATCCTTCTTTGCGATTTTGAAAGTCACGAAAGAAAGGAAGCCGTAGATAATCGTAGCTCCAATCGTTGTGACATCAACAATCCAGCCAATCGCCGTGCGCCCCAAAAAAGGCATAAAACACGAAATGATAGCCACAAGCCACACCGCCCGCGAAGGAATTGCATTCTTTGAAAGCTTCGAAAATGTTTTGGGAACGACTTCATCCTCTGAGAGCGTGAAAATCAGCCTGCTCAGTGCATAAATGTTTCCAATAAGACTTGTGAGAATGAGAGCGAGAAGAGCGAACATCAGAATGTAAAAGCCAGCGTCGCCCATGTAGTGAGTTGCTGCATAAAAGACCGGCAAGCCGTGAACGCCCTCGATATTGCCCATGTTTGAAATGTATTCGAACCAGTTCTGGTACTCAGCCGGATAAGCCGAAACAGAAAGCAAAATCAAAGCAATGTAAAGAATCGTCGTCGTGATTACAGCCGTGTGAAGAACCGTGCCGGATTTTTTTGAAGAAAATTTGAACTCAGGCACGAAATGCGAGATATTCTCAAAGCCGATGAAAGCCCACGGAGAAATAAAAGCAATTTTGAGCACCTGAGCCACTTCCTTGCCCGAAGGAACGAAAGCAGGCTTGTAAGAGAACGAAGAGCCGCCGTGCTTAAAAATCGCCGTAAAAAAACAGACCAGAATCCCGACCACAAAGAAAATGACCAGACCTGCATTTAATGAAGTAGAAAATTTGCGAGTTTTGCTGCAAATCAGAGCCGTGACGAGAATTGCAAAAATCGAAAGCAAAGCCTCGCCCAAAAAAACTTTGTATCCGAAAATCGAATAACATTCCCCGACCTTAAAAAAATCCCCGAAAAAATACCGTGCGAACAAAGGAAGACTCGTAGCGTTCGCCCAGAACATCGCAAGATAAGTGAGAATCAAAAAAGTGGCGACCAGAAAAGCATAATCGTGCCCCAGAACTTCTTTGGTGTAAGAATAAGCACCGCCCGAAGACTGGAATTTGTTCATCAAAAACTGATAATTGTGAGCCACAAAAAGCATGATGACCGCGCCAATCACTAAGCCCAAAATGCTTCCCAACGGCCCGGCCCCGGCCAAATAAGTGTTGCTCGTGATAAAAAAAGACCCCCAGCCGATACTGGTTCCAACCGCGAACGCCCAGGTCGGCACAAGAGAAATGTTTTTGCTCAAAGATGTTTCGTTAGACTCTGCACTCATTTTCCGAACTCCTAACTCAAAATTATACCACCACTTGCCGGAAAATAAAGAAAAATGTAAAGAAAATTTTAAGAGTTTGAAAGGGTGAAGTCTCCCCCTTCGGTCGCACTTCGTTGCGCCCTACCCCCTCTGCGGGGCAAATTAACTTGCTTTGTGCCCCGCAACTCCCCAAATTAATCTTCTGTAACACCGTTTTTGTAGGCGCGAGCAATTTCCAAAAAATGCGTGAGCTGATGTGGATTGAGACTGCCGAGAATGTGATTGATTTCCTTTTTCTGCCAGTCAGACTTCGTTCCCGATTTTGACGGCGGAGTTGTTGAGTCCGAGCCAGTCACAAGATATTCCGTGGTGGTGTTCAGAGCCTGTGCCATGCGGACAGCCACATCAGCGGCAGGGATTGAGCCACGGTAGAGGTACATATTGAGCGTGTTGATACTGATTCCTATTCGTTCGGCAAAGTCAAGCTTTGAAATTCCCTGATAATTTAACTCGTCTGAAAGCCTTTGTTTGAATAATTTCTGCTTTGTTTCCATGTTTTTAAGAAAATTTATAGAAAATGTGTAATTGAAGTTTGACTTTGTGTGATATTGAATATATCCTATTTGTAATTACGCATAAAGAAATTGTGTAATTGAAATATCTTTTTCTTCAAAGGAGGCTCTTATGAAAAATGCAATGAAAAAATTCGGGTTGATGTGGCTTCTTGTGTGTGCGGTCGCTCTGATTTTTGTTTCTTGTAAAAAAGAAGATGATGACGATAACAGCGGCAATGGCGGCGGTTCTGAAAATGGAAGCGTGGCTTTGCCTGCGAATGTAGGTACGAATGAATTTGCAGGAAAAACATGGAAAGTTAGTAATGTAAGTTGGAATCATGGAATTCAAACATTGGTCTTTACCGACTCGACTCTCAAAAAAAATGATGAAAATCCTAATGGCTACACCGAAGTGTAT
Organism: Treponema sp.; assembly: GCF_017430385.1. Taxonomy (GTDB): domain Bacteria; phylum Spirochaetota; class Spirochaetia; order Treponematales; family Treponemataceae; genus Treponema_D. The sequence goes on from NZ_JAFRNB010000120.1 coordinate 6,961, forward strand.
AACTACAACTATGCTTATGACAGCACGAACAAACTGCTCTACCTTTCTCTTGTTTCTGTGAAAATGGGCGATGGAACGACAATAACCACGCAGGCTGAATATGTGAGTTTCCACAAAAACGAGGCAAGTGAGTATAAGGAAACTTGGAATGAGCGAGATGAGATAGAAGCAAAATCCGGGGCGAAAGATTTGTTTGAAATCCTTAGAATTTATAAATATTCAATATCTTCTGACGGTTCTTTGAAACTTGCAGAATATTTTTCAGGTTCGCTGCCTTCTAACATACGCTTCGAATCTAGCAGCATAAAAAGAATCAAAGGTTCTGATATTAGGTTGGAATGTTCGGATAACAGCCACACCTATATTTTTATGACTTATAACAACGGTTCATTTTCTGGAACAGCCGTCACTGAGGGAACTGTTCTCGGAAAAGCAGCAGGAACTTACACTATACAAGGAACAGGAACATCAAATTGCACCGTTACGCTGAGATTCACAACATTGCCAGACAAAATAACTGAAATCAGTTCAGTTCAAAAAAATACAGATTACACGCTAGTGCAAGAAGAAAACAGTATAACTTACGCTTCGGGAGAAAATGGCTCGGAAAATGTGTCCGCGAAACTCCCTGCGAATGTCGGAACAAATGAGTTTGCGAATAAAACATGGTCAGCAAGCATGATAAAGTATTCTTTCAGTGATTCAACCGTAAAAAAAATTGAAGGAGATGAAGGAGATAATGAAGAGTCCAACTACAAGTATTCTTATGACAGCACGAACAAACTGCTCTATCTTGCGCTTGTTTCTATAAAAATGGACGATGGAACGACAATAACCACGCAGACTGGCTACGTAAACTTTCTCAAAGAAGCGTATGACACTACTTGGAATGAGCAAGATGTGATAAAGGCAAAATCAGTGGCAAAAGATGTGTTTGAAATCCTTGAAGTTTATCGCTACTCAATAGCAGAAGACGACGGTTCTTTGAGTCTTGAAAAATATTTTGCAGGTTCTCTTCCAACAGCAGTGGAGTTTAACTATTCTGGCACGGGTGGAGTGACAATGCAGCTTGAAGGCTCTGAGTTAAAATTAAGATTTTCAGACAATAATAAAGTCTGGATATATCTTACTTTCAACAACGATTCATTTTCTGGAACTGTCTTCAAAAATGAAAATGATCTTGGAACAGCAACAGGAACTTACACTGCACAAGGAACAGGAACCTCAAATTGCACCGTTAAGCTGAGATTCACATCAGTACCAAGCGAATTAAGCACAGAAATTCATACGAACACAGATTATACGCTTACCCAAAAGCAAGGTTCTGACACTTACACTTTGTCAAATTAAATTCTGTAAACCGCCGTTCTGCTCACCCCCAGAGCGGCTATTTTTTCCCCTTCAGTCGTCTTTCCAATTCTGCTTTAAAAAATGTCAGAATCACTTTATAATTACTGCAACAACTATGACAGAATCTCAGCAGATTTTATACATGCAGATTAGAATTCTCAGAATCACGGCAGCAAAATTAAAGCTTTCATTAAAGCAGACCTCTCAGCTTTTCAAGAAATTTGATGTCCTAAAGTATATTCGCGAAGGTTTCGGTATTTTTTATGTTGAAGGCGACGAGGCTGTTTTTGAAGATGTGTACGAATACCTCAAAATCAAGGGGGCGTTCGCATGAAAGCCGGAATGATGTTTTTGTTGATATCCGCAAGAACTTGGAATCTTATGATGTGATTTCCGGGAAAATTGCGAACGATGACACGAACACGACAATTATGGCATATATGGGAAATGTATTCGGCGAGATGGGGAGCGAACAATCAGACAAAATGTGTATAAGCCTTCTTCTTCCTGAGCGATTGCAAGACCAGTTTTGTTTTAGAACAGATAAAGCTCTTTCAAAATTGCAATTTTTGAAATCTGAAAAAGTTTCGTTGGAGTAGTTCATGCCGAGTGAAAAAACTTTGTTTGCAATGGATATAAACACTCTTCTAGCAGTTGAGCAGCTTGCAAAAGAAAAAGGAAAAACTCCCGAGTCTATTCTCCTTGATTTTATGCAGTCAAACACAGCAAAAATGGCTTACGATGATGCGACAAAACTTTGGTGGGACGGACCTGCAAGTACCGCAGAATGTTACAAAGAGGAAGTCGAAAAATAATCAGTTCACAAATGAATTGAGTTGGAGACCAGAACAGCGGTTTTCCTATCCAAACAAAGCGGCAAAGGCAGCCCTTGCCTGGTCGGATTTGCTCGGCCCCTGATTTCCAGCACCGGCATCAATCTGAGCGACCGAAAAATAGTCGCAGAAATTTGCGCGCTCCTTGTCTTTCACAAGCTCGTCGATTGTCTCATGGCAGTCGTAATGGCTCCCCGGAGAATAAAATTTGCAGTTCACGCAGGAATGTAAATCTGCCCCGCAAATCTCGCAGGTCGAAGTTCGAACGATTTGCGCCTGGGTGATAGGCTTTCCACATTTTTTACACATGAACTCAGTATAAGGCAGGATTGTAGAAAATGCTAATGGATTTTGCGGTCAAAAATTTTGAGATCAAGAATTCTTGACATTATAGTGATTTATGTTATATTTAAAACAGATAGCCCGACAGACTGCGCACGGGGGGCTTTTTGGCTGATTGGACTGCGCCCTTTCCTATCTGTTAATCGCCGTTTTGGTTAGTCCAGAGCGGCGTTTTGTTTTTGAAGAAATCACTTCTGATAGGCGTCGCTGTTTTTACATCATAAAAATCCCCGTCTGGTGCAGGTGTTAATTCTACATACGCAATAGACATTTGTTTATCAGTTTTGCAGATAATTAAGGACTTTCCATTATTATAAATCCTATCAAAATCCATGCAGACATATTCTACAAAATCTCTTGCGTTTTCAAATCCGACATTTTTTAAGTCTGTAAGGCGTTTTTATAATTTATAAATAAAAAAGACTAGAATTTTATAATAAAAACTGATGTATTTATACATAAAGAAAAAGACATAAACAGAATTAAAAATTCAGCTCATGTCTTTTTCTTCTACATTGGTTCAGGCATGTTTTTTCTTGCGGATCTTTCGTTTTTACTGTTGAAAGTATCCGTGTTTCTTGAACCAATTTCTTTCTAAAACTGTCGGATGACCATGCCTTTTAGGACATTCTGAAAGCGGTTTTGGAGGCTTGTCATATAGATGTTCTTTTATGAAGCGATCTAGTGTACACCATGTAACGCCAAGTTCACGAGCGATTGACAGTTTACTACGACCTTCTTTTAAATAACGGCGAATCATATATCTATACGGAGTCAATTTGTAAAAATGGGGTTTCTGACCTTTCTTACGACCGATTTGCTTTCCGGCTTTTCTCGCACGGTCCAGACCTTGTTTAGTCCGTTCTGATAATAATGTTCTCTCAATCTCTGCGGAAAGCCCGAATGCGAATGCAAGCACTTTTGACTGGATGTTGTCGCCAAGTTCGTAGCCCTCTTTGATTGCGATAACTTTCACTTTCTTTTCGAGAAGTTTTTGTAAAACATCAATAATCATCATTAACGAGCGGCCGAGCCGTGAAAGTTCTGTGATTACAATAGTGTCATTTTCCTGTACATTTTCAAGCAGTTTCCCGAGTTTGCGTTTCTCTGGCTTTTTAGTTCCGCTGATTGTCTCCGAAATCCACTGAATGTGATACAATCGCCTGTAACGGCAGAACTTTCTGATTGCGATTTTTTGATTCTCCACTGTTTGTCCATCTGTTGAAACACGAATATATCCATAAATCATAAATTTTCCTCCAAGAAGATTATGACGGAAAATTTAATTTTGAATGAACGGTTTGTTGATACAATGGGGACAGGCTGTCCTTTCAAATTCATCTGCCCCCCTTATTTTTCCAATCGCTTTTTCTACAGCTCCCGTCGTGGTAGCAACTCTGAGAAATGGAGGTAGTTTTAATCCTTATGCGGTAGAACTACAGATACAAAGCACATCACAAACACAGGCTATAATTATGGCTGGCAGTACGATGGGCCTTTACTCCACCCCAGTTTTTATGTGGTTTGCAATAGGAAAAGGGCAAAATTTATGACAGTCCAATTACAAACCAAAATACAGAATATGGTGCGTAATTATTATTCAACCATTCAAGTCTGCGAGGAGAAAAAACTAAATGAGAATTATCTATAAGGCAAAGCTGAACACAATCAATAAAAAAACCGTCATTTCCACTCCATGATTGGAGTGATACGGACATTGGCTTTGAAAAGGAAATGGGAAAGAAAATAGCTGTCTTCTCGCTGCTTGGCTTCGATTTCCCCCATTGTATCAACAAACCGTTCTCAAAGGCTATATAACCATAATCATCGGCAAATCTCCATGTCCTTACTCCGAGAGCTCCGACTGCACCAAATCCAAGTTGGGAGTTGTCTGCAAAATAATTGAACTGTTTGTATGTGGACAAATTAACAAGGATAGTTCCATACCAATTATTGTCTTGATATTCGAGCATAACAAGGCCTCTTACTCCGCCTTCCACACTCATGGGCTTTGCCCCGGTGTTGTTCACATTAAGTGTCAGACTTGTACTAGCACCGGCATCGGATTGAGCAGCATTATACATAAGGATTCTTGCCCCATTGGTGGGCGAGAATCCAGGAAGGTATGCCGTTTTATTAGGATTTCCTGGGGACGTATTGCAGTATGCGATACCAAATATAGCGCTCTTTGCATTTGTGACGCTTTGAGCTCCGATATTCTCCTGCGTGATAAAATCAAACCAGCCGCTTCTGGAATTAGTGTTGCCTGTCTGCCTCTGGTACTGCGGAATTCCCAAGAATGGAAGCCGCAGGATAAAATTATAATAACTTTCGCCGTTGCCGTGATTGCTTATCAAGTAATGTGCCCAGCCAGAAGCCCCTTGAAAGTTGTCGGATGTTTGTTCATAAGAAAAGCCGTTTTCTGACATGCCTGCAGCGTTCAGTTTGTTAGCATTAGCAGCAGTGCCTGATAAGCTGCCTGAGAAATTTGGAGAGGAGACCGTGCCTTTCGCAAGTACTGAGCCGTCTTTCATCACGCTAAATACCGCCCCTGCATCAACATTGTCCGCGTTTATTACCTTGAGAGCTCCGTCCGTGTTGTCGGCACTGACCAGAGAAAAGGATCCGCCGACATTGACTTCGTCTGTTGTCTCCAACCTGCCTTTTATTCTCATGGTTCTTGCCGGCGTTCCGCCGTTGGTACTTCCGGTAGGATTCACGGTGAGGAAACTGTCACTGTCAGAATCTGCTATGGAATTCTTGACCCGGAACACGCCTTTGACGATGGTGGCGAGGGACTGGAAGACTATATTTTTTATCGCGAGGAAAAACTGTTTTGTGCGGGGGATAAAATGCAGGTACTCGTCGTTCTCGGTCGGGCTTTCCTCATGCGCTGGGTTGTTTCCGACGAAGAATTCTCCAGCTTCGGCGGTATATGTTCGTTCAATTCCTTCCGGATCAGTGAAGTCATAACGCATCGTTTTTCCAGCCCAGAATCCGCTTTCCGGCACCTGAAGCCCTTCCGCCGTCATATTTCCTGCGGTCGCACCTTTAGCGAGAAGGTTCACAGCGGCGATTTCTTCTGCTGTTATAGCCCCTGCGGCGATTTTTTCCGTTGTCACCGACTGGTCAGCAAGTTTGTTCGCCGTGATGGCCTTGTCTACCATATCTGCTGCACTCCATGCTGTGGCGAGGATGTTGATGTCAACGGATGGCGATACACCGCCACTTCGCGTGTTTTTTGCGAAACACGGAAGATTGTAAAATGAACTTGAAATAGTAAAAATAAAAACACCCATACAAATGGAAATTTGTTAATATGTTTTTCACCACAAAAACCAAAATTAACAAAGGAGAACCATAAGTATGGGCTTAAATCATGTTACTTTAA
>NZ_JAFRNB010000121.1 GCF_017430385.1 Treponema sp.
ACTTGTCGCTACAAACGACTGTGCCGCGAGGTTGTAAACTTCGTCCGCTTGAGAAATTTCCATAGCATTAATGAGCGAGACGACATCTGTCATGTCTGCATAGATGAAGTTGATTTTGTCTTTTATGTGCTCTACATTCCCGTAGCTTACGACACTCTTTCTTCGCATGAGACCATAAACTTTATAGCCTTTTTCGAGAAGAAGTTCCGCGAGATAGCTTCCGTCCTGTCCGTTGATTCCTGTGATAAGCGCAGATTTCATTATTTTCTCCTGTTCGTTTTTATGATTTTGGTAGACACAGCTACCTGCTTATTCCGTATATTTGACTGCGACCGGGTTGCCGGCTTTTTTCAGTTCATCAACTATGTCCTTGACCTGCTCGGCCTGTGACTTTGTTGCCACAAGAAGGGCGTCCTTTGTGTCAACGATTACCACATCTGTCAGCCCGATTGCAGCGACAAGCCGTTCCTTTGAGTAAATCATTGTGCCTTTCGTATTCTTGAGAATTGCCCCGCCCCTTACAGTGTTGTTTTTTTCGTCCTTGTCCGAGACTTCCCAGAGAGAGCTCCATGAGCCGACATCGCTCCAGCCTGCACTGAGGGGAACGACCTTTCCGTGTGATGTTTTTTCCATGACTGCATAGTCAATCGAGATGCTTGGATTTTCTGAGAAGCTGTCCTTGTCGAGGCGGATGAAGTCCGAGTCAACCACTGCTTTCTCAACGCTTTTTGATGTCGCCGAGAAGATAGCCTCGTCAAGCTCTTTCAGCTCCTCAAGGAAAGCAGATGCCTTGAAGACGAACATGCCTGAGTTCCAGAAGAAATTTCCTGAGTCAAGGTATTTTTGTGCGGTTGCGACATCAGGCTTCTCGACGAAGCGTTTGATTGATGAGACACCTTCTGAATCCGAATCAGATTGCTTTTCGATATAACCGTAGCCTGTGGCTGCGAATGTCGGTGTGATTCCGAATGTGACCATGCTTCCGTTTTCTGCCTCGTTCGCTGCGATTTTGACTGCCTCCTGGAAAGCCTCCTTGTCCTTTATGTTATGATCCGACGGAAGGACTACGACGACAGTCTCTGAGTCGATTTTCTGAGCGTGAAGACATGCCGCCGCGATGGCCGGGGCCGTATTCTTTGCGACTGGCTCCAATATAATAGAAGGCTTTTTCATCCCGATTGCGGCAAGCTGCTCCGCGATTATGAAACGGTGCTGCTCGTTGCAGACTACAATCGGTTCCTGGACATCAAGGCCATTGAGTCTGAGGGCAGTTTCCTGAATCATCGTGTTGTCGCTGACGAGCGGAAGAAGCTGCTTCGGATAAGATGCGCGTGAGAGCGGCCAAAGCCTTGTTCCGCTTCCGCCTGAAAGAATTACCGGTATGATTGTCATGATTTTTCTCCATTTCCAGTCAGCAAGTCCAAGACTTTCTGACTGCATTCCTTCCATGAGGTGAGTTTTATATTTGTTGATTTAGGTTCTTTTGAAGTTTTGTAAAGAGAAATCCATTCTTTGATTTTTCCGGCGAGAATCGACTCGTCCGTGCCAGAGAAGTAAAAGGCATTGTTGCCAGCGATTTCCCTGAACACCGGTATATCCCGAAGAATCAGCGGTTTCCCGAAATGCGCGCCTTCTGCGACTGCCAGCCCGAATCCTTCCGCAACTGAGGCAAAAATCACCGCATCGCATTTTTCGTAAAGAGAAGCAAGTTCCTCATCGCTGATTCCTGTGCTATACCAGACAAGTTCTTTTCCATAATGAGTGTTTTCTTCTATTAATCTGAATGTCGTTTCATTTTTCCAGCCACGTCTGCCGACAATCCACAAGTTCACGGAAAGCCCTTCTTTCCAGAGCATGTCAAAGGCCTTCACCGCCTGCGCATACATCTTGCGAGGCTCAACCGTACTGACCATGAGAAAGTTGAGAGAAGATCCAGAGCGTGAATTTAGTGAGTCGAAATGAACGGAAGGGCGGGGAAGAGTAGAAAAATCACTTCCGAGCAGTGAGTATGAGATTTTTAGTTCCGGATTGCGTTTGATTTTTGGGTGAGTTTCGAGATATTGTTTTACTTCGCTTGCGACCGCAGAACTGTCACAGATTAGCTGAGAGAACTGAAGAAGAACGGAAAGATAGGCCCTGAACTTTTTATCCTCACCAGAAATGAAAAATGAAGGATACAAGATGGGAAGCAAGTCATAGAGGAACGCTGCTGTCCATATTCCTTTATTTCTCAATTCTTCAAAAAATTTTGCATGTCTTACCAAAAGTTTGGGCGTATATCCCAAAACTAAAAGAATGTCATTTTGACAGAAATCAACATCCTTTCCGTCTATGCAAGATGTATATCCTATCTTTTTGCAATACACATCGATAACATCATATTCCGTGCAAAGGTTATGAATACCCTCTGAGATTTCTTTTGTAACACGCTGTATACCAGTTCCTCTGTTCGATAGGTAAAAATCAGCAACATCTAAATAAATTCTTTTTTTTCGCGAAAGATTTTTTGAGACAATGGTGTCATTTTTTATTCGGAGATTGATTTCATTTATAATTCTTTTTGCTTCCAAAAATTGACGGAAGTTATGAAGAAGGGGATGATAGAAATCTCCCAGGGGCTGCAACACGCTTTTAAGCATACAGAACCTCCGAGAGATTTTTATTTATATCTGACCTAAAATTGCCCGAAGTAAAGGCTTTGCTCCGCTCAATACTGTTCGTTCTGATTTTGTCTGCTTCCTCTGGATTTCTGATTAGCCATTCAGTCCTTTCGGCAAGCTCCTCAAGTGTATTCCATCTGAAGCCGGAACCTTCCGCAACGATTTCTTTCTGACCGCCCTTGTTAATTACCACTGGAACGCAGCCCGCGCTCATCGCCTCTACCGTAGTGATTCCGAAATGCTCGAATTCAAATGGATTTTCTTCGCCAAAACCTTTTGCATGCCAGAATATTCCTGATTCTGCATAAAGCTTTTCGAGTTCATTTCTTTTAGGATCAATAACAAACTTCGTTGAAGGTGAAATTGCCTGCAGTTTTTCCATGAATGACTCATCTTCACCGATTGCTGAGCCGGCGACGACAAGACTTGCATTTTGCTTTAAATAACTGGAGTTCTCATAAGCTTGTAAAAGGAAATCAATTTTTTTGTCACGGCAAATTCGCGAGCAAAGAAGAATTTGTGAGTGATTCTTTTCAGCTTTCAATGAGATAGGCTTTACCGGTGGATAAATAAGCTTGAGTTTCGTTTCTGGAATCAACCAGTACTTTTTTAAATTTTCTTTTGTGAATTCTGAGATTGGAAAATAGTAGTCATAAGAGTTTTTATATGCTGAGTCCCGTTTTTGTGCGAAATATCGGAATATACGGAGCCGCTTGTTTATTCCTGATGTCGTACAAGGCTTATATGGGAAATATACAGTGCAGATACTCTTTTTGGCCTTCCCAGCGACAATCTTGAACGATGCGTTTATGAACAAATCTGAACCTTCCGAAAGCCGCATGATGCTTTTGAAGCGTTTTATTGCGTTAATTTCTTTTTTTATGATTCGGAAAAGCCGTGAGAATTTGTTTCTCGCGCTGTTTTCATCGATTTTTTCAAAATTAAAATAGGAGACCGAGAAATTTTCCTTTTTTATCGATGTCCCGTAAGCGGAATTCTGCATCTCGATGAGTTTTTCTGTGGAAACAAGTGGATAATTTCTTAAATGCTCAGTGATTAATACGATTAGGGATGCCGGAAATAGACTTTGAAGTGCCTCTATAAGACTCGCCGTGTAAGATTCTGCTCCTCCGTATTTATAAGCAAGTGTCTCCATGTAAACAGAAATCTTCATGTGCCCGTAAAAGAATCTGCCGCCACCATCCGGGCAGCATACTTCCCCCCTAAATTTGCTATAAAATCACTATAACACTTTGTTAGTTTTGTTGCAAGTGCACGAAGGAAAATCAATATCAGTGGACTTATTGACGATTTCAGAAAAATACATAAAACTAAAGTCTACTTAAAATTTGATAATGGCAGGATAATGAATAAAACATTTCAATCATCATTGAACTAAAAGACACTTCAAACGATGTTACTCGGCAATACAACAGAAGTGTTGACCAAGCTAAAAGTTGTTTTATTTCCGTAAAAGGTTATATCTCTCCGAGTCAAATAAAAAGTTTGAAAGATGCTATTTCTAAAAATGTAAATGCCGATGAAGTTTATTTGTATATCGGGGCGGAGGAAAAATTTATACAGATAAAATAAAAAACGGCCCAAGAAGAGCCGTTATCAGAAAGTTGCCTGTCCGCCTAGGTAACACGGAATTAACCGAAAGCCCCGACCTTAGTACATTAAGGGAGTAATCCCATAGCAACAACCAGTTAGGAATCCCTAACCAATTATTTTATACATCAAGTTTACAATTTTGTCAATTAAAATAGTGATGTATTTCAATATTCATAACAGTCAGTCTGGCTGGGCACTTATTTTTCTCACGGCACCTACCGCCCTTTCCTCATTGCTGCTACCAAGTAGTCTTTATTGCCGCCACCTTGTTTTCTTCAGTGGTACTCCCGCCTTGTCTTCAGTGAGTGCGGCAGGCATAGGCTAAATACAGATTTAATATTTTATGTATCCTTCTGCGGTGCAATCAACATAATCATTCCAAATGTCAGAATAAACCTCTGCTGTTAGGTGAGTCTTTTTTAAGCCGTTTCGCTCTATAACAGAAACACGCTGGTTAGAGCTTTGGCTTATCCAACTTGAAAAATAATCATCACATATTTCTTTTGAAAGAGCAAGTTCATTCTTTGCGAGAAAGAAAAAGGAAAAAGGGCTTATACATTTCAAATCATACTTATTTTGTGCGGCATAAGCCAGTATATGGGAACGAGTATCTTGGTCGTCTGAGCAAAATTTATATACGGTATTCTTAGTACATAAATATAATACCTTAAGCAAAAGGGTATTCTTTACTTCTCCAAGATTATGGTGTGTTCCTATTAGATCATCTCCTGTTTCAATCTGTCTTAGAAAATCAGGCAGTGAATGAATTTTATCAATTAAATTGCCATAGCAATTTTCTCAACTTGTTTCAGGGGTGCTAATATTAATGCCGCAAAAGCATTTGCTTCCCGCTCTTCCATTGCTACATCAATATCATCAGCATTTTCTGCGGTAAGAATCGAACCGTTTACTAATTCATCATCATCACCATCTATATAGCAATAAATATGATAGAGTTCATGGGCGGCCGCAAATATCTGTTTGTTGAGCGGCAAACTGGTGTTTATAGTAACGAATACGCATCCCTTTTTCACAGATGTCAAAGCCCATATTTTTGCATCGTCAATTGGAAATCGAAAAATCTGAACATCAAATCCATTCCGCTTGCAATAATTATCGATAATAGAAAAGATATGGTCACAAGGAATATTATTTCCGATATATGCTTTTGAGAATGATTTCGCAATCTGTTTTATCTTTTCGTATCTCTGAGAATCTTTTTCAAAAAGACAATTGTCGAGGATTCTATTCATTCCAGTTTTTATTTACAAGATTAGAAAATTCGGCTGTCTGATATTGGCTGTGAAAAAGATAAATATCAGATAGCTGTCGAACAATATCCAGGCTCTTTTTACCTTCACTCGATGAAACTTGCCCCATGAAGGCTTCATGAATACTTGAAGATTGCTCAGGCTCAAGAAAAAATGAATCAATCGAAGAATTACAGAAATGAGAAATTTTTTTAAGTACAGGAAGAGGAAGTTCCTGTGCTCCGCTGAGCATTCGAAGGATATTTCGTTTCGGCTCCTTCAGAACGGCGACAAGCTCACCTTGTTTTTTACCGGAAAGTCTAAGCTGCCTTCGCACATTAAATGCTACAATTTCATTCATATCAATCATTATTATACCTTTCCATAATTATAACATAATACTGACAATATTCCACCCTCAGCCTAACTAAACTACTAGATTTTCCTGTGAATTTTTCCGCTATATTTCTTTCCGTGGACATTTGATTTGTAGACAAACTTCCACAAATCACGGTGTCTTTTTCCTGTATATTCAGGATAAGGGGTCGTTGACCTTAAAAGACTTTGGCAAGCCTGTAAGTCAGGTAAGGAATGTAAGTATGGCAGAGACACTTACGACAAAATTCTCGGATTCCCAGGGCAGCGGGAAAATAAAGCTTTATGCGAACGCATTTGCTAACGGAAACGGTTATTACGGGAGGTTCGAGAGGAACACAATCGGCACAAATGCTTTGATTGCCCGGATTCAAAAGCGCAAGGCCGGGACGAACGAGCTTACGCTGCAGCAGACGGCGGGATTTCTCAAGGAGGAGATTCTTGAGGCCCTTGCCCATGGGGAATCGGTGAATGTCCTGGATTTGGGCACTATGTACCTAACATTGAACGGAAAATGTGACGGAAAGAAGATTGATTCGGGCGATAAGCAGCCATTGGTGGCAAGATTTACGCCGAGCCAACTGGTTCAGTCTGCGGTGACGGACATCGGAATCAAGGAAATCACCATCGCCCCCGTGTCGCCCGAAATTGTCTCCGTGACAAACCAGTTCACGAAAGACACGGCAGGAAATCTGAGTGCGGGCAAGACTGTTCTCGTAGAAGGATTAAGACTGAAAATCAGCGGCGAGAATGGCGGGATTTTTCTGTGCCCGCTTGGTGAGAAGAATGAGCCGGTTGAGGATGAGAGCAAATGGATTTCGTGCGATGCAATCACACGGAACACGGCGAAGAATCTGGAGTTCTTCGTTCCTGACGAGACTCCGAGCGGAAAATACAGGATCCTTGTCCGAACTTTCTACACGAAAGGCGGAAACCTGACAAAGAACGCGAAGGAAGCCTTTTCGGAAGTTGTTATGGTAGCATAAAGCTCGCGGTGGCTGCAGGATGGCGGCCACCATTTTTCAGTCCTTTACAAGCTTCTCAATCTTACATTCATGCTTTTTGGTGCTTTCATCGTAGTTTATTCCGACAAAGAGCATGTTGCCTGAATATTTTTTTAGCGAATCAAAATATTTTTTTTCTTTTATCTGGCTCAGGGCGGTCTGCGCGCATTTGTTGTGCTTGAGCTCGATTATGAGGGCTGGCAAATCTTTTGCGAGCGGAACATAAACCATGTCCGCAAATCCTTTTCCTGTCGTGAGTTCCCTGAAGCATGTATATTTGTTCAGAGCGTAGATGTATGAAAGATAAATCGCACTCTGAAGGGCATACTCATTGTTATAGCTTCTGTTGCTCGTTACATGGATATGGCTTTCATCAAGTGAGGCGGCGACAGCATCGGCATTTCCTAAAAGAGTTTCAGAAAGAAGTTCTTTGGAAGCTTTTATGATCGCGTTTGTTTCGGAATAATCATCTATGACAGATACTGCCCTCATCCATTCTATTCTGACTTCTTTATTGGGAATGTAGCACTGCTGTTCTTTTGAGTCATAGGCAAGATATCCCAGATGAATAAGATATGTAAAAATATCATCCTTTGAGACGAAATCTTTGACCGTGTTTTTGTATATTCCGGTATCAATGTCAACTTTTTCTCCGGAGAGCATTTTGATGACATCTGTCTTAGTGCCAGCGAAATTCTGCTGTATTCTGTCTGAAATCACCTCGTAAGAGGATGTCGCTCCCCAGAATCCGGCGAATTTTCCTGTTTCAGTGCTCATGACGACCGATTCAGGATTGTAGATTTCGCATTTTTTTTGCGTGCCATTTTCGTTCCATGCAAGGTGATAGCCGTCATACCAGTTGCGGCAGTCATC
>NZ_JAFRNB010000122.1 GCF_017430385.1 Treponema sp.
CTCACAGCGGAGCAGATTGCCACTGTTCAGAACTGGCGGTTTTAAGCTCTGCTCTCTTCTGTGGCTGAAATATGGATAACGCAATAATTTTTATGCTTATATTCTCAGGAGCGATTCTGTTTTATGCCCTACTCTTGGCTTGGACTAAAAACGTAGGACTTATCAGACGAAGCTACGCCGCAAAAATAAATGACAGAAAAAAGTATGCCGTTCAATTCGCTAAAGTTCTGGCTATGTCTGCTGTCGCTCCTGCCTTAACTGGCTTGGCTGGATTTGTAACTGAGAATGTATTGTTTTTATACTGTGTCGTCGTAATATATTAAGCCACATGAACATCGCGCCTATCTGCACAGAAGCTATGAATGAGGATGCTTTCTTCGCATAGCGGGTTGCAATGCCTCGCCACTGTTTTAATGGGACTGTAAAATAGTTTGTGTAAATGGGAAATGCTATGAACAGAAGGAGTCGATAGTAATGACCAAGAAACACGAACAAAGAAACACTGCAGTTGAGCAAATAGTTTCTCAACTGGATTTATCCGGAATGACACAAGAAGAGCTTTTCGGCCAAAATGGTCTCATAAAAGCTCTGACAAGCCGACTTTTGAATAGAGTCCTTGAAGCTGAAATGGACGCTCATTTGGGTTACAAAAAACATTCAAACGTCGGTGATAACAGTGGCAATAGCAGGAACGGTTATTCGAAAAAGACAGTTCTCACTCAGGATCAAGAAGTCGAACTCAATATTCCGAGAGACAGAAAAAGTGAATTTAATCCTGAAATTGTTCCCAAATACGCGAAAAGGCTTCCGCTGTTTAATGAGCAGATAATCTCGTTATATTCGCGGGGAATGACGACCCGCGACATTCAGGCGCATTTGAATGAAATATATGGCGTTGATATTTCTCCTGAACTCATAAGCACAGTTACAGACGCTGTTCATGAAGATGTGAGGGAATGGAGGACGCGCCCGCTCGACAGCATTTACCCAATAGTCTATCTCGATGCGCTGCGTGTCAACAGCCGACAGAACGGCAAAAATGAAAACAAAGCTCTATATTTGGCTTTGGGCATCAATATGGACGGAAAGAAAGAGGCCTTAGGCTTTTATTTGAGCCAGACAGAAGGCGCAAAGTTTTGGATGAGTGTGCTGACAGACCTGAAAAACCGCGGTGTTCAAGACATTTTAATTGCCTGCATGGATGGCCTTACGGGCTTTCCTGATGCTGTACGGGCGATTTATCCGCAAACAAAAGTTCAGCTCTGTATAGTTCACATGGTGCGCAACAGTACAAAATATGTCAGCTACAAGGATTTAAAAGCCGTTTGCAAAGACTTGAAACAAATTTACAGTGCTGTGAATGAACAAGAGGCTCTGGAAGCTCTTGATGATTTGGGCAAAAAATGGAACGCCAAGTATCCAATGATTCAGCGTTCATGGGAAACACACTGGAATGACCTTAACGAGTTCTTTGCGTATCCGCAAGAAATTCGGCGCGTAATCTATACTACGAACGCAATAGAATCATTAAATGCGTCTCTGAGGAAGGTTACGAAAAACAGAGCCGCATTTCCTGACGATGAGGCAATCATCAAAATTATGTATCTTGCGCTCAAGAAAGCGGCGAAGAAGTGGACGATGCCGATTCAAAATTGGGGACAGGCATTACATCAGTTTGCCATTCTTTTTGGGGCTGACAGAGTTGCCATATGAAAAAAAATCAATTACACAAAACTATTGACAAACCCTTGACAAACCCAACCAGCCCACTGCATCCAATCGTTTTAGCTTACTCAGACTTTCTCCCACTGCCTTTTCTAGCTCCTCAATTTTTGTTTTCGGTATCTTTCGAACATTGTTTTTTACTTTTGACCACATGGCTTCCACCGGATTCAAATCAGGACTGTAAGGCGGTAAGTATTCCAATTTTATTCCGGCACTGGCAACAATTTCCTTTACACCTGCAACTTTATGTGATGACAAGTTATCCATTATCAGAATGTCATCTTTTTTTAATGTTTTTAACAGACACTCCTTCAGCCATGTTTTGAATAATTCTCCCGTTAAAGCTCCTTCATATACAATCGCTTCCGTACTGCCATCGCTGCGCAGAGACGATAGTATGCTCAATGATTTCCATCTTGCATCAGGGACATAATCTCTTATGCGCTTGCCTTTGGAACTCCAGCCATATAAACGCACCATAGACGTTTTTATACTGCTCTCATCAAGAAATACCATTTTATTTATATCAAAACTTTGAGATTTTTTGCGCCATTCAATACGCCTTTGTTTCACATCAGCGCGGTTTTGTTCCGCCGCAAAAAGTGTTTTTTTTATATGTATGCCCTAATCTTTGCAATACTCTGTAAATTGTTGTGCAGCTTGTCGTAAAGTTTCCTTTTTCCTTTATCTCATCAAGCGTTAATGATGGGTTTATTTTTATCATTTCGGATATTTTATTAACGTCTTCTTCATTTAATTTTCGCGGTCTGCCGCTACGTGGCAAAGCTTTATAACTGCCAGTATCGCAAAAA
>NZ_JAFRNB010000123.1 GCF_017430385.1 Treponema sp.
AAAATTGCCACTATAGATACAAGAACGACCAACATTCTTGGAATCTTTATAAAAAGAACTACGATTGTAACAGGCGAATAATAATGAAGTTATTCTTTTGCGGCAGATTCCAAAATTCATTTTTTCTACCTTCTTTTTTTGTGATATGGATGCTTGCCGCATTTTTCTGCTCTAAAAAACTACCTGTAAACCTCATCGGCAGATGGGAATCCAACATAAGGTATGAGCAGGAACTGGCAGAATTATTGACAAGAATAGAATAAATATACAGGGAATAGAATTCAATCGCGTTTTCTAAGAAATAGTATTCTCCCTCTTCCCCCCGCATTTTCTCCTGTAAAAATCTCAAAGTCGCCTGAAAGTTGACCAAATTCAAATTATTTTATGGTAATATCGAATTATGAGTGAATCTGACGAAAAATTTGGCGAAACTCAAAACTAGTGCTATAATTATCTGAATGACTGTTGTAAACGGCAATTTTGAATGGGATTCAGAAAAAAGGGAAAACGACACCTTAAAAAGGTTTCTTTTCCCCTTTCAATCCCTTTTTCTTCCAAATGTTCAGTTTTTAGGGGTGTTTTTATCAATATAAATTTTCTCTTAGCAAACTTATAAGTTCTTTTTCTACAGAGTTCATAACATTTTCTTTAACAGATTCGATTTTCTTTTCAATATTTGAATCTGTTTCTATGCTTTGAAATAAAATTTGTGGTTCAATGTAAAACAGTTCACTACAAAAATTTTGATGAATTTTATCAATTTTATCGACCATTCTCCAATGATAATTTTCCATATCCTGATTCCGTTATAGGTTATTTTGTATATACGAATGAATTTTCTAATAATGGCGACAATGGAAATATCAAATTCTTTTTTTATGACAATCATTTAACTGGTATTGTCATAACATGGAATGAAGAATTAGGTGATGCAATTCTTCAGAAAGCTAAAGAAAATTATGGAAACAATTTTAAAACCAAAACAGAAGATGTTTCGACAAATATGTTGTGGGGGCAATATCACACAAATAGATATACAATATGGGAGAATGATAATACAGATATTTGTCTTTATGAAGAAAACATTACACACAAATATACAGATGCTGTAGTAATTGAAATGCCTGCGGTTTGTGGTGCTCTGCAAACTCAAATCTTTGAACAAGACGCTAATGTTAAAAGAATTAGAATAACAGGACCTGGAAATGGTGCAAATTGCATTATAACATTTGACATCCTATAATAATTTTCTTTGGGTTCTCAAATTTTAATACCTATTCCAATGCCACCTCACATACCGTTTATAAACCTTAAACGATTTCGCATAAATTTTCGGAAATTTGTCGCAACTGCAAGCCAATTTGTAAGAAGCATTATCAAGCCATTTTATGCTTTCAAGAAGTTCATCGTGTTGGGTGGGTAAATCTTTCCAGTGAATGATTCTCTCGTGATGTGAAACTCGATTTCGCAAAATGCGAATCTTATCAAATCTTGTTTGCAGATATTTTATGTTTCGCTGAGCCGCTGGAACAGTTTTGAAACAAGTTTTTATAATCTTACTTTGAAATGAAGCCTGCGAATATCGTGGCGTAAGCAATGAAGTCCAAAATCCAAAAGTCAGTTCGGAAACAATTCTGTCGTGAGTAACCATTTTTCCCTTCTTTTGAATTTTATGCTTTGCATCGCTTATGTTTTTCAGCGAAGTTGAATCAAGTGACAAAATGTCATACCAATTATCAATTCCAGCAACCACGCACAAAACCTTGTCTATCGCATTACGAAATGTGACTTCAAAAATATTCAAAGATGAATAAAGGCTTTTGCAAACTTCAATATTGTACAAATAGCGGGCAATACAAGTGATGTCGTCCGCCCCATCTTGTTTATAAACAGAAAGCCGTGAAGAAGTGAAAGCACATTCAATTTCAGAATAAAAATGATTGTTCATTAAAAAATCCTGTTGATTTTTACGAAAAAGACTGTTATATTTAAATCGTGAGCCGCGGAAGTCCTTCTCCTGCTTATGCAGTGGGTGTTTTGCACCGATAGGGACCGCGGACTTCTTTTTTATAGCAAGCCTTTAGTTCAATCTATCAAACTTTTGTGAAAAATTCTACATACAAAACGCGATGAAATCTCGGAAATCGTGCGCTTCAAGAGTACCGATGCGGCGGGCACTGGCGACGACAACTGGACGAGTTTTGCCGACTATGTTCAGCGAATGAAGCCTGAGCAGAAGGCAATCTACTATATCACAGGCACTGACGAAAAGAACTTGCGTGCTTCACCACTCCTCGAAGCCTACAAGAACAAGGGATTTGAAGTCCTGATTATGGCGGACGAAATCGATGACATCGTAATTCCAAGTCTGATGAAATACAAGGACTTCGACCTTAAAGCCGTGAACCGGGCGGGCAGCGACGACGAGCTTGGCGTTGACAAGGACGAGGCAAAAAAGAAGGAAGAAGCCTTCAAGCCTGTCCAGGAAAAAATCAAAAAAGCATTGGGCGACCGCGTTAAGGATGTCGTGCTTTCAAAGCGACTTTCTGATTCGCCGAGCTGTATCGTTGTGGACGAGAACGACCCAGGAATCCAGATGGAGCGAATGATGCGCGCGATGGGTCAGGCAGGGCCAGGAATCAAGCCGATTCTCGAAATCAACGGCGACCACGCGATTGTCAAAACGCTGGAATCTTGCAGCGACGAAAGCTACATCGCGGATGTGAGCGAAGTTTTGTTCGACCAGGCATTGCTTGTGAGCGGAGCCGAGCTTAAGGATCCTATGGAGTTCGTTAAGGCTGTGAACAAACTGCTGAGCAAGTAAATTTCTCACAGAGTACACAGAGCTCACAGAGAAAAGTTTAAGCACTGTCTTTTTAGGCAGTGCTTTTTTTTCATGTTTTACTTGCGGTTTCAGACATCTGTATTTTCCGTCCCCGTTGCTGTCAGTTTTCAAAAAATTTGATGTAAAATTATAAGAAAAACTGACATTTTTTGCGGGTCTATCTGGGGCAAAATGGGGCTATTTGGGGGCGTTTTCGGCTAAATTTAGGGGGCGATTTACTAGCATTTTTTGATTTATG
>NZ_JAFRNB010000124.1 GCF_017430385.1 Treponema sp.
CAGCGGAAGGTTTAGGTTAATCTCGCTCTCGAGGTTTATGCCTCTCTGTCTCGCGTGGAACCTGCCGCCTACCTCCTGCTCCCGTCAGAACAGGATACCGCTTTCACCCTTTTCATAAAAGCATATCATCTCGCTCAAAACCTGTCTCGCAGGTTTTGTCGGCTAACGCCGTCGCTCCCTACCCCGTAACGCCCCTTTAGGGTGCCCTTCTGTCCTTTGCCTCAAGTTCATTTTCTAGTGAATCTTCTAGCAGCGAGAAGAAATCCAAGCCTGTACGCTTTTCTACTTCGTCCACGGCGACTTCATAATAATCAAGGACTTCGCCGCATTTTTCGTTCGGGAGAATGAATGCCAGCATCATCACACTTTGGGCGTCTTCGGGAGTTTCCTTGTCTTTTTCGTCTTCGTAAAGCGGAATCAAAAGCACTTTGTAGTAAAATTCTGGAACTGAGACCTTGTTTTCGCCGATTGAATTGTATTCTTCGGCTGGCTTTTCAAGAATCGGGCCTGAAACTACATACACTCGCCCGAATATTTCTGCCCATTCACGCACCTTGCTTTCCAAATCTTTCCAAAGCCCTCGGTTAAGGTTTCCTTTCTGCGGGCTCATGTTGCTCATGTAAAATGTCTCGCTCATGGCTTTTTCGTCAAAGGCAAAGTCGGCGGCAGGGGAGAGGTGGCCGCGGTCGTAGCCGGATTTTTTGTAGTCGGAAGGAGTTGCTGAGCCTGTGGTGATTTCTGGGTCGCTTCTAAAGTCGTCGCTTCGCTTTGCGTTTTTCACAAGCTCTTCTTCGGTGAGACAGTACGCGCTCCATTCTGCCTGCTCGTAGCTTTCGCGGTAGCAGAGTGAATAATGCTCAAAGTTCCTGAGCTGGTGGTCGGCGGCGTTATCAGATGCGGCACAAATTGGCTTTTCAAGTCCTGCCGGAAGTGCGACGAGTTCTTTTGCGGAAGCTTTTTCCGACGCTGATTTTTTGCCCGAAGATTTTTGCTTTTCAGAATCGGTTTCCGCTTTCTCAGATTGAGCAGCCTGCTTCTCATTAGAATCACTTTCTTCTATATAATTTTTAATCTGTGAAATCTGTGTAATCTGTGGTTCTTTTAAAATCTTGACAACATTATCAACTTTCGCCTTGAATTCTGGATTTGTCTTATAAGAATAAACTGAAACAACAGTGAGAATTGCAATTATTAAAAAAAGAAATCCCAGGGAGTGTCTCTGTTTTTTATTTTTGCGTGATTTTCGTTTTTTAGGCATAAAGAGATTATAGCAAATTATTCACAGCGAGTACATTTTGAGGAATAAAAAATGCCGCACCGTTATGAAGCCCCGAAGTTGCGGAACGTAGGGAGCGTTAAGAAAATGCGAAAGCATTTTTAGCGACTCTCCGAAGCAACTGCGTTGCGTAGGCGTAGTGAAGCAATGAGCGTGAGCGAAGGGCGGAACAACGGCCGCTAGAAAATTTTGCGCCAAAAAAATTGTAGAAAAAAAATCGCTTTTCTGATAAAATATTCCATTCATAAAAAATCGAGGCACAAAATGGCAAGTGTAAAATTTCCAAAAGACTACAAATCGCTGCTCGGCGAAAAAGAGACCGAACATGCTATCGTAATGATTAAAGATTTCTTCCAGACCCAGCTTTCTACCGCACTTAATCTCACCCGCGTTACCGCTCCTCTTTTTGTTCAGAGCGGAAAGGGCTTGAATGACGACTTGAACGGTGTTGAGCGTGCCGTAAAATTCCCGGTAAAGGACATGGGCGACGCTCAGATGGAAATCGTTCATTCTCTCGCAAAATGGAAGCGTGTTAAGGTCAGCGAGATGAAGCTTCCTGCAGGTTTTGGAATTTACACTGATATGAACGCGATTCGTGCCGACGAGGATTTGGACAATATTCACTCGCTTTATGTCGATCAGTGGGACTGGTGCGAGTGCATCAATAAGGCCGACCGCAATCTTGAATATTTGAAGGCAGCCGTCAAAAAGATTTATGATTGTCTCAAACGCACAGAATTCTACATTTACGACCGCTACGAGAACATCAAGCCGATTTTGCCGGAGAACGTTCAGTTTGTGTTTGCTGATGACTTACAGCGCCGCTATCCCGATTTGACTCCAAAAGAGCGCGAGAACAAAATCTGCGAAGAATACGGAGCTGTTTTCTTGATTGGTATCGGCGGAAAGCTTCCTGACGGAACAATCCACGACGGACGAGCACCGGACTATGACGACTGGATCAGCGAGAGCGTTGACGGTCATCACGGTTTGAACGGTGACCTGCTCGTCTGGAACCCGGTTTTGCAGTCTTCATTCGAGCTTTCTTCAATGGGTATTCGTGTAAGCCCTGAAAGCTTGAAATTACAGCTTGAAGAGCGTGGCTGCCCTGAGCGCGCAAGCCTTGAGTTCCACAAAAAACTCTTGAACGGTGAGCTCAGCTTTACAATGGGTGGCGGTATTGGTCAGAGCCGCTTGTGCATGTTCTTCCTGCGAAAAGCTCACATCGGCGAAATCCAGGTTTCAATGTGGCCGGACGAGATGAAGAGCGAGTGCGAAAAGCACGGAATTCACTTGCTGTAATTTTCTTGACGATAGGGAAATTATCGGATATATTAAAAAAGAAAGGAACACCGTAGAGGTGGCAATCTCCTTTAAGCTATTGTTAAAAGCCTACTCGAAGTTAGCGCACCGGGTAGGCTTTGTTTTTGCCCTACAAGATAAAATGGAAAATTTGTTTAAATTTACTTCATCAAATCTGGAATCTTCTCTTTCTTCTTTTAAGCAGCGCGGAATTACTGAGTTCACTTTGCAGGACGAGGCTGTTCTTTCTCACAAGGGGAAGCTCCTTCACTTTCTGCAGGTTTTCCAGAAAGAGGCGGGAGATGTTTTTCTGACTTTGCCTGTGAGCGCGAACGTTCTTGATATGGACGTGTGCAAGGCCTGTGCCGAGCTTTACTGCACGCTTGAAATTCCTTTTTCGGGGCTCAGCAAGGGCGGCTCTTATCTTTTTGACAAAAAGTTTTTCTCGCGCCGGGCGGATATGCTCAATACTCTGGGGCTTGTCTTTGGATTTGACATGAATTTTGCCTGTGATGCGGGCGACAGCGTTAAGGCTTTCCGTGACAGGCTTGATTTTGCACTTTCCCTTTATCCGAATCACATTGATTTTCCTCAGCTGGAGCTGGCGGGCATTTCAGACAGTGCCGATAAATCTTCTATTAAACAGCCCAAGCCGAGCGCAACTTTCTCGACCCAGGACATAAAAAATTGCCGAGAAACTGCCTTTGCTGTCTCTTCTTTTTATAGCTATGGTCGTGCAGTCACTTGGTTCCTTGCGGTTCTTGCCCCGCTCAAAATGACACCATCTAAGTTTTTCCAGGATTTTGCGGAATGGCAGAAAATCAACAACTGTTCTCTTGAAAGCGGATGGAAGCCTGAGACTGCAAAACATGCCGAAATCGAAAAAATGCAGCTTTCCTTCCTTAAATTCAAATACGATGAAAAGAACAAGCCTCAGCTTTTTGATGTCGTGAGCAATATTGTCCGGCTCAACGGAGCTTTTTCACGATGTTTTGGCGAAGGCGAAGAGTCAAAGATCGAGCTTGGTTACAATCCCGAAGAGCTCCTTTCTGGGGCTGCGATGGATATCCAGTCTTTCTTTGACAATTCTTTCATCGAGAACAGCACAGTCAAAATCTTTATGGGCGAAGACGGCGTAGAATGGAGATATTGCTAATAGGTCGAATGGCGAGTTTTTAACACAGCCAGTAAATTTCAAAACTCGACATTCAGCCTAGCCGACACTTTCCAAAATTCGCTGAAACTCTCCAAAAAGAACACAATTTCGCCATAATTCTGACACATTTTCTTTCTAAAATCTTCTTAACAAGGGGCGGAGCTTGCATCCGAGCAATGACTTTTCCACAAAGCCAGCTGCCCCACACAACAAAAACGGCCAATCGAAAACTGGAACTTCCTTCTTGGCTCTTATAGGAGATTTTTATGAAAAAAATTTCACCATTATCAATCAAACTTATTTTCATCGGATTTATCGTGCTTCTTCTTCTCGTGGGAAATGTGCTGATAAAATCAAAACTTGAGGACAGGGAATACAGCTACCACACCGCCCTCGACAGCATCGCGGAGGCAAGCGGAGACAAGCTTCGCTCAGGCGGTCCATATATCGTGATTCCTTATGATGAGACAGTCGAAGAGAAAAATGCTTGGGATAAAATTGAAAAAAAAACCGTCACACGCTATCTGTACATCAATCCAACCACGCTCCGATATGAAGCAGATTTGAAAAGCGAGAGACGGCCTCTCGGAATCTACTCAGCCCCGATTTTCTCAGGCTCAATGAAAATTCACGCCGATTTTGACGCTTCGGAAAAGCTTCCTGCCCGCTCGCATCCAGAAAAGGCGGTCGTCGTCCTTGAAATTCATGACCGTTCCCTCCAGAGCAAGCCAGTCTTTGTCATTAACGGAAAAAATCACGACACTTATCTTTCTGGAATCCGCTACGCAGTCAACGACACTGGTTCAAGAGCTGTCTCTACCGAAATCGCCGCCAACATCAATTTCGCAAGCGGAAAATACACATTCGACACAGAGCTAAAAATTCAAGGTTCCACTTCCTTCGCAGTTGAAGTCAGTGCCAGCGACACAAGCCTTTCGGTAAAATCAGACTGGGCTTCCCCAGGCTTCACAGGCTTCGACTATCTCCCGAACACTCGAAAACTCACAAGCGAAGGCTTTACGGCCGAATGGACAATTCCTTTCGCAAACGCAGAATCAGGTCACACAATCGGATTTTCTTTCATCGACCCGGTGAATGTCTACCAGAAACTTGACCGTGCTATTTCTTACGGATTTTTGTTCATAATCGTGCCTTTCATAGTCCTTTTCATGTTCGAGGCAATCGCAAAAATCAATCTGCACCCGCTTCACTATCTTTTGAGCGGAAGTGCCTGCGTTCTTTTCTTCCTTTTGCTGCTCGCGCTTTCGGAGCATGTTTCCTTCAACCTTTCGTATATGCTTGGGGCTTTGGCTTCGGGACTTCTGGTTTCGGCCTATATCGGTCAGATTGCAAAAAAAGTCAGGTTTTCGCTCATCATGGCTGGCTGTTTCGCGCTTTTGTACTCATACCTTTATCTTTCGCTCCAGTCCGAAGATTACGCGCTCTTAATCGGCTCGGTGTTCGCGTTCATCGTGGTCGCAATTCTGATGTTCTTCACAAGAAACGGCATAACAAAATTCCCGGTTCACGAATCTAGCCCACAGCCAGAAGAGAAAATTGCATCAAAAGCATAAGGGCGCAACCGTCTGCCAAAAGGCAGTCGGTTGCGAGCACCATCGTTGTCGTGCTCGTTTGGCTTTCCGCGGTTCCGCTATCGCTACATTGCCTACACTTTGTTCCGGCAACGGCTATCGCCGCCCCTACAATCCCTTGCGCAGCATTTTTTTTGATAAGAATTGCATTTTCAGACATTTTATCTGCTTTGTTTTGGATGACTTTCATCTTGTTCCCTCATTGAAGAGCGTTGCAGTAAATTGTTATAATCTTTTCATCGTGAATGTAGAAAAACCGAAGATTGCAATAGTTGATGATGAGAAAAATGTCCGTCTTCCGCTCAGAAAATTCCTTGAATCCGAAGGCTTTGAGGTCGCGGAATTCTCTGACGGAAAGGAAGCCCTGGACGACTTAACCAAAAGCAAAAATCCGCCAGCCGTTTACATCCTTGACATTATGATGCCTGTGATGGACGGAATCATGTTCCTTCAAAAATACAAGGCGATTTTCCCCGAAGTCCCCGCGATTTTTCTTACGAGCCGTGATGAGGAATTCGACAAGATTCTGGGGCTTGAGCTTGGGGCTGACGACTATCTTACAAAGCCATTTTCGATGAAGGAACTTCTGGCCCGTGTCAAAGTGCTTCTGCGGCGGTATCAGAAGGTCTCAAAAGAAGATGAGAAGCTTATGGAAGATGACAAAAATCTTCTCCGCTCAGAGAATCTCGTCCTCAATACAAAAAGTTGTGTTGCAAAGGCAAAAAATGCGGCCGGGGATTCAGAAGAAATCCCGCTCACGGTTACTGAATTCCGCCTGCTCGAAAATTTCATGAAAAATCCTGATGAAGTTTTTACCCGCGAGCAGCTGATTGAAATCGCCTATCCTGAGGACATCTACCTGAATGACCGTGCGATTGACTGCCACATAAAGCGTCTTCGCAAAAAAATCGGCACGGAACGGATTGAGACGGTCTACGGACTTGGGTACAAATTTTTGGGATAAAATAAAAAAAAGAGTAAAAAAATGAAAAAGGTAATTTTTATTGCAATGTTAGTTGGTGCAATGGTACAAGGTTTTGCGAAGGACATAAAAAAGGATTTTGGTTCTTTTTCTGTTCCAGACAATTATGTCGAAAACAAAAAATTCTCAACCCCAGAAAAGCCGTTTTTTCTTACAAAAGACGATGACAAGAAGTTTTCGAGCGGAGAGGTAAAGTTCGCAAACAATATTTCTGTTGAAGAACGCCACAATAGATACACAAAAGAAAATCATACCGCGTTCAAGCAGGCTATTCTCAGCCAGCTGACCTATCAGAGTTCCATGGCAGGATTTGACCTTACGGGCGACGGATACAAAAATAAAAAAGGGTATGTTATCTATAAGTTCGTCCTGTCTCCGAGCGAAGACTTGCTTAAAAAACGCCCGAAGGAGCCGACGACAACGCAGTATTACATCATTGCGGAAGATTATTCGTTCATTTTGGTGCACGAAACAACGGCGGGAAGCTCTCCCGAAACAGATAACGCCGCAGAATTGATTGTAGACAGTTTTCAAGGACGAGAATAGGGAATGAAAAAACTGATTTTGATTTTATGTGCTTTTGCGGCAGCATCGCTTTCTTTTGCTGATGATGGCGGCAGTTACAAGCCAGAGGACTGGGCTTATGGCAATATCTATGTCGAGAAGCCGAATGAAAAAATCGCGCTTGAAAGAGAACTTCTTATAGTTGACCAGCTTGAGGGCGATGTTGAGGCTCGTTTTGACTTCAAAAATACGACCAAAGAAAAAGTCATCGTTCCGTGCGCGTTCCCTGTCGTTATCACGCTTCCGTTTTTCGTGCACAAAAATGACGGCTCCGTTTCGACCTTCGTTTCTTTCAATGCAAGGCCAAGACTCAAAATCTGGGAAATTCTTCTTCAGAAAAAAGTCGAGAATTACCATCCTGGTTCCAGCAAAAAAGAAACTTACGGCGGAAACATAAGCAAAGACGAAGTTTTCGCGCTCGACAAGAAACTCCGCACAATTTCATGCAAGGAATATCTTTCTGAACTTTTGCGTTACGGTGAAAACGACCCGACTTTGAATCCTTGCGTCATTGAGCTGGACGGAAAGAGCGTTCCAGTGCAGACAGTCGGAATCGAAACTTCTCTCGTACAAGACTATAAAAGCCCGTTCAAATTTTTTGACTATGAAGAAGACGACTACAATCACGATGATGTATATGCAGTCAAGCTAGTTCTTCATTTTTATCATGAGCTTTCATTCAAGCCATCTTCTTCATCCATGCTGACAGTCCGCTACAAGACAGAAACCGCGAAGCATGATTACAGGAGAACTCGCTATCAGTTCCAGTACGACATATCAACCGGCGGAACATGGAAAAGTGGCGCCATCAATGAATTCCTCGTCCTGACGAACAGTAAAATGACCTCGTACAATTCCAAGACTCAGTTCGTACAAAGCAGAATCCCTTGCGACGGATTATACTATGCAAAAAACTACATGCCGCAGAAAAACGAATATTTTGAATTCTATCACTCTTATGGAGGCGACGATAGTACGAGTTTTTATGTAGAGGATTGCTTTGGGGATGAGAAAAAGCAGCCTTTCGTAAAAAATGTGCGCGCGTCATCGTTCCTTTCCGGCTCTTACAAAATCGCAGGAAAAATGGATCATAATCACTGGGAGCATTTGGAATTCAATCTCAATGAGAATCTCCGCGATTCAGATTACAAGCCAGAAACTTCTTTCGACGGAAACTATTTCAACGGCTGGGTAGAAGGTGCGAAGGGTGACGGAATCGGCGAGTGGATTGAATTCACGCTGGATTCATATACTTTCGGACCTTTTGCAACGAACGGACTGAGGCGTTTTGCAGGTCATCGTTATGCCCACCCAGAGCCTAAAGGCTACGGCAGTTATTATGACTTTGAGTGGAGCGAATGTGGGGAAGAATATTCAGTTCTTGCTCGTGCTGGCGGAGTCGGCGAGACATGGATTTCAAACAACCGTGTCAAATCGATGAAACTTCTTGATTCAAATAAAACGACAAAGGCAATCCTCAATTTTGCAGACCTTTTCCCGGAATATGAAAATCATTGGACGAACGACAGGATATCAATGAACGCCGTCAAAAATCCGCTTTTTCTTGGAAAAGGCACATACCGAATGCAAATCGAAAGCGTCTACAAAGGCAAAAAATGGGATGACACAGTTCTTGGCGAAGTCTGGTTTGTCGAAATTGACGATGAGACAGGCAAATTCCTCGAAAATGACAAAGACGGATTCTTCCTTGCTCCGCTTAACAAAAGACTCGAGGCTTATGTTTCCAGGGAAATGAAATATGCTGAGAACGAAATGCGCTCCGCAGAAGAATACATGCGTTCCATTAAGGACGGAAACTACGGTTACTAGGAATGTTTGAAAAATAGAAAAGAGAGGAAAAAATGAAACAAAACACTAAATGGCGATGGTTCCTGCTGGTTCTGATTATTGATTTTGCGTACACCCTGTTCAATTATATCCTCGATTTTGGCGAGCGGGATGATAACCTTTCTTGGGGCTTGCTCCTTTTGCTGCATCTTGTGCCGCTCGTAGCTCTTATAATCATTTCAAGGAAGATTCCGTATTTTGAGGAAAAGTCAAAACTTCCTCTGGTTCAGAAATGTCTGATTGCCTATCTTGCAGCCTCTGTGCTTCTGGGGCTTGCGACTTTTAGCTTCAATCTTCCCCGCCCAATAAGCTTTTTGTTTTATTCAAGAAGCTGGTGGTTCGACATCGTTTACTTTATTCGCTACAAGATGTATTACCTTGCGATTGATTTTACAATAACTGTCCTTTACTGGATTTCTTACGCAATTCTTCTCGCAGATATATCGAACAGACTGAATCCTGTGCCGGAAGAAAAAGAACTTTCGGGCGATGAATTGCAGCTTAAAACAAGCGCTTCATTCAAAATCTCAATTGCGAACATGATTTGTCTTATACTTCAGACTGGCTTGAATTCGTGTATTGTCCTTGCTTTTGAAAAAAACAAGGGTGGTACCGGCGAGCAAGCGATAGGAATGGCAATCGTTGGCTTGATTTTAATCGCCATAAAATTCCTGATTTCGCTTCCTGTACTTATCCTTTCGATTGTCGGAATCGTCAAAAGCCGCCAGCAAAAAAGCAGGCTGATGAAAAACAACCACCGCGGATTCGTGATAAATGTCATCTGCCTTGTGATTTCAGAGCTTCAGGTCTTCCTTTGGTGGTAGAAAGGCAAAAGTTCTAATCTGGAGAAAAAAGACAAAATGAAACGACCAAAAATTTTCCTCAGCATATCGATTCAAATCTCAGTTTTTCTTCTATTAATTGCATTCGTTCCTGTGGCGATTATGATGGCCTTGACCACTTACGAAAAGCAGCTTCTGGAATTCACGGAACGCTCGAATGTTCAGCAGGGAAGGCTCGTGTCGGCATCACTCTCCCACGACTCACTCACAGAAGAAAAAGCAAAAACACTTCTTTCAAAAATGAACGGCCGGTTCGATGCCAGAATCAGAATTATCGGAAAAGACCAGCTTCTTCTCGCGGACTCAGCGACAAGCCAGAAAACTCCAGCCAAATCAAATGCTTCTGAAACAAGCCGAGCTGAATCAGGAACAATCCTTTCCCGCCAAGAAAGTGAATCCCTGAATCTTCCCGAAAGCGAAAAACCAGCGGAAAAAATATCGGAAAAATCGGCCGAAGACACTTTCGTTTACCGGCTTTTCTCTCTCCCAATCAGAATCTACAGAAAATTCTTCCGTCCGCCGTCACAAAATCCTTTCGCCCAGGATTATTACACATCAAAAAGCCTTTACGACGGCAATGAAATTAAAGCTGCCCTCGAAGGCTACTACGGCTCGACCACAAGATTTTCTCGCGGGAGCAGCGCAAGCGTGACTTTGTACTCAGCCCTTCCGATATTTGACGAAAATGAAGAAGTTTCGGGCGTTGTCCTTGTGAGCCGCTCAACCAACAAAATACTTCAGAACCTTTACGAACTGAGGCGTGATTTGGGAAAAGTCTTTTTGGCATCCCTCATATTCGTTGCTCTCGTCTCACTTTTTTTCACATTCAGAATTTCCCTTCCGCTCAAAAAGCTTTCGCACGAGGCAGTTTCCAGAAGCGACAAACAGGGGCGCGTTCTTTCCACCCAATTCACAGGCAAAAAAAGAATCGATGAAATCGGGCTTCTTTCTCGTTCCCTCACATCCCTTCTTGAAAAACTCAACGCAAGAATCACATTCACTGAGCGGTTTGCAAGCGATGTCTCGCACGAGTTCAAAAATCCGCTAGCCGCAATCCGTTCCTGCTCCGAAGCACTTGAAACGCCGAACCTAAATCCCGAAGAGCAAAAAGAATTCATCTGTGCAATCGGAGAGGAAGTCACGCACCTTCAAAATCTTCTTACAGGCGTTCGGAACATCACGAAAATCGATGCGGGAATCACCGAAAATGAACAAATCGAGCCGCTTCCGCTCAATCTTCTTACAAAAAACATAATTTCCCGGCTTTCGCTTGTCTTTCCGGCTACGGATTTTGATTTCAAACCTGATTCCGAAGAAGCAAAGCTTAAAATTCCTGCCGATTATTTTGACCGCATGGCCGAAAACCTGATTTCAAACGCCGCAAGTTTCGGAACGAAAGTCAGAGTTAGAATCGAAAAATCAGCTGATTCAAAAACAGAAAAAATCACATTCACGGTCGAGGACAACGGAAAGGGAGTCTCTGAAGAAGAAAAAGAAAAGATTTTCGAGCGGTTCTATTCACATCGTCCCGAAGATGAAAAAATGAGCCATACAGGGCTTGGACTTTCCACGGTCAAGGCAATCGTAGACACCCTCGGCGCAAAAATCACCGTCGGAAAAAGCGAAACTTTGGCCGGAGCAAAATTCTCCGTGATTTTTCCTGTAGAA
Organism: Treponema sp.; assembly: GCF_017430385.1. GTDB lineage: Bacteria > Spirochaetota > Spirochaetia > Treponematales > Treponemataceae > Treponema_D. Next base: position 11,231 of record NZ_JAFRNB010000124.1, read on the forward strand.
AATTCCTGAAATCTTCTATAAAATACAAAAATCTTTGCTCAAAGGGAGTAATTTATGGTAATAGGCAGTGCTTTTTTAGGATTTTTGCTTCCGATCGTGATTCTAATTGCTTTATTTGCGGTCATGGCTGTCATCGTTCTGGGCTTTCTCAAAAAAATTAAGCCTCAGCTTTCAAATCTCACAAAAGACCGGCTCTCGCGAATCATTCCGCTGGCAGAAAATGACAAAATCCAATTCGGCTGGTTTTTGCGGGGCTTTATTATTTCAGGCCTGCTTCTTTTCGGAACTGGCGGAGTCTTTGTTCTTTATTCTCCTATAATATATATAATCCAGCTTTTGCTCGCATTCATCATCATCAGAATCTCAAAAAAAGACGCGGGAAACAGGGGGCAGAAAGCAGCTTGGTATTTCCTTGGCTCTTTTTCAGCACTTCTGACTTTTTTCTTGTATTTTCTTCTGTTGATTGGAAAAAGCAATGACGCAAAATCAATAATCCTGCATTTTCTGGCGGTTATTGCCCTTCTTGCCTTCGGAATTTTCATCACAAGAAGAAACCTGCTTCTGGGAAACAGCGCGGCAACCAGCTTTGCGGAAGGAAGAATCACAAAATCAATCATCACTAAAAATTTCCCGGTTTTCGTAATCAACTACGAATATGAATTTTCTGTGAACGGAAAGACTTTCAAATCGATTAACGGTGAGAGTTTGAAACAAAAAGATAAGCGGGGCAGGGAGCTTTCGGGCAATCAGAAAGTTTTGTATGTGGCAGAAAATCCGAACATTTCGCGGCTTTGCGCAATTGATGCCCGGCACACGAACAAGATTTTTTTCTGCATTCTTCTTGCAATTCTGGCAATCTCCCTCCGCTGTGTCTTTTCCACGGACATAATTCCGACCGTCAGGGATTTTCCGGCCAATTTTGCCGAGGCAAAGGTTGAAATTTCGGAGATGGTGAGCGACTTTTCAGAATGGCGCGACTAAACTGCCTCCCGCCCTTTCGCCCTTCGCTAACGCTCATTGCGGAGCTTCCTGCGGTCGCTCCGCAACTAAAGGGGCTTCACGGCGGCGCGGGATTTTTTTTGATAAAACAGGATTCATTTTCTTCGGGACAGGATTTTTTGGAAAAATTTTTCTATATTTCTACTTTTTTTTGTTGACGATTTTTGATAGATTTTACTATCTTTATTTATAAGAATAAGATTTCAGGAAGTAATCATGAAACACGAAAAACATGAAAAAACCGAAGAAAAAGTAAACGAGTCTGAGCAGAAGACTGAACAGACTGCTGAAACAAAGGCAGAAGAAGCTTCTTCACAGGAAAGCACAGCTTCTGAGAACAAAGCCGATTCTGATTCAAAAGAAGGAGCAAAAGCTGATTCCGAGGAGAAAAAAGAAAAAACTCCAGAAGAGCGAATCGCTGAGCTTGAAAAAGAAAATGCTGACCTCAAAGACCAGCTCTTGCGCCGTGCCGCTGATTTCGACAATTACCGCAAGCGCATGATGCAGGAAAAGCAGGACGCTTTCGACTACGGAAACGCCAACCTGCTCAAAGATTTGCTTGATTCTTTGGATAATTTTGACCGCACTCTTGATGCTGCCAAGGATGCCAAAGATGCAAAATCAATTGCTGACGGAATCCGCATGATTAACAAATCACTTGTCAGCATGCTTGAGAATAAATACAATCTTGTTGCGTTCGGCAAAGAGGGCGATGATTTCGATCCTGACTTGCACGAAGCAATCGGAATGCAGCAGGGAGATGTCAAAAAAGAACAACTCGCTGCCGTCTACCTCAAAGGCTATAAGCTTAAAGAAAAGGTTATCCGCCACGCAAAAGTCATGGTAGTTAAACCTGCTGAGTAATAGGTGTAACCACAGATGTCACAGATGAACACAGATTATGTGTCTGGTTAATGAAAATTGCTTGGTAATATACGAGCGACTTTCTTACAAAATATATAAAAATCTGTGAAATCGGTGTAATCTGTGGTTTGTAAAATCTTAAATAAATATAGGAGATTATAGATAAAAAACAGCCTGAAATATCGTCTGTTTTTTATCTTGACAAGTTTTCGTTGAAAACTTGCTTCATATAATGCTACTCCTCATTTCATTGCGGAGCAGTATAAAAAGTCATTCGAATGTTGAAACATTCTTCACGACTTTTTATAAGGAGAAAAAAATGGGAAAAATTATTGGTATTGACTTGGGAACAACAAACTCTTGTGTTGCCGTAATGGAAAACGGTGAGCCGGTCGTAATTCAGAACTCTGAGGGCGGCCGCACAACTCCGTCTATCGTAGGTTTCACTGCAAAAGGTGAGCGAATCGTCGGTGTTCCTGCAAAGAACCAGATGGTCACAAACCCAAAGAACACAGTTTATTCTATCAAACGATTTATCGGTCACAGATATTCAGAACTTACTGGCGAGGCAAAACTTGTTCCTTACACAGTAAAAGACAATGGTCAGGATGTCCGCGTTGAAGTCACAGAGAATGGCTCACTCAAAGAGTTCTCTCCACAGGAAATCTCAGCTTTCATCTTGCAGAAAATGAAGAAAACTGCAGAGGATTACCTTGGACAGCCAGTAACAGAGGCAGTAATCACAGTTCCTGCTTACTTCAACGACTCACAGCGACAGGCTACAAAAGATGCTGGTAAAATCGCAGGTCTCGATGTAAAACGAATCATCAACGAGCCGACAGCAGCTGCCCTCGCTTTCGGTTTCAACAAAGACCAGTCAAAAGAAAAGACAATCGCTGTCTATGACTTGGGTGGCGGTACATTCGATATTTCTATCCTTGAGCTTGCTGACGGCGTATTCGAGGTTAAATCAACAAACGGCGACACTCACCTCGGTGGCGATGACTGGGACCGCGCAATCGTTAACTGGCTCATCGACGGCTTCAAGGCTGACACAGGAATCGATCTTTCAAAAGACTCAATGGCTTTGCAGCGACTCCGTGAAGCTGCTGAGAACGCAAAAATCGGTCTTTCTAACCAGACAACAGTTGACATCAACCTTCCGTTCATCACAGCAGATGCAACAGGCCCGAAACACTTGCAGAAGTCACTCACACGCGCTCAGTTCGAGCAGATGACAGATGATTTGTTCGAGCGCACAAAGGAGCCATGCCGCAAAGCATTGGCAGATGCAGGCATCTCAACAAGCGACATCGACGAGGTTCTCCTTGTTGGTGGTTCAAGCCGAATGCCAAAAGTTCAGGAAGTTGTTAAGGCAATCTTCGGAAAAGAAGGTTCACGCGCTGTAAACCCAGATGAGGCTGTTGCAATTGGTGCAGCTGTTCAGGGCGGCGTTCTCCAGGGCGATGTAAAAGACATCCTCTTGCTCGACGTTACTCCACTTTCACTTGGTATCGAGACAATGGGCGGCGTAATGACAAAACTCATCGCACGAAACACAACAATTCCTACAAAGAAGAGCCAGGTATTCTCTACAGCTGCCGACGGACAGACAGCAGTTTCTATCCACGTATTGCAGGGTGAGCGTGAGATGGCAAGCCAGAACCGCACTCTCGGAAACTTCGACTTGGTTGGTATTCCTGCAGCTCCTCGTGGCGTTCCACAGATTGAAGTTACATTCGATATCGATGCAAACGGTATCGTACATGTTTCTGCAAAAGATTTGGGAACAGGCAAAGAGCAGCACATCCAGATTACTTCATCAAGCGGCTTGAGCGAAGAAGAAATCAACCGCATGGTAAAAGATGCTGAGGCAAACGCAGAGGCAGACAAAAAACAGCGTGAAGCAATTGATGTCAAGAATGAGGCAGACAGCCTTGTTTACCAGACAGAAAAGAGCATGAAAGAGCTTGGCGACAAAATCAGCGGTGCTGACAAACAGGCAATCGATGATGCACTCGCAGCCCTCAAAAAGGCAATCGAAGGCAACAACACAGAAGACATCAAGGCAAAAACAGAGGCTTTGAAAAACGCTTCTTACAAAATCGCCGAAGAAATCTACAAACAGCAGGGTGCTCAGGGCGCACAGCCAGGAGCAGGAGCTGCAAATGCCGGTGCCGATGCAGGAGCCTCTGCAGGTAATGCCAATGGCGGAAGCAAATTCGACAAAGGCAGTGCCGACGACGTAGAGTACGAGGTACACTAATAAGTTAGGAGTGAGCAGTTAGCAGTGAACAGTGATAAATTGCGCATTGCTAACGCCCATCTTCGAAACAATCACTGGACAATGTTAATGCGTGTCCAAAATTAAAGACCACATTTTACATTCATTAAACAGATTAAAAGTTATGTTTTATGAAAAATCCTTCAATTTCGTACGAACGGCTTCTTCATATAAAAATTCCTAATCTGTGACATCTGTGTAATCTGTGGTTAAAAATTTAATGGAAAATGACCATGGCTGGGAAAAGAGATTATTACGAAGTTTTAGGAATTCAGAAGAACGCTACGGAAGATGAAATCAAAAAGGCTTACCGTAAGCTTGCGGTCAAATATCATCCTGACCGAAATCCGGGCGACAAAGAGGCGGAGGAAAAGTTCAAGGAAGCTACCGAGGCCTACGAAGTCCTTTCTGATGACCAGAAGCGACCAATCTATGACCAGTATGGTTTTGCCGGTCTCGACGGAATGGGCGGCGGCGGTGGCGGTTACAGCCATGCGTTCCATGACTTCTCAGACCTTTTCGGTGGTATGGGCGGCATGGGTGGCGGCTTCTCCGACATCTTCGAAAATATTTTCGGTGGTGGTGGCCGCTCTTCACGCCGAAGACCAGACGAGCCTAGCCAGGGACAGAGCCTTCGCTACGACCTCAACATCACTTTCAAGGATGCGGTTTACGGTACAAAAGCCGAAATCACTTTCCAGCACAATGAAGCTTGTACTGAATGTGGCGGAACAGGTGGAGCAAAAGGCTCAAAAAGAAAGCCTTGTCCAACTTGTGGCGGAAGTGGTCAGGTTCGCAGACAGGCAGGATTCTTTGCAGTTCAGCAGACTTGTCCAGCTTGTGGCGGCGTAGGCACAAAAATCGATAATCCTTGTAAAAAATGTCGTGGAACTGGCTACGAAACAGTCACTAAAAAAATGTCGCTCACAATCCCGGCCGGGGTTGATGACGGAAAACGAATCGCAATTCCGCGCATGGGCGATGTTGGTGCAAACGGTGGCCCGGCAGGTGATTTGATTGTCGTTCTTCATGTCGAGCAGCACGAGTATTTCGAGCGAGACGGCCGTGACTTGTACTGTGCAATCCCAGTTACATTCGCACAGGCTGCTTTGGGTGTCACTTTGGACATCACTTCGCTTGACGGCAAAAAAATTAAATTTGCGTTGCCGGCTGGAACAACAAACGGCAAGCTCTACAAAATCAAAGGCGAGGGCGTTCCGTACGCAGAAGGCCGCAAAGGTGATTTGTATGTAAAAATCATCGTGCAGATTCCAACCCGCCTGAACAGCGAGCAAAAGCGGCTCATGGAAGAATTCGCGCGCATTGAAAACGCAACGACTTCACCAAGCTGTGTTCCGCTTTCGAGCTTGAGCAGGTAGTTTTATAGAAGAAAATCTTAAAAAGCAGGTTTCTGGTTTTGATTCTAACATCAAACGCGAGCCTGCTTTTATTGTTTTAAAAAGAATTGGGTTTTACCGATAATAAATCGTGAACATGTCTGTAAGTTTTGACTCTTTCGATTCCAATTCTTTTCAAAAATATATCGCTCCAGATTGCGACAGGCTTTCTTTTTTGCAAAATTATCTTTCTGAGCGGGGCGTTTCTTCTTCCGTGATTCCGCTTGGTGAAAAAAAACATCTTTATGTCAATTTTCCTTCCACCGCTTACAATCCAATGTTCAAAATCAAGACGATAATTTCCCATTATGACCGCGTTGCCGGAAGTCCTGGTGCGAATGACAATTCTTTGGCCAATTTTGCGATTGCTGATTTTGCGGCGGAGCTTTCCCATTCAAAAAAAATCCATAATGTGCGCATTTTTTTTACTGACGGCGAGGAGCTTGGAGCGGAAGGCGTTTCTTCTCAGGGAGCTTTTGCACTTGCTGATTTGTTCAGAAAGCTTGGGATTGTGAATGATGATGTCTATGTCTTTGATGCTTGCGGGCGAGGTGAAGTTGCGGTTCTGGCTCGTGCGGGCTTGGATTCAAAAATCAGTGGTGCTTTCAAAAAAAAGTTCCTGGATTTGTACGAGCGCACCCAGAATCTTTTGCGTAAGGCGATGCCGAATTCCTGGATGACTCTGCCGGTTCCTTATAGTGACAATGCCGGCTTCCTTGCGTGCGGAATTCCTGCCGTTGCAATCACATTCCTGCCAAAAGATGAAGTTTCCTTCTATTATAGTAATCTTATGTCGGACAAGAATCTTGAAAAAGCAGTGATGAACTGCCGTATTGATTCTGATTCAAAAAATGTGGCCGACCTTTCCATTCAAAGATTCAAATACAGTGAAAAAATGCCTATGACATGGCGGCTTTTCCACACCGAATACGATAATTTTTTAAGTCTCAGTCCTGAAAGTTACAAGCTGGTAAAAAAAATCCTCACGCAGATTGCTGAAATGAATGCGCTTGCGTGAGGTTTGAAAATTATGCTTCCAGAATAGGAACTCAGGCCTTTTCCAGAAGTTGTTTTTTCAGTTCGATTGTCTGGTTTGTCTGCCTTAAAAGCCTCTGTGCCAGCATTTTGCTCAAGAAGATTCCATAATGTGGGTTCTTTCGAATCATGAGAAGGAAGTCTGCTTTTGGAATGCGGATCAGGCGGCAGTCTCCGACGGCAAGAATTGTTGCTGTTCGGCGGTCATTCAAAAGAAAGGCCATTTCTCCGATGAACAAATCGTTAGGAGTAAGCACCGTCGCAAGTTTTTTGTTTGCGTAAACGGCGAATCTTCCGGAAATAATGAAGAAAAGATCGTTGCTGTATTCACCTTCGCGGCATACGACCTGCTTGTCTTTGTATTCAACGGTCTCAAACTGACTCATTTTTCCAGGAACTGCCGAAGCTGTGTTTTTGAGGTTGGCGATTGTAAAAGTGACTTCGTTGCCTTTATCGTTGTAAGTTAATGTCTGAACTACGCTTTTGCTCAAAGAAATTCCCCGGCCATGAAGCATGTTTTCATCTGCTTCAGTCTTTGACATGTAGCTTCTCCAGTCAAAGCCGTTTCCGTCATCGGTAATTGAAAATTTTGAGGCTGTTCTGCTGATGTCATAGGAAATTTTTATCCGTCTTTTTGCAAAACGCGGGTCAATGGCCCTTTTTTGAATGAGCTGTATCATGTTTCCGCCTTTGCCGAGCCATTCAGTCTTTGTGGCATAATCAATCTCAAGGTTCCCGTGCTCCAGTGCGTTTGTGACAAGCTCACTGAAAGTCATCTGCAGGCTGAAACGGTCATCGTCTGAAATCCTGTTCGTGTTGTAAAGATAATTGACAAGAAAGTTTGTATAAAAACGGCAGTCCATTGAATCGTTACCGAATATGAAGGAGCCTGATTCTTCTGTGCCTGCGATGTCGCTCATACCGCGGTTGAAAAGAAAACGCTGGTTCTGGTAGAGAATACGAAGAATTCGAACGAAATGGTTCTGAAAATCAGGGATTGTCTGGATTGCAAGGATGTTCGGGTTCTTGCGGCGCTCAATTTCCTCGACCTGCTTGTGGCTCTTGCAGACTGCGATAACGCCGCCGTAGTGAAGCCATGTGTCTTCGGCGATATTCTGCAAGATTTTGTCGCAGTCGATGTTTTCTGAGGTGAAGTCGATTACCTTGATTTCAGGAAGTTCGTAATCAATATATCGGATGATATCTTCTGTGGCGTCGAATATGTCGGTTGCAAAAAAAGACGGGTATAATTTGCAGGCATTTCTTACGGTGCTTATAACATTTTCATTTGACGATGCTGTTAATACTTTTCTCATAACTTAAAGTATATTAAAAAAACATGCTTTATAGAAGATGAGTTTTGGGTCAGTTTTATACTATTTTGACATGATTATCTGCTGAATAGTTAAAAATCTTGCAAGAAAATTCTAAATTCTATAGCAGAGCAAATGATTTTGTGCTAATATAAGCTAATATTTTTTGTATAAATGCAAAGGAGTATTTCAGATGGCTGAAGAAAAGACTGAACTTTCAGAACCACAGAAAGAAATCAACGGGCTTGTAGAAAAAGCTCAGAAGGCGTTGGAGGCTTACGCTTCTTACGATCAGGAAAAGATTGACTACATCGTAGCAAAAGCCAGTGTTGCTGCTCTCGATCAGCATGGTGTACTTGCAAAACTTGCAGTAGAAGAGACAAAACGCGGTGTCTTTGAAGATAAAGCTACAAAGAACCTCTTTGCCTGTGAGTATGTTGTAAACCACATGCGTCACCTCAAGACAGTTGGTGTTATTGAGGATAACGATGTAACTGGTGTTGTCAAAATCGCTGAGCCTGTAGGTGTTGTTGCTGGTCTTACTCCTGTCACAAACCCAACTTCAACAGCAATTTTCAAATCTCTCATCTGTTTGAAAACTCGTAACCCAATCATCTTCTCATTCCACCCAAGCGCAATCAAATGTTCTATCGCTGCTGCAAAAGTTGTTTATGATGCTGCTGTCGCTGCTGGTGCTCCAAAAGATTGTATTCAGTGGATTGAAGAGCCATCTCTCGAAAAAACAAATCTCTTGATTGGTCATCCTGGTGTTGCAACAATTCTTGCAACTGGTGGTAACGCAATGGTTCGCGCTGCTTACTCTCAGGGTAAACCAGCTCTCGGTGTAGGTGCCGGCAACGTTCCTGCTTATGTTGAGAAATCTTGCAACCTCAAACAGGCAATCAACGATATCGTAATGTCAAAAGCATTCGACAACGGTATGATTTGTGCTTCTGAGCAGGGTGCAATCATCGACAAAGAAATCTACAACGACGCAATCAAAACATTCAAAGAGTACCGTGCATATCTTTGTAACGACAAAGAAAAGAAAATGCTCGAGAAATACATGTTTGGCGTAGACGGCGACCCAACAGTTGCAAAACTCAACTCTGTCGTTCCTGGTATGAACCCAGTTGTTCTCGCTAAGAACGCAGGTTTCGATATTCCAGAGCGCACAAGCATCATTCTCGCTGAGTGTAAGGAAGTCGGCGTAAACGAGCCTCTCACTCGCGAAAAGCTTTCTCCGGTTTTGGCAGTTCTCAAGGCTTCTTCTACAGAAGACGGTATGAACAAGGCAAAACAGTTCCTCGAATTCGGTGGTCTCGGTCACTCAGCTGCAATCCACACAACAAACAAGGAGCTTGCAGAAAAATTCGGCGATCTCGTTCCTGCTATCCGCGTAATCTGGAACTCACCTTCAACATTCGGTGGTATCGGTAACGTATACAACTCATTCATTCCTTCTCTTACACTTGGTTGTGGTTCTTACGGACACAACTCAACAGACGACAACGTTAGTGCCGTCAACCTTTTGAACATCAAAAAACTGGGTAGGAGACGAAATAATATGCAGTGGTTTAAAGTACCGTCAAAAATCTTCTTTGAGCGTGACTCAATCGAATATATCCATCAGATGAAGGGCGTTCACAAAGTTATCATCGTAACAGAC
>NZ_JAFRNB010000125.1 GCF_017430385.1 Treponema sp.
GGCTCTCCTTGAGCTTTATGATACAAGCAAGAACGAAAAATTCCTAAAATTCGCTGACTACTACGAGGATTTCCGCATCAGCGACGACGGCACTATAGACGGCTTTAATAAAGAAGAATGGAACATCGACTCAATCAACGGTGGAAAGAATCTTTTCCCTCTTTATGCGCTCACCAAAAAAGAAAAATACCGCCTCGCTCTCGACAAGCTTTACGAGCAGGTAAAATCTCAGCCACGCACAAAAGAAGGAAACTTCTGGCACAAGGCGATTTACCCAAATCAGGTTTGGCTGGACGGCCTTTATATGGGCTTGCCTTTCTACATGGAGTACACGGCAAGTTTTGAAGGCGGCAAAAACAAGAACGATGTTTACAATCAGTTCTTCAATGTTGAGAAGCTCATGAAAAATCCGGCAGACGGCTTGTATTTCCACTGTTTCGACAGCTCGAAAACGGCCTTCTGGTGCGATAAAAACACAGGTCTCTGTCAGAATTACTGGCTTCGCGCTCTCGGATGGTTCAGCATGGCAATGCTCGACACTTTGAACCACGCCCCGGACAAGGGCAGCGACAACTGGAATCACCTCAAAGCCATGTTCATTGACTTGCAGGATTCAATGCTTCGTTTTCAGCACAAAAGCGGAATGTGGTACCAGCTCCCCGCTCTTCCGAATGTCGAGGGCAATTATCTTGAAACGTCTGGAACTTCAATCTTCGCTTACTCACTTTTAAAAGGCTTGCGCACGGGCATTTTGACTGGCACTAAAAACGAAGAAAAATACAAAAAAGCCGGAATCAAGGCATTTGAGGGAATCTGCAGCAAATATCTCAAAACCGAGGGCGGAGTTCTTTCGCTCGGCGGAATCTGTCTGGTAGCAGGCCTAGGCCCTGAAAACAACAAACGCCGCGACGGAACAGTAGCCTACTACCTGAGCGAGCCAATCGTTAAAGACGATGCCAAAGGTGTCGGCCCATTTATCCTCGCATATAATGAGTACAAGTTGATTAGAAAGTAAGTGACAAATCTAAAAACAAGCGTAGGTGGCAAGCACTTGCGTTGTTGTGCTTGTTTGGTTATTGCACGAATCCACTTTGTGCGAGCGAGCGAAGCGAGTCTAATTTCTAATTTCGCACAACCGTGGATTCTAGTGCCATGTTCCCGCCGAGAGTTTGTTTTTGCACTGCCAGTTAATTCCTAATTACAAACGCAGCCTGAACTGTCATGCTCCTGCTTCTTGTGTCCGCATCAACTTCGGGTGGCAAAAACGCGGCCTGTCTTCGGAATGAGCCGAAAATATCCTCGCCGTTCTCAAATTTTGTGCAGCATGTGCAATCTTCGGTGACTACGATGTTTTCTTCATGGATGCCGGCATTTCTCAGCACGGAAAGATTTGCCTCGGTGAGCGAGAGCCGGTAGGGAAATCGTTTTGCAAGTTCTTCATCTTTCTGATTTTTGAAAGTGGTTGCCTTTTCCACGCATTTTTCGCCAAAGTTCTTTTTAAAATATTCGGCGCGCTCCTCATCCACAAAATAGCAGCAGCTGCCGATGTGAGGCCCGATTGCGGCACAGATGTTCTCGCGCTTTGAGCCGTACAATTCAATCATCTTTTCTACACCGGCTCCCGCAATTCCCGTGCCTTTCCAGCCTGAGTGAAAAGCTCCGATTGCCTTTGTTTCCTTGTCGTACAAGAAAATCGGAACGCAGTCAGCGACTGTCACCGTCGGAACCAAGAGCGGATTCTGTGTTACGATTCCGTCTCCCTGTAAGCCTTTTGTGTCACAAGCTTCCTTTGCCTCAACGACGATTTTTGAATGAATCAGCTCGATTGGAACAGATTTAAGCTTACAGTCGCAAACACCTTCCGAGCTTGAGCAGTTCCCGGAGCAGACCGGATTTTTTATTTCTGTCAGGATTTCTTTGAGAACTTTCGTGCGGTTTTCATTTGTTTCGTTCCAGCGGAAGCGCATTGTTCCCGCCGAAAGAAGAGTCATTCCCCAGCGGGCATGTTTTTCGCTTTCAGATGATTCGAGCGGCAGACCATTGCGGTAAAAAGGAATCAGAATGAATCTGGCGTTTTGAGAAGATGTTTTTTCGAGTATATTTTTGATGACAATTTTGTTTATCATAGGATTTGTGCGTAAAGGAATTGTACTTCCTCTTTGTAGCGAGTGGTTATAGTTTCGCCTTCTTTTTGTCGAGCTGTTCCAGTTCAAGGACGAAACTTATTGCGTTTCCGATAATTTGCTGTGATTCTTCGATTTTTGTAACTAAAGGCTTGTTGTCCTTGTCCTTCATCTTGCTGAGGTTTGAAACTGTGTCAAACCTTGAGTCCTTTGTTTGTCCAAGAATTCCGAGAAGAATATTGTTGATTGCGCGGGCATTGTCTCCGAATCTGTGAATGAGACTTTTTACATCGCTTTCCAGCTCACGCATCATTTGATCGACTTTGCTTTGAGCCTGCAGGGTTCTTGAACGGTCTTCGCGGATTTTGTTGAACATCGCTCCTGTTTCGCCATGAATGGAAAGTTTACGCTCCAGTTCCTGGAATGAAATTGAAAGCTGAACCATCGCACCGAAATTCTCGACGAGTGTAGTGTAATTTTCTTTTTTGTTAAAGGAACCTTGAACAATCAGAGTCTTTAAATCAAGTTCGCAGACTGAGAATTTTTCACGCATGAACCAGTTCAAAAATCCCAGAGTGGATGCGTATGCAAACTGTACACCTGTGTCCCAGATTTCTTCCCATGGACGTTCCGGAAATTTTGGAAATGAATCCAAATCAAAAACGACTTTGAGCGTTGAGAGAAGTGCTTCTTTTTTACAGTCACTTTCCCATGCCGACCATTTCTGATCGAAAATTTTCTTCCATTTGTTTTTATATCTTACGAACCAGTCTTCACCACCTGAGAATGGAAGTATGCGCCATTGAGAGTCTCCGTGAATCAATCGGGCAACCGAGCGGACTGGAACGCTTGTCACGAACATATGCAAAAGACCGAGGCTTGAATGTGCCTTGCTTAAAAATTCTCCTGCATCGCGGCCGCTTTCTTCTTCGCTTAACCGTTTTGAGTTTCGGACGGCAAACAGATAGAGTGCCTCGAAGACTTCATCAGGAATATTTGTAGCGCTGGATAGAATTCTTGTGATATTGTCGATTTCAGTTTCAATGTCGCCGAACGGACAAATGAATTGCCTTGATTCTATCTGGGAAAAGCTGGTTATGAGCCTTGCATAAGGCAACCGGATGAATTGCTTCATCCATTCAGTTGCTTTTGCGGCTTCGTACATTCGGGCTTTGCTGTCAGCAGGAATTGTTTCGAATATGGCTTCAAGCTGTTTTAAAAGCTTTGACCGTGTGTCTGGCGGAATGTTCGCTGTGACAGGATTTGAATATGGGTCAGCGTTTGTCTTAATATCCTCAGTGACTTCCGGCATTACGAATGAACTTAAATATACATAAAAGGAGCCGTCTGTGTCATCTACGGAAGCAATATACGGCTTGAAAAAATCAGCACAGGCTTTCAGCTCAGTGAGTCTGTCGTAAAATGATGTCAGAAGAAGCCCCCGCTTGTAATGTATGAGCCCCGGAAAGTTTTTTGTGACATAATGTGAAATAAGCGAAAGTTTATATTCGTTGTAAATTGCGCTTTGAGTTGTGTTTGAGAGTACGGATTTTAACCAAATGAAAAATCTGAGCAGAAAAGGTTCTTTTTTGATTTTTATTTCAAGCGGCTCTGTGTCGTTTTCCAGTTCTTCATCGACAGGCTGAAAGGGTGCGCTTGTGTATGTTTCGTATGGCCTAAGCTGGTCAAGGATATTCTGCCTTTCTTCATCAGAAATGCCGTTTGCCATTTGGTCAAAAGAATCTCGCTTTTCCATAAAAAATAGTTTATAAGAAAAACACTGATAAAACAAGTAAAGTAAACTAAAAAAATGTGGAATGTTTGGGCTGGAAAAATGCCAAGTTTTACATTTGCAGAACAATGCAAAAACAAGCGTAGGCGGGCGCATCCCGCCCTTGCGGGCGGGTCGGGCTATCCGCACTTTCGCTGTCGCTCCATTCCCCGCCAACCATGTCTGCATTATCCGTTCGCGACAAGGATGCCGCGTCCTTAAAAAGTTAATAACTTCTGCGAGAACGAAGTTCTCGTTACGACATGGATGTCGGTGAACGCCTTCGGCGGTACTACTATCCCTTGCGCTTGTCTATTTGTTCAAATATTCAACAACAAGTTCACCCATCTTCTTTGTTCCGACGAGTTTTCCTGCTGCCTTAACTTCTGCGAGGTGGCTTCCTGCGATGTCGCCTGTGCGCCAGCCTGCATCCAAAACTGCATTGACTGCTGTTTCGATTGCTTTTGCCTCTTCTTCAAGCTTGAAGCTGTAGCGCAAGAGCATTGCTGCAGAAAGAATTGTTGCCAATGGGTTAGCCAGGTCTTTTCCCGCGATGTCAGGTGCAGAGCCGTGGATTGGCTCGTAAAGGCCTGGGCCTGTTCCGTCACCCAAAGATGCAGAGGCGAGCATACCGATTGAGCCTGTAATCTGGCTTGCTTCGTCAGAAAGGATGTCACCGAACATGTTAGATGTTGCGATTACGTCGAACTGGCGTGGATTTCGAACCATCTGCATTGAAGCGTTGTCGATGTAGAGGTAAGAAAGCTGAACTTCCGGGTAGTCTTTTTTGATATCTTCTGCAACTCGTCTCCAGAGCTGTGAAGAGTTGAGGATGTTTGCCTTGTCTACAACGCAGAGTCGTTTCTGGCGGTTCATTGCATACTCAAAGCCCATGCGAACGATTCGCTCGATTTCTGGGCGAGTGTATTTCTCTGTGTCCCAAGCTGTGTTTCCGTCTTCGCTTGTTCCGCGCTCACCAAAGTAGATGCCGCCTGTAAGCTCACGGACGATAAGGATGTCCAGACCTTCGCCTACGATTTCATCTTTGAGAGGGCAGGCATCTTTAAGCTGCTTCCACATTACGGCCGGGCGCAAGTTTGCGAAAACCTTCATGCCGCCGCGCATTCCGAGCAAAGCCTTTTCCGGGCGGATTTCAGAAGGAAGATTGTCCCATTTTGGGCCGCCGACAGCACCGAGCAAGGCTGCGTCTGATTTAAGACAGATGTCGAGCTGGTCCTGTGGAAGCGGATGACCGAATTTGTCAATTGCGGCTCCTCCAGCGAGAACATTTGTATAATTCCATTTGTGACCGTATTTTTTTGCCACTGCATCAAGAACTTTTACAGCCTCAGCAACTACATCAGGACCGATTCCGTCTCCAGGAATCAAAGCGATAGTCTTTTCCATATTTTACTCCGTTAAAATGATTTATAAACAACAAAGTTATTATAGTGATGCAATCATGTTGCGTAAAGTGAAATGTTTTTAACACAATAGTGAGTGAAACGCAATGTAATGCATCGTTGCGTAAAGTGTAGGGAGCCGGTCGCGCAGCGAAGAAACTCGTGAGACGAGTTTCTAGGCGAGTCTCGGTGAAGGCTACGCCTGAACCGCGTAAATGTTTTTAATATGATAATGAAAAAAATGCAACACGGTAATGGACGGCCTTTACTATGCAATGAGGCTGCCGTGTTAGCGCTGGGAGCACCTGCGGAGCAGTTCTGGAATGAGCGGAGTGAATGGAAGAATGAAGCGGAAGCGGAAGTGCGGACATAGCGACCCCGTCCTTCATGGCTCAGACATGGAGGACGGGGGAACACCCTTATAAATAATTGTGTACATCTGTGTAAAACTATGTTTTAATTGATAGTATGGAGGAATCTATGGAATTTGATTCAAAAAAAGCTGTGATTGTGCCGGAAGGCGTTTTTATTATCGGCACTTATGACGAGAACGGAGTTCCGAACGCGATGAATGCGGCTTGGGGCATCCAGTCTGATTACGGGGAGATTACGCTTTATCTTGCCAAACACAAGACGACCGAAAACCTCAAAAAGACAGGAGCTTTCACAGTGGCTTTCGCAACAAAAAGTACCGTAAAGATTTCGGATTATTTCGGCGTTGAGAGCGGAAACAATGTCAACAAAATTGAAAAGGCCGGAGTTCATGTCCATAAAAGCTCGCATGTCAATGCTCCGATTATTGAAGAATATCCAGTCACTTTGGAGTGCGAGGTCACGGAATGGAACGAGGAGCGGGAATATCTTCGCGGAAAGATTATCGCACAGCAGGTTGATGACTCAGTTCTCACGGATGGAAAAATTGACTTGGGAAAACTACAGCCGATTATGTTTGATGCCTCATTCCATGTTTACCGCGTGATTGGCGAAGTCGTCGGTAACGCATTCAAGGACGGTCTTGAAATCAAGAATAGATGAAGAATCTAACCTTCGCAGCACAGCTGCTCGGAGACTCGCTCAAAACTCACCTCGTGAGTTTTGTCCCCGAAATCGGGGTCGCTCCCTAGGTTGCGTTACCCCCGTTTTTTTTTCTTGACAAAAATAGTAAGTGCGGGTAATCTGATTGTATAGGCAACCGATTGCCTGCACTTTTTTTGAGGTTTAGGCAACCGGCTGCTTGATGTAAATTATGGCAAGTTTAAAAACTGTTCGTGTAAATAATCCTATTCTCACAGGCTTTCATCCTGATCCTTCAATCTGCATGGCAAACGGAGAATATTTCATCGCCAATTCGACTTTTGAATGGTACCCAGGTGTTGAAATCAGCCGCTCGAAGGATTTGGTTCAGTGGACTTCAGTTCCGTCTCCGCTCTCGGAAAAGCGGCTTTTGGACATGAACGGTGAAAAATTCTCCTGCGGAATCTGGGCACCGTGCCTTTCTTATTCTGACGGCCTTTTCTGGCTGATTTATACTAATGTTCGGAACTGGAATGTCGGCCCTCAGAAAGATTGCCCTAATTTTTTAACGACTGCTCCTTCAATCGAAGGTCCGTGGTCGGATCCTGTTTTTTTGAATGCGAGTGGTTTTGATGCCTCGATGTTCCATGATGATGACGGGAAGCACTGGTACATAAACATGGAATGGGATTTCCGAAAGACCGGCCCCCGGCAATTCTCTGGAATCGTCATGCGCGAGTACGATCCAAAAACAAAAACTTTGGGCGAAGAACGGCATAAAATCTTTTTGGGAACGGATATCGGCTTGGTCGAAGGCCCGCATCTTTATAAAAAAGACGGCTTGTATTACATAGCGGCGGCAGAGGGCGGAACTTCTTATGAACATTCCCTTACGGTCGCGCGTTCAAAATCAATTTTTGGTCCTTATGAAGTTCATCCTCAGAATCCGTTGATTTCTTCTTATGGCCGCATGGATTTAAAGATTCAGAAAGCAGGTCATGGAAGCTGGTGCTCATCTGTTGACGGAAAACGGACTTATCTTGTTTATCTTTGTGGTCGGCCTCTTCCCGGCACTTTGGATTGCGTGCTTGGTCGTGAAACTGCTTTTGCTGAGCTTGAATGGAAGGACGGCTGGCCATACATAAAGCAGACAGACGGTTCTCTTTCAAATATTCCGCCTGATTATGTTGATGTTCCTGTCGAGAACGAAGTTGTTCAGTCGGCTCCAGGCTGGGGAAAATGCCATTACACTTTTGCAGGTGAGATTCATCCTGATTTTAAGACTCTGCGTACTCCTGCTTGTGGCCGATATTCTCTTACGGCTCGACCGGGCTGGCTTCGGATGTACGGCGGTCAGTCTCCGTGGTCTTTTTATGAGCAGAGCATTTTCTGCCGCCGACAGACTGATTTTAAATTTACGGCTGAGACAAAAATTGAGTTTGAGCCTGACTATTTTCAGCAGTATGCGGGTATGTGCTACCGTTACGATGAGGAGACCCAGTATCTCTTGCAGATTACGCACAGCGAGACAAGGGGGAAAATCCTTCAGCTGAATCAGATAATGCCGCCAGAAAATGGATGCGAGATAACTTTTGTGCAGGGCATGGAAGTTGAGCTTGAAAAAGGCGCGGTCTGGCTCAGACTTGAGGTTGATTATAAAACGGCCTGGTTCTCATGGTCTCAGGACGGAAAGAATTTCCGAAGAATCTGTCCGATTTGTGAGCCTGCGAAACTTTCCGATGAATTCGGCGGGCTTGGATTTACAGGGGCTTTTGTAGGAATGTTCTGCGTGGACACCGAATTCTATAAAAAGCCGGCTGATTTTGAATATTTTGATTACATTGGCTTGGACAAGCACTAGGGCAGAACCGGGGTTTAGAATGACGACGATTTATGATATTGCAAAAGCCACAGGATTCTCTGCGCCTACGATTTCAAAGGCTCTTAACGGAACCGGGCATCTTCTTGAGAAAACCCGAAAACTGATTCTCGAAAAAGCCCAGGAAATGGGCTATGAGCCGAACAGTGCCGCACGAAGCCTTGCTACCAAGCGGACATATCTGATTGGAATTATTTACGATGATCCGAGTATGCAGCGAGGTTTCCGTCATCCTTTGTTCGCAAGAATTCTGAATAAATTCAAGGAAAGTGTCGAGAACTCTGGCTACGATATCATTTTTTTGTCATGCCATACAAAACTTTCTTACAGGGCGCACGCGGCTTTCCGTTCAGTCGAAGGAATCGTAATCATAAACGGCGAGTCGGTTTTGCATTCGGAGCTGGAAGAACTCGGCAAAATCGGAATTCCGTGCGTTTCAACGAATGGCGTTATTCCTGGAATCTGCACGATTATCGGTGACAATGTTGCTTCTGGCTACAAGGCGGCGCAATATCTTGTCTCAAAAGGACATCGGAAAATCGGATTTTTGTCAGCACCTGGAGATGATTTCATTATGTCGGCACAGGAGCGATACGAAGGCTTCTGCAAATATATGCGTGAGAATGGAATCAGCGTTGACCCCACATATTTTGAAAAATGTGATTCATGGAGGGTTGAGTCCGGCAAAAAAGGCTTCGAGGCTCTTTATAAGCGGCATCCTGATATGACGGCTGTTTTTGCGGTTTCGGACTTGTTTGCTTTGGGAGTCATGGAATATGCGGAGCAGCACGGAATAAAAATTCCTGAGCAGCTTTCAATCATCGGTTTTGATGATGACTTGATTGCGAACTATACAAGCCCCCGCCTTACGACATTCAGGCAGGATGCTGACGGAATTGCGACCCTTGCGGCAGATTTGCTTTTGGAGCATATCGTGGGGCTGCCTGTTCCCGAAAAATTAATCAGGCTTCCAACACAATTTATCGAACGAGATTCGGTAATATCAATTTAATATAGAAGAAAATTAGATGAATATAGAAAAGGAGCGAATATGGAATATGTAATTGGTGTTGATTTGGGTACGAGCGGAACTAAGACAGTTTTGTTTTCGACTGATGGGCAACCGCTTGCCTCAAAAACAATCGAATATCCACTTTATCAGCCGCAGAATGGCTGGGCGGAGCAGGCACCGGAAGACTGGTGGCATGCCGCTTGTGGCAGCATGAAGGAAGTGATTTCAAAAAGCGGAATCAATCCAAAGGACATCAAAGGAATCGGTATTTCCGGCCAGATGCACGGTCTTGTAATGCTCGACAAAGCAGGCAATGTTCTTCGAAAAAGCATCATTTGGTGCGACCAGAGAACTGCCGCTGAATGTGAAGAGATTACAAACAAAGTCGGGGCAAGCCGCCTTATCGAATTGACCGCAAACCCGGCTCTCAC
>NZ_JAFRNB010000126.1 GCF_017430385.1 Treponema sp.
AGACTGGATGAACAATCTTCCTAGAAAAATATTGGGTTATAAAACTCCAGCTCAACTATTTGAAGCTGAGTTAGATAAAATTTATAGAAAAACAGCTTAACAAATTTGTTGTTTCAAGTTGTTATTGCAATTTATGAAAATTTCAAATTATGAATGTTGTGCTAAAAGCTCTTTTGCTTTTTCATTTCCCTGTTCAGCAGCCTTTTTCCAGAGGTCAAAGGCTTTTGCCATATCTTTGGCAACACCTTTTCCTTCGCTATAGCAGATTCCAAGTGCACACTGTGATGCAGCATCTCCCTGTGCAGCACCTTTTGAATACCATTCAAAAGCTTTTACATCATCTTGTGGTACACCTTCTCCCTCGCTGTAACAAGTTCCGATTGCGAACTGGGCAAATGCTGAACCCAACGAAGCGGCTTTTGTAAAATATTCAACAGATTTGCCGTAATCTTGTGGTACACCTTCTCCCTCATTATAAGCAACTCCAAGACGACACAGAGCGTCTGTATAACCTTGTTCAGCAGCCTTTCCCCACAATTCAAAGGCCTTTTCATAATTCTTTGTAACACCATTCCCGTCAAAGTAAAGTTCGCCAAGATTGTATTGTGCAACTGCATCACCTTGTTCCGCATTTTCCTGTACAACAACCAGTATATCTTGAAGTTTTTGTCTAAATTTCTTAATCTCTTTTTTATTTCTGCCTGAATCTTTGATAATATCGAAAGGACAAGTGATAGTACAAATAAGAACTGTAAGCAAGGTTGCTTTTATTTTTTCAGAGAAAGTTTGCTCCTCAGAAGCAATAAGAGCTTTTCCATTGTAGACGATAGATGCTGCTATCATGAAAACAATGCCAATTCCAAAAATAAGCAGAAGAAGGCCTGCAATCCATAGGATTAATGCAATTCTGTTCCGTTTTTTATTCAATAACAGATACTCTTCATAAGCAGCAACCTTTATTTTTGCCTCTTTAAGACTGCAATTAAGACAAAACGGTTTTTTATCTTCGTCTTCACTGCGAAAAAAAGCCTTTTGGTCACAATATAAACACAACTCCGCACCACACACAGCACACTTCGTAACAGCTTCTGCCGTCGGATGGAACTTACAATTCATAAAAAAATCCTCCTTTTTTACTGTATGACAGCAAAATAACACATTTATATCATTTTAACATGATAATATTATCCACGCAACAAATTTAAAACATAATTATATCACAGCTATTATGACCGAAAATTTCTGGAACAGAGTGCTCGACTTGCTTGACCGACAGGGAATATCTCGGAAAGAATTTGCGCTTCGCGTGGGGATATCCTACTCTAGCATACATAACGGAGCCACTCTGAACAGCGTTCCAAGCGCAGACATCGCCTTACGAATCGCCTATGAACTGCACACCTCTCTTGAATATCTGGTTTATGGAAGCGAAGATTTTTATAACACCGGTATAGCGCCGCTCAGCGGACAATCATATAATCTGGAACGATATCTGCAGGAAAAGAACCGGCATATACTCACCGCCCTCGGGAATATGCAGCCGGAAGTGCGTGAATCCCTTGAAGATTTGATTTTTACGCTGGAAAAAGCGAATTCTGAGCAAACTAAAATGACCCCAAAAACCACCTGACAATCTCCGGGTTTGAGCGGTAATACAAATGCGGAAAACCGGCCAGCATCTTCGGCGTAGAAATCATGCAGTCCCAGCTTCTTGAAGAAAGAGGCTTTTTTGCCGTGAAGGCAGAGGCGTTGCAGGGCAGATCAACAAAAAACTTGCTGAGATAAATGGCCTTGATGACGAAGATTCAAAAGACGTAAAAAAAACTGAAGAAAGCAAAACGCCAGATTGAAAAGGATTATCTTCCGAGAAAAGAGAAATACGAGAAGGCTAACGCCACTTTTAATGACAGGAACAGCTACTCAAAGACAGACGAAGACGCAACTTTCATGAGAATGAAGGAAGACCACATGCTCAATGGCCAGCTCAAGCCGGGTTATAATATTCAGGTTGGAACTGAAAACAATTTTGTAATCGGATATGACGTGTTCCCAAATCCTACGGACACAAGGACATTTATTCCTCATCTTGAAAATGTTCAGAAACGGCTTGGATGTAAGTTTAAGTTCGCAATTGCGGATGCAGGTTATGGAAGCGAAGAGAATTACGATTATCTGGAAAAAAATGAAATCACAGGAATCGTAAAGTACACAACTTATGAGAAAGCGTTCCACTGAATGTGAAACTGTCTTTGGTCAGACAAAAGGCAATTTAGACTTCAGGCGATTTCATCTTCGGGGAAAAGAAAAAGTAGGAACTGAATGGGGATTACTGATGCTGGGATATGATTTCAAGCAGCTGATTCGATTAATGAACGCCTAAGAAAAAAACAATAAACGAAAATCCACAAAATTCATTTAACATAAAAAAGGCTGCCCTTTTTGAAGTCGCTTTAATAACTTCTAGGACAGCCCCTTTTGCAATATCTGAAAATTTGCAAAACTCGACTTTCAAGTCAATTACTGAGGAATAACACCGTTAACGCCTTTAACGAACCATGTCATATTCCATACTTCGTCATCAGTCATTACAGAACCTGCAGGAACTTTTTCTATTCCATTCTGGTCATAAATCGGGCCTTCAAAGATTTTGAGCGAACCATTTTCAATTGCTGTGCGAGCAACTGCAACGGCATCGAGTGTTCCAGGAGCAACGAGGTCAGAAAGTGGAGCCAAATCAACCATACCTGAGTTCAAGCCTTCCCAGTATTTGCGGCTCTGCCATGTTCCACCAAGAATCTGCAAAACATCGTCTTTTACGAAAGTATCCCAATGGAAAATTGGAGCAGTAAGATATGCTTTTGGAGCTGCGCTTGGAGTCGGAACATTGTAACCGATTGCAAATGCACCTTTTTCTTCTGCGGCAACCTGTGGAGCTGTTGTGTCCTGATGCTGCTCTATTACGTCACAGCCACGGTTAAGAAGCTCCAATGCACCCTGCTTTTCTTTTGTTGGGTCGAACCAAGTATTTGTCCAAACTACGTCGATTGTAGCGTCTGGATTTACAGACTGAACACCACGAGCAAAACCGTTGATACCACGGATACACTCAGAAATTGGGAAAGCTGCGACATAACCAATTTTATTTGATTTTGTTTTGAGGCCAGCAACGATACCAGCCAAGTAGCGAGCCTCATACATTTTTCCGAAATATGTTGATACGTTCTCTGCTGTTTTGAAGCCTGAGCAGTGACCGAATTTAACATTTGGGAAATCTTTTGCTACATTAATAGTAGAATCCATGAAACCGAATGAAGTTGTGTAAATTACATTACAACCAGCATCAATCAAATCGCGAATAGCTTTTTCACAATCAGAGTTTTCAGGAACATTCTCCTTATACATTGTCTGAATGCCCATGTTTACAAGTGCGAGGCGGCTCTGATCCTGAGCTTCTGTGTAACCGTGATCAGTAATTGAACCGATGTAAACAAAACCAACCATGATATTGTCTTTTGTGATTGTTGATTTTGAATCCTTTTCTTTGCAGCCTGAGAGCAAAAGCCCAGCCGCAACCACAGCCATTGCAATTTTTGCAAGTCTTTTCATGTTTTTCTCCATAATATTGATTAATATTATTTACGGAATTCAATTCCGTTTGAATCCATTTTGTCGATAATCGCAAGGCTTTCGACTTTTATGCCGTTCTTGCGAAGCTCATCTCCGCCGTTCTGGAAACCTTTTTCAATCGCACAGGCCGCACCAACGACCTCAGCCCCTGCCAATTTGCAAATTTCAATCAAGCCTTTGAGTGCGTTCCCGTTTGCCAGAAAATCATCGGCAAGCAGAACTTTGTCGCCTGCCAAAAGATATTTTTTTGAGACGACAACATTGTAATACTGGTCATGGGTGAAGCTGAAAACTTTTGCTGAATACACATCCTCGTTCACATTGCTGGACTGATGCTTCTTTGCAAAAACGAGCGGAACACCAAGAGCACGCGCAAGGCTGGCTCCGATAGCAATTCCGCTCGATTCTATTGTAAGGACTTTTGTGATTTTTAAGGCACTGAAGCGATTCTTCCATTCTTCGGCAAGTTTGTCCAGAAAGGCCACGTCAATCTGATGATTCAAAAAGTTTGAGACCTTAAGAATTTTTCCGTCAATTACCTCTCCGTCCGAGAGGATTCTATCTTCAAGTAATTTCATTAGAACAAATCTTCCATGCCGTACAATTTTCCTCGTGAGAGAGTTCCGTTGTCGATTTTCTCACAGAGTTTTTCGAGGGCGATTACGCTTCCTTTTGCGAAACCTGCGCGGCTTCTTGCCCGGTGAGTGAGTTCGATTGAGTCTGCTGGAGAATCAAAGAATACAGTGTGAGTGCCTGGAACCGCCCCAATTCTGGTTGAAGAAACATGCAGCTCATTTGCCTTTGGCTTTTCGTGGAATGCGTCGAAAACCATTTCAGTCTTTGACTTGTTGCCCAACATTACTCGGCGAGCAACTTCAAGAGCAGTGCCTGATGGTGAATCAGCTTTCTGGTTGTGGTGTGCTTCCCAGACTGCGACATCGTAATCAGAATACTCTGCCATGATTCGGGCAGCTTCCTCAACGATTTTATAGAACATATTTACGCCGATTGAGAAATTTGAAGAACGCATACAAGCACCGTTTGTTGCGGCACAAAGATTTTCGATTTCAGCTTCGGATTTTGCCCAGCCGGTTGTTCCGCACACAACAGGAAGCCCCAGCGGAATAAGTGCCTTGAGATTGCCAAGAACGGCTGTCGGATGACTGAATTCAATCACTCCCTCGGCACCGCTTGTTTTTACAGCCAGAGCAACGGCCTCACCGTCCCCCGCCTTTACAAGATTTGTGGCATCCTGAGCCACAACATCAACAGTTGCAACGACCTCATGCCCCATCACTTTGGCACAAGATTCAATCATGTGCCCCATTTTTCCGTATCCAACCAGAGCGATTTTCATACAATCTCCAAAGAATTCAATGAATTTCAAAAATTATACAAAAAAAGTGAAGTTTAGAATAGAGAATTTTTTAATTTTTATTTTAGTTTGAGATAATTTTTAGTTGACAACTTCATCAAAAAGGGCTTCGTAAAGCGTTTCCATGTCGCTGTTCGCCTTTTTTATTGTTATAGACATTCTTCTTGCAAGCGAAAGCATTACACGATAGCCCAAAATCGGCTCTTTTTCGCAAAGTTCCTTGAAGCGTTTGCCGGTGATTTCGCAAGTACGGCAGTCAGTTGTAGCCACGACAGTCGCGCCTCGCTTATCAGTGCCGATTAAGGCCGCCTCACCGAAGAAGATTCCCATGTCCGCGCTGAGGTTTGCCAGTGCGATGCGGTCACCGGCCATAGTGTTTCGGAAAACCTGCACATCACCAGAAGTAAGAATATAGAAACTTTCGCCCTGCTCGCCCTCTTTTATGATTTCCTCTCCGGCCTTAAAAGTGTGGACTTTCAGCTCAGAGTAAACCATTTTTAAGATTCGTCTGTCATTCTCATTATCAGCCTTAAAATCCGAAAAAAGTTGAATCTTCAAAAGCTTAGGAAGAACTTCATCAAAAATATCAAGAACATTTTCCATACATAATCTCCAATTTATCGGGGCGTTGCGGGGCGGTTCAGGCACAGCCTTCACCGAGACTCGCCTAAAAACTTGCCTCGCAAGTTTTTTCGCCATTGCGAACGGCTCCCTACACGCAGAAGGGGTAGGCGGAAATGGCGTAGCCATTGTAGCCGAGGGGAAGGCATTCCCCTTTAATTACTAACTGCTAGCTCCTCACTCCTAACTACCTTTTTCCCTTTTACGAAAATCGCCTTTGTGTGCGGCTGGATAACAAAATCATCCGCAGGAACAAGAATCGGGTCGTTGCTCTTGAGTGTCTTGATTTTCTTGAGGTTGCCGACGATTTTTTTGACATCAGGATTTTTCTGAGCCTCACGAAGCGCATCCTGCCGGCGCATATAGAAATTGCCCGTGTTCTGCAAAAGTCCAACCAGAACGGAGCCGGTTGCGATAAAGCTGCGCAAATCAGCATAAGTCTTTCCTATATAAGAAGCCGGGATATCCTCAATCAAAATGCCGGAATCCGCGTCATCACTGATAAGCTCTCGGATAACATTTGAGTAGCCCATGCCGCTCGAAGCCGTAGCAAGAAGGCTGTGCTCATATTCACTTGTAAGGATAATTTCGTCACAATGAGCCATTTCAAGGTGATTCTTGAATTTTGAATCATAAAGCTCAGCGGCGACATAAAGTTTTGGATTGAGATTCTTCATTGTAAGAGCTGCCAGAACCGTGCGGCTGTCCATTTCCATTGTCGAATAATTTTTTGAGCGGTCAGCGATAATCAGAACCCGCTCGGCATCTTTTATGAGAGCACGCTTTAAAGTCGCTTCCTCACTGAAATCACCGGAAACATACTGCAAGTCCTTGAAACGCTGCTGGTTACGGATTTGCTCGATATTTTCGGAAGAAGTATCGTTAATCAGAACAACCATGTCAGGAGTGATGTCGGGATTTGAACGGAGAACAGTGTCCAGAATTCGCTCGAACCCTTCCCTGTAACCGCAAAGCAAAAAATGACCTTTCAGATTTTTCAATTTTTTCAACCCCTTGTTTTTTTTCATTTGCATATCCATGAACATGGATGCGATTTTACCAGTGAGAGTGCTGAATACCAAAATTCCGGTGATAAGGATGATGAAACTGCACGCGCGGCCAATCGGCGTTACTACACAAATATCATAGTAGCCCGCCACGAAAGCAATGAGGAAGTTCCAGAAACTGTCCGTGTAGCTTTCCATCGTGACACCGGCCTCATAACGGTATACGACATCAATCAGAATCGTCATGAGGGCGATGAATGCCACGACAAGATAAGTTACCGGGCTTTTCAGGATAATGAGAAGATTTCGCTTTAAGCTACGAAAAAGATGCTTCTTCATCAAAATTTAGAACAGTGCCTTGTGCAGGATGCTGACAACATCGTTTGCCTGAGAATCATCAACGAGCATAGAGATGTTGACCTTGCTTGCACCCTGAGAAATCATCTGAACGTTGATGTTTGACTCGTGGAGCGCCGCAAAAGCATCCTTGAGGATTGAGCTAGAATGGCTTGCATCGCAAATCAATGTGACGATTGCCTTGTTCTTTGTGGCCTTAACCTCAGCGATTCGGCCGATATCTTCAAGAAGACCTGTCAAATCAGCCTTTGTGTTTACTGTAAGTGAGACAGAAACCTCAGAAGTTGCGATTACATCGATTGAAATGTTCCATTTGAGGAATTGATTAAAAATATGGGCCAGGAATCCGCAGGCATTGAGCATACGGCTCGACTGGATATCAATCAAAGTTACATTCTTTACATTTGTGATTGCAGTAACGCGAGGAGTTGCCCCGGAATGTTTTTCGACGATTACAGAGCCATCGCTTTTGATATTGTAGCTGTTCTTTACGCGGACAGGAGTTCCGGTCTTGCGGCAAGGAATCATGCTTCGCGGGTGCAAGACCTGGGCTCCGAACATTGCAAGCTCCTGAGCCTCTTCGTAAGTTACTTCCGGAACAGTGCGTGCTTCTTTAACGATTCGCGGGTCAGTCGTGAGGATTCCGTCAACATCCTTCCAAGTCTGGATTTCGTCGGCCTTCATTGCGGCACCAATCATAGTTGCGCTCAAATCCGAACCGCCGCGGCCCAAAGTTGTGATTACGCCGTTTGAATCCTTGGCGATAAATCCTGTTACGATCGGGATTTCAGCCTGCTTGCCGTTTTTGTAGTCGTTCAAGTGTTTTGGAATATTATCCCATACTTCATCAAGCAATTCCGCCGCCATGTAGTTGGAATCGGAAACCATACCGATATCCCATGCGTCGTAGAATTTTGCAGGAGTACCTTCCTTTGCAAGATAAGCCGCCATCATTCGGACGCTCATTCGCTCACCAAATGAAACGAGATAGTCGCGGGTGCGTTTTGTAAGCTCGTGGAGCATTGAAATTCCTGTGAGCAAAGTGTTAAGCTCAGTCAAAAGCTCCTGAATTGCAGGAACATCAACGCCGAGTTCCTTTGCTGTGTCAAGATGAAGCTGCTCAACTTTGGCAATGTCAACCTTGCCGTTCACAGCCATGTCAGCCGCATCAAGAAGATGGTCTGTTGTGTCGCCCATTGCGCTCAAAACGACAACAGGTTTGCTCTCTTTGTAAGCCTGAATAATTGAAGCAACATGGCGGATTCGCTCCGCATTGGCAACCGAGCTGCCACCGAATTTCATAACTATCATTTTTTGACCTCTTGCAAAACTTTTTCTGTTAATAGAAACATTTTACCGAAAAGACTCGCTTTAGGCAATCTTAAACAATTTTTCGATATCAGGCTCATTCACGACAAGGACATTGCAGCTCGCGCTTCCGATAATCTCCGAATTCGTTCGTGAAATCTTATCAAGCTGAATTAAATTCCTTGCGCTGTCATTCTGGTGTTCCTTTCCACCAACAAGAATCAGATTGGCTCCAAAATCTTCCGCCGACTTAATAAGCTCAGCCCAAATCGCCCCTTTTTTTAGCTCCGTCTGAATTTTTATGCCTTTTTCTTTTGCAAGATTTTCAAGATAAGAAAGATAACGATTTCCGTCCCGTTCGAGGCACTTTTCATAATCAATGCTTTCTTCCTCGATGAAGATTTTGCTCATAGTAAGCTGCCTGAGAGTCGAAGTGTCCACGACATAAATCGCCTTAAGCTCACATTTGTACTGCTTTGAGAGAAGAATTCCATACATTGCCGCATGAAATGAAGGCTCCGAGCCGTTTACCGCAACAATAATTTTCTGAAACAAAGGCTTAATCATAATGCTGCTCCTATTCAGGGCGTTTCCGTGCTTCGCACGGTCAGGCTATCCGCGGTTCCGCTATCGCTCCATTGCTACATTCACAAGTTCATTCCGCAACTAACGCCGCTACTATCCCTAACGCAAAGACTCCATTACATTATCGGAAAGCCTGAAACCATAGTTAACGGTTCTTACGATTCTTAAGACTTTTCAAAACGAAGGTATTTTCCCGCTCACGCTCTTCAAGGACGCTTTCGATGTAAGTTTTTGTCTCTCTGTCCTGAGGAATAATCATCTTGTCGAGCGCGTTGACACGTCGCTGAGTCTTTTTGACTTCATTCGCAAGCCGCCATGCAATCGTTCGGATTGAAGCCATCTCGGTCAAAAGAGAAAGCAGCTTGAAGAACTCAGTCATCACTTTATCAGAATCAGCGTAAGTTCCCATAAAAGAATAAAACAGCTGCTGCTTAGGCAAAGCTACCTCAACAGAATTGAAACTCATGCCACCCGCAACAACGCTCTTTTCTTTGATGTCGTACTCGTAATGAACGGCCTTTGCAATTCGCTCAGTCTGATCACCGCCAACAGTCATGAGCATGTTTTTGAGCGCAGGATAAGCCTGAGAAATAGCCTTGTCAAGTTCACGCTCCAGAAGTTTGACCTTCTCGACCATACGCATAAGTTCCATAACAAGAATCTCACGCTTCTGCTCCAAAAGGTCATAGCCGTCAACAGCCACAGAAAGCTGCTCTTTTATAGCGAGAAGATTAGATTTAGTAGGTGCAATGTTTAACTTACTCATAACAACAGTTAGGAGTTAGAAATTAGGAGTTAGAAGTTAGAAGTTTTTAATAACTCCTCACTCCTCACTCCTCACTCCTCACTCCCTACTCCTCGTCTTTTGGGTAATACTTTTCGATAAGCTCAGGCTTGATTCGATAAAGCTCGTTCTTTGGCAGGATTTTCAGGAGTTTCCAGCCTAAGTTCAAAGTGTCCTCGATTGAACGGTTTTCATATTCGCCCTGTGTGAAGAACTGACCTTCAAGCGCCTCACCAAATTTGAGATACATTCGGTCAACTTCGCCCAACTCTTCCTCACCGATGATTGCGGCAAGATTTCGGATTGACTTAACTTTTGAGTAAGCCGCAAAAAGCTGGCTCGCAACGGCACTATGGTCATCGCGCGTCATGCCTTCACCGATACCGTCCTTCATCAAGCGGGAAAGGCTCGGCAAGCCCGAAACCGGCGGATAAACGCCTTTCTGGCTAAGCTCGCGGTCAAGAACAATCTGTCCTTCGGTGATATATCCGGTAAGGTCAGGAATCGGGTGAGAAATATCATCGTTCGGCATCGTAAGGATTGGAATCTGAGTGATTGAACCTGTGCTGCCTTTGATTTTACCGGCACGCTCGTAAAGTTCAGCCAAATCCGAATACAAGTAGCCAGGATAGCCTTTTCGGCCAGGAACTTCTCCACGAGTTGTGGAAATTTCTCGCAAAGCCTCACAATAGTTTGTCATATCGGTCATAACGACCAGAACGTGCATATTTTTTTCGTAAGCAAGATATTCAGCAGCCGTCAAAGCACAGCGCGGTGTGATGATTCGCTCGATAGAAGGAGCATCGGCAAGCGACTGGAACATTACGACCTTTGAAAGAACGCCAGATTCCTCAAAAGAATGAATGAAGAACTGTGCCTGGTCATATTTGATACCCATGCCCGCAAAAACCATTACGAACTGCTCATCGCTGTTTCGGATTTTTGCCTGACGAATAATCTGAGCTGCAAGGCGGTTGTGAGGAAGACCGTTCCCAGAGAAAATCGGAAGCTTCTGACCACGAATCAAAGTGTTCATGCCGTCAATTGAAGAAATTCCAGTCTGGATAAAGTCACGGGGATAAACTCGCGCGAACGGATTAATCGGCATTCCGTTTACATCGACTTTTTTGCTTGAAACAATCGGCGGAAGCCCATCAATCGGCTCACCAAGACCGTTAAAGATTCGCCCAAGCAAACCGTCACCAACACGAAGCTCCATCGGCTCTTCCAGGAACTCAACGCTAGTCTCGTGCAAGTCAAGGCCCGTAGTTGAGCCGAAAACCTGAACAATCGCAATTTCTTCGTTCAAGTCGATGACACGACCAGTCTTTTTTTCACCGTTTCGGTCACGGACAGAGACAATTTCATTGTAAAAAATGTTCTCGCTGCGTTTGACGACAATAATAGGTCCATCAACGGATTGGACTCCCTTATACTCAATACCCTTCATATCTATGCTCCACATGCTTTATTCCGCGCCGAAATCATAGATTTCGTCGAGACTCGCTAAAATCTCACCTCGTGAGATTTCACCCTTCGGGTCGCTCCCTACCTTTCATATATTCTCCAAAAGGGGAAGTCTCCCCCTCGCTACAACCGCTTTCGCGTTTTCCGCTACCCCTTCTCCTAAGGGGCAAGCCCCTTAAAATCCCCAGTTTTAAACCACAGATTACACAGATGTCACAGATTCTATAACTCAATCTGTGTAATCTGTGACATCTGTGGTTTACCGCGGTTCAGGCACAGCCTTCACCGAGACTCACCTAAAAACTTGCCTCGCAAGTTTTTTCGGCTACGCCGAACGGTTCACTATATACTGCCGTTCAAGATTTCCCATCTGATCTTCGAGACGGCCTTCTACTTCCTTCATCTGCTCCAGTTTGTCGTTTGGAACTAATGATTTTAAGCGGACAATTTCGTCTTTGATTGGAAGAGATGTTACCGTTGGAAGCGGAGCACCAGCTTTGATTACAGCGAGCGCACGCTTGTAATAAGTCATCATCAGCATGAGGATTGCAATCTGTTTTTCTGGAACAGAATAAACATCAACCGCATCGAACGCACTCTGCTGCAAGAAACCGTTTTTAATCATGTCGGCTACAGTAAGAACGATTCGTTTTTCGTCTGGAAGCGCATCAGGTCCAATCAAGCGGACAATCTGCTGAAGTCTCTGCTCCTCTTTGAGAAGTTCAAGTGCAGAAAGTCGAACCTCAGCCCAGGCCGGGTCAAGTTTATCCCACCATTCACGGATTTCTTCGGCATATTCAGAATAGCTTTCAATCCAGCCGATAGCAGGATAGTGTCGTGCATTTGCAAGCTCTCGGTCGAGTGCCCAGAAACAGCGGATGAATCGTTTTGTATGCTGTGTTACAGGCTCAGAGAAGTCACCGCCCGGAGGCGAAACCGCACCGATTACAGAAACAGAACCTTCCTCACCGCAAAGTGCATTGACTCGGCCAGCTCTTTCATAGAACTCTGCGAGTCGTGTCGGCAAATAAGCCGGGAAGCCTTCTTCAGCAGGCATTTCTTCCATTCGGCCAGAAAGCTCACGCAAAGCCTCGGCCCAGCGGGATGTTGAATCAGCCATGATAGCGACATGCATACCCATATCGCGATAGTATTCTGCAAGCGTGATTCCCGAATAAAGAGAAACTTCCCGAGCCGCAACAGGCATGTTTGAAGTGTTCGCGATCAAAATCGTTCGTTCCATGAGCGAGCGGCCTGTTCGCGGGTCAATCAATGTCGGGAATTCTGTGAGAACGTCGGTCATTTCGTTACCGCGCTCACCACATCCAATGTATACGATTAAGTCAGCATCACACCATTTTGCAATAGCGTGCTGAGTCATTGTTTTTCCTGTACCGAAACCGCCAGGAATAGCTGCTGTGCCACCCTTTGAAAGCGGGAAGAACACGTCGATTACTCGCTGACCAGTAACAAGCGGCTGACTTACCTCAAGTTTTTGTGCGTAAGGTCGTGGATTTCGGAGCGGCCAATAGTGAGAAAGCTTGATTTCCTCGTCCAAATCAGTGGTTCCGATTACATCATCGACTGTGTACTCACCCTCACCCTTGAAAGATTTGAGAGTTTTGCCTTTGACAGTCGGCGGAACCATGATTTTATGGCGGATAGACTGTGTTTCCTGAACATAGCCCAAGACCATTCCAGCCGAAATTGCCATTCCCTCAGAAACGCCCTCGGCTACAGTCATCTTCCATTTCTTATCGATGTCAATTGGCTCTGTTCGCTCACCAGGAACAAGGAAAGCTCCAGATTTTTCGAACATATTTTTTAGAGGTCGCTGAATTCCATCGTAAATTGTACCGACCAAGCCAGGCCCAAGTCGCAAAGAAAGTGGACGACCGTTACAAATGACTTCCTCGCCAATTTTCATGCCGGTGTCGTCTTCGTAAACCTGAATTGTGGCTTTTCCTTCATTCTGGCGGATAATTTCGCCGATGATTTTCTTTTCACCGACATCAACTACATCATAAAGACCGCAGCCTTCCAAGCCTTCGGCATAAACGATTGGTCCGGAGATTCTTGTGATTTTACCTTTTACAACGCTCATTCAGGCAACCTCCCGCCGAACAATTTTTCTGCCAGCTCCATGCTGTATTTGTCTTTGATTTCGCGGACAATCTGGTCAATCGTTGCGCGGACTTTTACAAACCCGTCATCAGAAGAAAGAATAATTCCTTCGTGGAAAGCATTTCCAAGAGCTTCTTCTTCACCAGAACGCTCGAACGAAACTTCTTCGACTTTTCCAAGATTTTTGACAGATTTTTCGAGCAATTTTTTTGCTTCGGAAAGATTAAATCCGAACACAAGGGCATTCACCTTCTTTGAAACTAAGCACTCAGGCAAATGCGCCAATTTATTTTCAATAAGGGCAAGTCGTTTTGACTCCCCGAGATTTTCGAGATATTCATTAAATGCCTTTGAAACGGCATCGCTATAAAACGAAACAAGGAAACGGCCTTTTTCAAGCGGCAAAGCCTCATTCACGCTTTTTTCGGCTTGTGCATATTTTGTGGCATAATAAGACTCTTTCTGAGATTTTGCCTCATTTACACGGCGTTCAACATCAGAAAGAATAGATTTTGACTCTTCTTCTGCCCGTGCAAGAATCTTCTCAGCCTTTTTGCGCGCATCAGCTTCAATTTCTTTATCAAGTATTTCGGTAGATCGTAACTCTTCCATACTGTTCCCTAAACAAAACTAAACCGAAATTCCAACGGCTTCACGAATCGCATCAGTAAGGGACTTTTTGCCCTCCATGTGCCCGTGAATGCCAGGAATCTCAACAATCAGCGGATACTGACTGCCCTTTTGCCATGCGAGGACTTCATCTTCAATCATGGCAGATACATCTTCAGTCAGAATCAAAATTTTCGGTCGCTCACCGACAGGGACACTTTCTGTGCCGCCAAGCCCGGTGACACGACGGAAAGCGTCCAATGCCTCAGTGCGGTTGAGCGCAACTGTACCGTCAACACCAACCAATTTGAAGCCGAGAATAATTTCTCTTTCTGCGATGACAAAATATTCCATATATAATTACAGAATTATGATAAGCAAAGCTACAAGGAATCCCCAGAGACAGATACCTTCAGCAAGACCTACGAACGGAAGAGCCTTACCAGAAAGCTCAGCGTTTTCGCTCATTGCGCCCATTGCGGCAGCACCAATTTTGCCTACAGCCATACCACCTGCGAGACAAGCAATACCAACAGCGAGACCAGCAGCGATATACTTGATTGTAGAAGAATCTTTTGCTGGCTGTGCGCTAGCAGCTGTAGTCTGTGCAACCTGAGTTGTCTGTGCAGGCTGATTGTCTGTGGCTTCCTGAGCGACAGTTCCAAAAAGAGCGAATCCTGTAAGAAGAGCCGCAACCATAAGAATTTTCTTGTTCATAAAAAAACCTCGCTATATAAAATTCTGTCATGCTGAACTTATTCCAGCATCTTTTTAAGATTCCAAAACAAGTTTGGAATGACAGTGATTTCCTTATTTATAATCAAACGAGAACGGTTTAAATTCCCTTCCCGTTTCATTGAAGAATTTAGAGAAGAACTCATAGTATTGCAAACGGATAACCTGAATTGCAACAATCATTCCCTCAAGAACAACAACAATCGCATTTCCAACAAGCATGACACCAAGATAAGCTGGTCCTGCCATTTCAGAAAGCGTAAGGATGATGAATCCCAAAACTGCGTGCGCCAGACCGAAAGCTCCGACACGGATAAAGCTGATTGAGCTTGAAAGGTAGCTGATAAGAGTTTCCAAAAGCTCGACGACAGCCTCAATCACCACAGCAAAAAGCCCGTTTTCCATAATAGGCTCATGCTCGAATGCCTTGTGAATAGGCTCGCAGAACATCGTAAGGAAAAGCGTGATTCCGATTATGATTCTGTCAGTCAAATCGATGGCGTGACCTGTAAGCACGATGCGGATTACCATGATTACGACATACCAGAAGAACACAGCACCAGAAACGCCGTTTTTGCCGAACAAAGCCTTTGGAACTTTGTGCATAATCAAATTGTTGATGATATTAAGCACAAGACCAACGGAATTGATGATAAATCCGACTCCGACCGTTGCGCCGAAGAACATGAACATTGTTTTGATTGAATGTGCGCTTCCGTCCGGCATGAGATGCAGGATTGGAGCATGCGGCTCACCGAAAAGGCCTGTAATCGCAAGTGAAAGCGGGCGCAAGATTTCTTCGTTGCCAAAGAATTCGCCAGTGAGAATACCCATAATCATGCTCGAAGTACCGATTGCCATGAAGATTGGCGCAAATTTATTCCAGCCACCAACCTTGATGACCTTGAAATTCATGAGCAAGCCCATCAAAAGGAAGATAAATCCCTGACCAGCATCACCGAACATGATTCCGAATAAAATCGTGAAGAAAATAGCCACGAAAGGCGTCGGGTCGATTGCTCCGTAAACTGGAGAGCCGTAACTGAAAATCATACGCTCAAACGCACCGATAAGCTTGCCATGCTTGAGACGAACAGGAACCTGCTCCGTGCCATTGATTACAGAAGGAACTTCAAAAGGATTGTAAACGCGGATTGCGATTCGCCCCTCTGTGAGCTTGTCCATGTCCTTCATCATTGAATGGCATGAATCAGAAGGAATCCAGCCTGTGATTCGGTAAACAAGGCTTGTTGATTCCAGATTGTTCTGAACATCAACAATCTGAGCCGCTATCGCAAATGAAGCAAGCAAAGCCCGAAGCGACTCGGCATGAGTCTGGGCCAAATTACGTTTTTCTTCTTCTATATACTCAACCGCTTTTTGAGACTCAGCAAGTTTTGTCTCAAGGCCGGCAAGAACTTCATCAGGAACGCCCTTGAAATCAGAAGGAATCT
>NZ_JAFRNB010000127.1 GCF_017430385.1 Treponema sp.
CCGCAATCATCACCCATGCCACGATGTACACAGGCTGGCCAAAAGGCTGGGCAGTATTCCGTCTGGCAAAGGAAGTCTGGAAGGAAAATGAGCCTGCCACAAACGAAAAAGACCGCTACCAGAATTCAATTTTCTTCCCGATTGG
Organism: Treponema sp.; assembly: GCF_017430385.1. GTDB lineage: Bacteria > Spirochaetota > Spirochaetia > Treponematales > Treponemataceae > Treponema_D. The sequence continues at coordinate 146 of NZ_JAFRNB010000127.1, forward strand.
AGAGCCAAACCCATATGGAAAATATTTTGTGGGACAAAGCTACCTTGCTCAGATTTCCAAAGAGCAGATTCCGGTTTTCAATGTAACTTTTGAGCCTGGTTGCCGCAATAACTGGCACATCCACAATGCAAAATCAGGTGGCGGACAAATGCTTATCTGTATTGGTGGCCGCGGCTGGTATCAGGAAGAAGGGAAAAATGCCGTCGAACTGCTTCCCGGAAGTGTCGTGAATATTCCTGTCGGTGTAAAACACTGGCACGGGGCGGCAAAGGACAGCTGGTTCAGCCATCTGGCACTGGAAATTCCCGGTGAAGACGGAAGCACAAGCTGGTGCGAAAGCGTAAGCGAAGAAGATTATGGAAAATTAAAATAAGGGGCGTTCGTCGTTCTCTACGCTCACAAAAATATATCTTTTGAACGAAACTGTATGAAAAAACTTATTTCTTACCCTTTTAGTCGGAGGGTTTCTTATGACAAACCTTTCAGCAAAGGAACCTGAAAAAATGGTAAAATTATGTTCTGGATACGAAATGCCAACACTCGGTTTAGGAAACTGGACTCTGACCGGCCAGGTTTGCGAAGACGCAGTATATGCCGCCCTAAAATCCGGTTATCGCCTTATTGATACTGCAAAATATTACGGCAACGAAAGCGAGGTAGGTAAAGCCATCTCCCGTGCCATTTCTGACGGAATCTGTAAGCGAGAAGAAATTTTTATCACTACAAAACTCGTTCCCTGGAGTTCAAATCCTGATGCAGATATTGATGATTCAATAAGACAGTTAGGCCTTACCTATATCGACCTTTGTCTTTTGCATCAGCACGGCTCCAGCTCAGGCGACGATGCAGTTTACAAGGCTATGATTCGTGCAGCAAAAGACTGAAAAATCCGCTCAATCGGAATCTCAAATTTTTACACAGAAAAAACAGTAAGCCATTTTATAAATGATTTCGAAATTCCACCCGCAGTAATTCAAAACGAAAATCACCTCAAATATCAGAACAACTCTTTAAGAGCCTGGGCTGTAAAAAAAGGAATCTACATAGAAAGCTATTATCCTTTCGGCGGTCGAGGTCACACAGCAGAGCATCTGAAAAATCCGCAGGTTCTTGAAATTGCAAAGAAACACAATACGTCGAGTCAAGGCACGCGTACGCTTAAAGCTTTGACTTCGCCGTTTTTAGGGTTTGTAATAAACCCTAAATAAAACCGCCACTCAAATAATTGTACGCTGGCATTTGCAGGCAGGATACATCGCAATACCGGGCAGCAGCAATCCTTCCCACATTGCAGAAAATTTTGACGTCTGGGATTTTCAGCTGACAGATTCTGAAATGAAAGAACTTACAAAACTGAATACTGGAAAACGGTACGAAAACTGGTAAACAAAAAGAGCATCTCGAAAAGTCTTACTACCGATTCCTAAACCCCTTCATCCCATTTTCCAGAAGCGTCGTTGCAAGCTCAATCATTTCTTCCATTGGAATCTTACAACCGTCGGCAACCCACTGGCGGTAGAGTGTAAGAACCGATGTCGAATAAGCCCTTACAATATTCTGGATATAGGTGCTTTTGTCATGGAGGGTTTTAGTCTGCTGATGGGTATGCGCCGAAACTTTTTTCTGCATTCCTTCGCGGATGTAATCAAAACGGCTGTCGCAGGTAACCTTCTTAAAAAAATCATCCTGAGCTTCGTTGTATTCAAAAAAACTTCTTACAAGTTTCGGATAATCTTCTGTGTATGTAAGGTCTTTTACCTTTTCAATATATTCGCTGATATGCCTGCTTTGAATCTCCTTCAAAACATCATCCGTAGTTTCATAATGCAGATAGAAAGTGTTGCGGTTAATTCCGGCCCTGTCCGCAATGGCCTTGACCGTCACCTTTTCATAAGGCAGTTCGCAGACCAGTTCCTTAAAAGCCTTTTTTATTGCTTCCTTAGTTCGTGCAATTCGTAAATCTTCTTTTTTCTCGGTCATGATTTTCCTCTTTTTCTGGGCGCATCCCTCACTACGTTCGGGTCGGGCTATCCGCGGTTCCGCCTTTCGGCTTCATTCCTACGCTTCGCTTCGGAACGGCTTCGCCGCCGCTACTATCCCTTGCGCATTTCTAGGCACATTTTAAAAATCTGTCGCATATCTCACACTTCGCCACATTCTGCCCATTGTGCTGGCGGAAATTCATGCTATGCTTTTCAAGAAAATTATAAGGCACTTGCCCATTATTTTGCAAGTGCTGAATGAAACACGCAAAGGAGCGGCTATGGCGGTTACGATGACAGATTCAATGGAAAACATAATGGGAACGATGAGCGAAGGGTGGCTTTTGTTAAAGATGGCTCTTCCCATGATTTTTTCGGTCTTGGTTTCGTCGCTCTACAACATTGTGGATTCGATTTTTGTGAGGCGGATCGGTTCGGCTCGGCGATGCAAAGGGGCGCGGCGACGAGGAAGCGGCAAACGCTTTCTTCACGGCTTCCGTCCTCCTCATGATTGTGCTTGCATCTCTTTTGTGGGTGCTGTTCGCCTTGTTCCACGATGCCGTGTTCATTTTTTTCGGCGCGTCTGAGGAAATCCTTCCGAAAGTGATGGAATATGCGAAGTGGATTATCCGCTTCTTCCCGATTTTCATCGCGCCCACTTTCATCGGCTCGTTCGTGCGGAACGACGGGAATCCGCGGCTTGCAACATTTACTGTGTCGCCCCAAATATCGTAAATGAATTTTGTCTTGCCAATTACTCCAGCAACAAGATTTCCGGTATTTATTCCCAGCCGTATCTGGATTTTTACAGCAGAATCCTTA
>NZ_JAFRNB010000128.1 GCF_017430385.1 Treponema sp.
ATGAATCTTCTGAAGCAAGCAGATTTTTCGGATGTCATAAAATCCAAAAACATTACAATTTCTCAAAAGCAGCACATTTGCGATAAATGCGAAGATTATCTGGATAGAGTCATTAAGTTATTTTAATGCGGATGCCCTGCATAAAAACAAAAGAAGAATGATAATGACAAATTGCACACAAAAACAAAAAAATTGCTGATGCGTACCATGTAGTAGCCTGTTATGCTTGTATTTCCCCGGAAAATGTAGGCAAGTGCATCTGCAATGAGCAAAAATCCAGTGAAAAATTCAATAAAGATGAGAGTTCGCCTGCCGTTTTGCTTTAAATTTTGACCAGACCACAAAAAAATTCCCACCTGAAAGCAAAAAAATGAAAGAAAGAAAAGAGATGAGATACTGATAATTCTTGTAAAGTCAGTCATGAAAAATTCCCCTGATAAAATTATTCCATAGTATTATACCAAGGTTTAAGGAAAATTTAAATAATAAAACTGATTTGAGTTTGAATAAAACAGGGCAAATGCCGGGTTTTGAATTTCAAAACCCGGCATTCGGCCTTTTACTCAGTCTTGCATGAACCGCCTGCACAATGCGGGCAGCTTCCACCGCCACAGCCGCATGAGCAAGAAGATTTCCCGCTGAGTTTGTTTTTGATAAGCCGCACGATTACGGCCGCAACAATGGCGAGCAGAATCGTGCCGACAATAATGTTTCCCATTTATTTTCCTTTGGAAACACTGATTTATTCAATCGAGAATAAATCAGTGTTCTCTTTGAATGTTGTTAATTGTCCGTAAATCGAAGATTTACGGCAATTTGGTGGGAAGTGCGGATTAATCGCGTCAAGTGTTAATCAGCACTTTCCCACATTTACTGTGAGTTTATCTGCCTCAGTATACTTCTTGATGAAAAGCATGTAAATGATTCCAACAAGAGCGACTACTGAAAGGGCAAATCCAACGATATTCACATTTCCTGTGAAGAGTTTTCCAAACTGATTGATTATGAATGCAACGAGATATGCGAATCCACACTGATAGCCGATTGCAAACCAGAACCACTTTGTGTTGTTCATCTCGCGCTTGATTGCACCGATTGCGGCGAAACATGGAGCACACAAAAGGTTGAATACGAGGAATGAGAAGCCGGCAACGCTTGTGAAAGCCTGTGCAAGAGCCTGATAAGCCGTAACATCTCCGCTTCCGTACAAGATTCCCATTGTACCGACGATGTTTTCCTTTGCGACCAAACCTGTGATTGAAGCGACCGCTGCCTGCCAGTTACCCCAGCCCAAAGGTGCGAAAATCCAAGCGATGCAAGAACCGATTTTTGCAAGGATAGAAGAATCAAGCTGATCTTCGCTAAGCATACCGAAGCCCTCTTCTGTCCAGCCGAAGAAAGATGTGAACCAGACAACGATTGTTGAGAGCAAGATGATTGTTCCTGCCTTTTTGATGAATGACCAGCCGCGTTCCCACATTGAGCGGAGAACATTGCCACAAGTCGGCAAATGGTAAGCCGGCAATTCCATTACGAAAGGAGCCGGATTTCCAGCGAACATCTTAGTCTTTTTGAGCATTACACCAGAGATGATGATTGCGGCCATACCGATGAAGTAAGCGGATGTTGCGACCCAGGCAGCTCCACCAAAGATTGCGCCTGCAATCATCGCGATGAAAGGAACTTTTGCACCACAAGGAATGAAAGTAGTTGTCATGATTGTCATGCGGCGGTCACGCTCATTTTCGATTGTTCTGCTAGCCATGATTCCAGGAACACCACAACCAACACCAACGAGCATCGGAATGAATGATTTTCCGGAAAGTCCGAATTTTCGGAAGATTCGGTCAAGGACGAAGGCGATTCGTGCCATGTAACCACAAGCCTCAAGGAATGCAAGCATGAGGAAGAGAACGAGCATCTGAGGAACAAAGCCCAAAACTGCACCAACACCGGCAACAATACCGTCAAGGATAAGGCCGCTCAACCATTCAGAAGTTCCGAGTTTTTCAAGCAAAACACCGATAACGGCCGGAACACCAGGAACCCAAACGCCGTAGTTTGCAGGATCAGGGCCTTCTTCGCCGTACTTTTCTGCCATTGCCTTTGCTTCTTCTGCCATTTCGGCTGTGATTTCGATTGGGTCAGAAGTTTCAAGAGTCTCATCATCTACTGTGATGTATGATTTTTCGCCAGCTTCAAGTGCCTCAAGGATTGCAGGTGTATCACCGTACTCTTCCGCAGCCTCTTCATAAGCTGCGCTTCCGATTCCAAGAAGATGATAACCGTCACCAAAAAGACCGTCGTTGGCCCAGTCAGTAGCCGGAGCACCAACGCCAATCATTGCAATCCAATAAACCGCGAACATAATCACGGCAAAAATCGGCAAGCCCAGCCAGCGGTTTGTTACAATTCGGTCAATTTTATCAGATGTTGAAAGAGAGCCGGCATTTGCCTTTTTGTAGCTTGACTTGAGAATCTGTGCAATGTAGATATATCGTTCATTTGTGATGATACTTTCGGCGTCATCATCAAGCTCTTTTTCGGCAGCCTTAATGTCAGTCTCAACATGCTCAAGCGTTGTTTTTTCGATTTTGAGCATTTCAAGAACTTTATCGTCACGCTCAAAGACTTTGATTGCGTACCATCTCTGCTGCTCTTCCGGGAGATTGTGAACAACAGCTTCCTCAATGTGAGCGATTGCGTGCTCAACAGGACCAGGGAAAACATGCTGAGGAACAGTTTTTGTCTGTGCTGCGGCTTTGATTGCTTCTTCGGCCGCTTCCATAACATTTGTGCCTTTGAGGGCTGAAATTTCAATGATTTTGCATCCGAGCTGGCGACTCAATTCCTGAACATTGATTTTATCGCCTGCTTTTTTAACCAGGTCCATCATGTTAAGGGCGATTACAACCGGAATTCCAAGCTCAACAAGCTGAGTTGTGAGGTAAAGGTTTCGTTCCAGGTTTGTAGCGTCAACGATGTTGAGGATTGCATCTGGTCGCTCTCCAACGAGATAGTTTCGTGCGACAACTTCTTCGAGAGTATATGGAGAAAGAGAATAAATACCAGGAAGGTCAGTTACGACAACGCCTTCATGTTTCTTGAGTTTTCCTTCCTTTTTTTCAACAGTAACTCCAGGCCAGTTTCCGACAAACTGATTTGAGCCTGTGAGCGCATTAAAAAGCGTAGTCTTTCCCGCGTTCGGGTTTCCTGCAAGTGCAATTCGAATATTTTCTGCCATTTTTTCTAAATTCTCCTTTTTTTTACTCTACTTCAATCATTTCTGCATCGGCTTTTCGCAAAGAAAGCTCGTAACCACGAACAGTGACTTCAACAGGGTCTCCGAGCGGGGCAACTTTTCGAACGAAGATTTCAACACCCTTCGTTACGCCCATGTCCATTATTTTTCGCTTGACTGCACCTTCACCGTGCAGCTTAACGACTTTTACAGTCTCGCCGATTTTTGCTTCACGCAATGTTTTCATATTTTTATATCCTCCAATTATTTGCTGACATTTTGCTTAAACCATGATTTTTCTTGCCATGCCCTCATCAATGGCGATTCTTGACTCTTTGACTTTGACGATTATATTTCCGCCAAGTGAATTAATGATTGTGACCGTGCCGCCCACAGTAAAGCCCAATTCTTCAAGATGCCGCTTTACTTCGTCACTGCCACCGATTTTTTTGATAACCTGTTCTTCCTCTTTGCCTGCATAAACTAATGGTATCATTTCCTATCCCTTGTTACCTTATAGCAATTACTAGTAAATAATATATATTAGTCATAAATAACTTTCAATAGCTTTAACGAAGAAAAATTTTATTTAAGTAACTGAAATTTGATTTGCGTTTTTTTTCATAATATTGTACAATTTTGATAGTGGTGCTATCAAAAGATTAAATGGAGCTTAATATGAAAAATCGACGGTTCTTTTTTGTTGCGGTTATTTTTTCAATGCTTTTTTTGCTTGCTGCTTGTTCGGATTCCCATCATGAGCGAATCTCTTTGACTGAGGGGTGGGAATACAATCTTTTTGATCCCGCGCTGCATGAGAACGACTTTAAGCCCCTTGAAGATTCAATGCTTTCCAATCTCGAAAATCTTGTTACTGATAATTACGGCTATCTCTGGCTCCGTAAACGATTTTCTGTGCCGGACACTCTCAAAAATAAACTTTTAGGCTGTTATCTTGGCCGAATAACTATTGCCGATGAGACTTTTTTGAACGGAGCAAAAATTGGCGGAGAAGGGCTTTTCCCGCCGCATGAATTCAGCGCATGGAACCGTGCCAGGCTTTACACAATCCCTGCAAATTTGATTCTGGACGGTGAGAACGAGCTTGTCGTAAAAATCTGGGTGGACGGCGAAGGTTCAATTGTCTCAAATCCTTTTATCGGTGAGATTGATGATGCGACTGAAATTGCAAAGCGCGAGGCATTCTGGGCTAGCCGAATCCAGCTTGTGTTCGCATTCCTTATGTTCGTAATCGGACTTTATCATCTTCTTTTGTATGTAAAATCTCGTTCTGAAAAAGATAATTTTGCTTTCGGACTCATAAATCTTATCTCTTCAGTTTATCTTTTTGTCTTCTATTATGTTGAGTTCCCGGCCTTTACCGGCGAGCATATTTCATTCTTGTGGTTCCAGAAGATTTTTTCGAGCGGGCTTCCTTATGTCCTGCCATTCCTTGTCACGATGTACATAAACAGCTTCCTTAAAAGGCGGGATCGAAAGCCTGTTCTTTTTGCGCGCCTCGTGTTCGCTGTGGTTCCTGTGATTATCGTAATGTTCTGTCCGTCTTACCGGGTTCTTCGCCAGATGCAGCCTCTTTTGCAGGGAATGTTGATTCCGCCGATGGTTTACATTCTGATTATTCTTGTCGGAAAGGTAATCCAGAGAAAAAAAGAATCTCTCACGCTGCTGATCGGTTTTTCTCCGCTGGTTATTTCTGTCGTCCTGGACTTTTTGATTCATTCGGTGTTCAAGTTCTACAATTTCCCTTATATCTCATCAACGGGCTGGCAGCTTGTAATCATCACCCTGCTTTTCATAATGGCAAACCGTTTTGCGAATTCAAAGCTTGAGGTCGAATATCTCAACCGCAATCTTGAAAAAGAAGTCGCCGACCGCACGAAGGAGCTTTCTGAGTCAAATGCCCAGCTCTCGGTTACGAACGATGAGCTTTCTACGGCAAAAAGAAGGGCTGATCGTGACATGCAGCTTGCGGTTTATGTCCAGAGAAGCTTCTATCAGAAATTTATGCCTGATTTTTCTGACTGGGAAGTGGCATATTATTTCAATCCTATGGCCGGAGTTTCCGGGGATTTGTACGATTTCTTCTATAAACATGAGACTCTGCGCGGAGTCGGGCTTTTCGATGTGTCGGGGCACGGAATTGCTTCGGGCTTGGTAACAATGCTTGCGAAGACCGTCATTGACCGCAAATTCAACGAGGGGCTTGAAAAACCTTTGAGTCAGGTCATGGGCGAGATAAACAGGCAGATTGGAGAAGAGAAGGGCGACATTGAGAATTATCTCACGGGCGTTCTTTTGAGGCTCAACGGAAATAAGGTCGAATATCTGAGCGCGGGGCATCCAAAGGCATTCTTCCGCTCAGGACACAGTGGTAAGACCGTTCCTATTGAAGTGAAGGGGCAGGAAAACGGCGGCGGATTGATTGGAATCCCGATGCTGGAGCCTGAGTACAGCGCAATAGGATTTTCAATGAAGAGCGGTGACAGCATTCTTTTGTACACAGACTGCCTTTCAGAGTCTCGTAACAAGGAAGGAAAAGAATTTGGCTATGAAGGAATCACGCGTTCGTTCTCAAATGCAGGCGGAGCGGCGCAGTTCCAGCTTGATTCGATTCTTGCTGATTTTGAAAAATTTACGGAAGGTGTTCCTGTGAACGATGACCTTACAATCATCGTCCTCAAGAAAAAATAATTTTTGATTTTTACTGGCCGAAGTGCCGTTAGAGCACATGCTTTCTCAAAAAATCGCCCACGCCGCTGTGATTGTTGTCCAAATCAGTCACAAAGCGGGCGATTTTTTTGATTTCTGGAAGACCATTCGTCATAGCCACGCCGTAGCCGGCCATTCTGATAAGGCTCTCGTCGTTCATGCTGTCTCCGAATCCCATTGTGTTTTCGAGGCCGAAGCCGAGCTGATTTGAAAGCCATTCGACAGCCTCGCCCTTGCCACAGTTTGGAGGAAGAATTTCAAGGAAGTAAGGCTTGCTCGTAAAAATAACGGCACGCTCGCCGAATTCTTCCCGGAGAATTTTCTGCAGCTTCTGAAGCTCCTCTGGCTCTCCCGGAACGAGCATTTTTGTGAAGCCCGTTTTCAAGAATTCCTTGTAATTTTCGACAGACTGGCCTTTTAAGCCGCACAATTCGACATCAAGCTTTGTCCATTTTGTTGCTTCGGCATAATAAATCGTGTCCGGGGTGTAGACTTCTGTTTTTAAGCCCCAGCTTTCTGCGATTTCGTTTGTGCGCAATAGAATCTCCGGCTCGACTTTACGGCAGAAAATCTGCTGTCTTTTGTGCATGTCAAAAATCGAGCAGCCGTTGATTGCTATGATGAATTTTCCGGCCTCTTTTCCGGCAATTTCTAGCTGCCTTACGAAAGGAAGAATCGCGTCCTCGGCACGGCCTGAGCAAAGGACTATGTAAATGCCCTTTTCGGCACATTCACGCAGAGCCGCTACATTCCCTTCGGGTATCTGCCTGTCATCGTTAAGAAGAGTATCATCCAGATCAAAAGCGATAAGTTTTACATCAATTTTTTCCATAAAATTCCTATTTGAGAATGAATTTCTGCAGGTAACCGACAGCCCAAATTGCGATGACAATCAGTGGAAGAATATAGCTGACATAAAATTTGAGGATCCGCGGGAATTTGATTCCTGAGCCTGTGTTTGCTTCGATGCTGAACTTGTCGAATCCCCAGCCGTACTTTGAAGTACAGAAAACAAGGTAAACGAGCGAGCCAAGCGGAAGAAGGTTGTTTGATACGATGAAATCCTCGATGTCCTGAATATTGCCGATTTTTGGAACGACAAATCCGCTCCAGATATTGAATCCGAGCGCGCATGGAATTGAAAGCACGAGTATCAATATGAAGTTGATTACGACCGCTTTTTTTCGGCTGTAACCGTGCATGTCCATAGAGAAAGAAATCGTGTTCTCGAAAACTGCAATTACGGTCGTGAGGGCTGCGAAAGACATGAATACGAAGAAAACTGTGGACCAAAGCCGGCCGAGGAACATTGAGTTGAAAATATTAGGGAGAGTTACGAAAATAAGGCCCGGTCCTTGCCCTGGGTTTGCGCCGAAAGCAAAACATGCCGGGAAAATGATGAAACCTGCCATGAGAGCAACAAAAGTGTCGAGCGCGATTACATTCAATGCCTCGCCTGTGAGCGATTTTTCTTTTCCGAGGTAACTTCCGAAAATAGCGAGCGCGCCGATTCCGAGAGAGAGGGTAAAGAAAGCCTGACCCATTGCCGCAAAAATAACTTCGCCGAGACCGTTTTCAGTCATCTTTGAAAAATCAGGTTTGAGGTAGAATTCGAGGCCTTTTCCTGCTCCCGGAAGCGTAACTGCCCTTACGACGAGAATGAGCATGAGAAAGAGAAGGCTTGTCATTATGATGGTCGAAGCCCTTTCAACACCGTTTTTAAGGCCGCCCAAGCAGATTAAGAAACCGATTATGACTACGATTGTCATCCAGAAAAGCTGTTCCCCTGGATTTGCGAGCATTGCGTTGAAGATATTTCCGATTTCGCCCGGTTCAAGGGTGGTGAAAACACCTTTCGCACTTTTGTAGATGTACGCGAACATCCAGCCTGCGACAGTCGTGTAGAACATCATGAGAAGGTAGTTGCCCGCCGCCGCAAAATATCCGAAAATATGCCATTTGCTTCCGGCCGGTTCCAGCGCGTGGAAAGAACGGACTGCACTCTTACCGCTTGCACGGCCAACTGCAAATTCCATTACCATGATTGGCGAGCCAAGAATGAAAAGAAACACCAGATAAAAAAGGACGAATGCCGCTCCACCGTAACGGCCGGTGATGTAAGGAAAGCGCCAGACATTTCCAAGTCCGATAGCGCAGCCTGCCGAAGTCATGATAAATCCGATTCGTGACTTAAAATTTTCTCGATTTTCCATAGCGAAAGATTCTAGCACATTATCGGATTTTAATCATCTGCCCCAAAATAGCAGTTCCCGGCAAGCCTGCTTCTGCAAGACCTGCCCCAGAAAGCCAGCTTTTTTGGACTAAAGGAAATATGTCTTCATCTCACCCTTGCCCTTTACGGCGACTTCAACGCCTGAGCTGTAAGGGAAGCTGTCTTTTGTCTGCTCGTAGGTCGATTCCGTGACATGGATTTTCATCGGCTCACCAGTGCTTTCCATTCGGCTTGCGACATTTACCGTGTCACCCCAGATATCGTAAATGAACTTTGATTTTCCGATAACGCCCGCGACGAGGTTTCCTGTGTTGATTCCAAGACGAATCTGGATTTTGACAGAAGATTTATCGTTGAAAGCCTTTACATCATCCATGAGCCCCTGAGTGTAATGAACCATTTTTAGCGCGCCTTTGTTGTCCGCATCTTCTGAAAGGCCTGTCGCGGCCATGTATGCGTCTCCGATTGTCTTGATTTTTTCGATTCCTTCGCGTTTTGCCCGCTCGTCGAATTTTGAAATCATCTTGTTGAGCATGGTGACTACTTCCTCAGCTGTCATGCCGTCGCTCATTTTCGTGAATCCGACAATATCAGTGAACAAAACAGTGACATTCGGGAATTTTTTAGCGATTGTCTGGTTCGGATGCTCCGTAAGTTCTTTTGCGACTTCTTTTGGAAGAATGTTCAGAAGAAGGCTCTCGCTCTTTTCCTTTTCAAGCTTAAGCTCGTGGGTTCTTTCCTCGACTTTCTGCTCCAGCTCAATCTGATAGCGGCGCATCTTTCGGATTTTATGAAGGACGATGAGTGCTGCCGTTGCGATGATTATAAGAATAATCAGAACCCAGAACCACACATGCTGCCAGATATAAGGCTTTTTGATGATTATGATTGGCTCGGTAGGTGCGCTTTCGATTTCATCGCTGTTCTGTGAGATTACGGTGAATTCGTAAGTTCCAGGCTTAAGGTTTGTGTACGAGACATTTCTCAAAGTTGACCAGTCCGAATAGTCCTGCTCGAATCCGCCGAGCTTGTAGCGGAACCTCATCTGGTCTGACGAAATGAAACTGAGACCCGTGAACTTGATGCTGAGTCGTTTTGCCGAAGGCTGGAGAATGATTTTTTCTCCATTATAGTCATACTTGTTGTTGTCGATTGTGTACTGCTGAATCTCGATTTTTGGTGCAATCTGATTTTTGCCTGATTTTACAGGGTCGTAGATTGCGAAACCGTCGATGAGCGTGAACCAGATTCGTCCGAGCGAATCCTGAGTAGATACAGATGTTGATGTTACGCCGCCTGTTATGAGACCGTCAGAGTTGCCGTAGAATTTCGGCGAGACCTTGCTTTTTTTGCCAGCTGCGACATCCTGCATTTCTGAAAGATTCAGCGAGAGAACGCCCTTGTTGCTCGTCATCCAGATTGTGCGCGTGTAATCACAAATCATCTGGAAAACGCTGTCAATTCCAAGTCCGTTCCGAGAGTTAAAGTTGAAGAATGAATTTGTTTCGGCCAGATATTTTGAGATTCCTGTTCCAGTGGTAATCCAGATGTCATTGTCGATTTCAGCAATTTTGAAGATTACATTGCCCGCAAGCCCCAGATCACTCTTGAAGTGCCTGTAGATTTCCTTGTCTTTGAGGATGTAGATTCCGCCGCCGTCCGTTCCGACCCAGATGTTGCCTTCTTTGTCCTCGAAAAGTGCCATGATGAATTCGTTTTCAAATCCTGTGTCGCGGGTGATGTTCGTTATCGCGCCTGTCTTTCCGTCGATGATGCTGAGTCCTTGCGTTGTGCCTACATAATAGTCACCGGTTTTTGTTTTTATTGCGACCCTGCATTTGAGGCCTGCCAGTCCATCCCCGGTTGACCAGACTTTTATGCTGTTGTCTGGGCTAAGCCGGATTTGGCTCAAGTCAGAATATGTTGATATGAGGATTTCATTGTCGCTGGTTATTTCGAGATGCCTGACCCTTGCGCCTTTTGTGAGGTTTGTAAGGTCGTTTTCGATGAATTTATTGTCCTTGTCATAGCAGTAAAGTCCGTCATCCGCGCCAAGCCATGTTAGCCCGCGACCTTTGTCCTCGCAGATTGCGTTTATTGCGATCGGCATACTGATTGTGCGGAATTTTCCGTGGCTCATTTTTTCGATGCCGCCGCGGTTGTATGCGATCCAGATGTTGCCTTCGTGGTCCTGGAAGATTTCGTTGATATAATCGTCTGCGATTCCGTTGCGCTTGTCGTAATAAGTGTACATTCCGTTGTGGAGAATCGTGATTCCGCTGTCCGAGGCGAACCAGAAATCTCCGGCAGTGTCCTGGATGATTGAGTTTACGACAGTTCCTTCAAGATGGTCGTGCGAGATGTCAAAAACAGTTTCCTCATTTTCCTTGATTCGGACTGCGAAGTGCGGTGCTACTCCGAACCAGAATGCACCGCTTCTGTCCTGTGTGACTTCGTTTACGGAAGGATCCTTGATTTTTGTGATTCCTGTGAACCGCTCGATTTTTTTGTTTGAGTAGACGAAAAGATCATTTTCGATTGCCGTAGAGACCCAGATTCTTCCTGCTGTGTCGCAGTAAAGCTGTGAGACTTGAATGGTTTCCTGACCAAGCTCATGAAGCCCTGTTGGCTGCATGACTTTTTGAGCCGGCGTGAGGTAGCACAGACCCGATGCCGTTCCGAGCCAGATATTGCCTGAATGGTCTTCACAGATTGCTCTGACTGAATTGTGGGGAATGCCGTTCTCGGTTGTATATTTTATGATTTCTCCGCTTGGTTTTAGGCATGTTACGCCCTCGTCGTTGTGTCCGACCCAAAGGTTTCCGTTAGAGTCCTGAAAAATTGCGCGGACTGATGCGAAGTCGTATTTCGGATCTACAGTTCGCGTGAAATTTACGAATTCAATTCCGTCGAATCGGACAAGGCCGTCATAAGTTCCGATATATATGTAGCCTTTCTGGTCCTGCATGATTGCCGTAATCGTCATGCCGGGGAGTCCGTCTGCGGTAGTCCAGTTCCTTCGGACGAAATCGTTCAAAAAAGCCTGATCAACATTGCCTTTTGCCGCTGCCTGTGAAAAGACAGATGATGCAAAAGATGCTAGAATGAGTAGAGAAGAAAAAAACTTTTTCATTTTCATAATATTTAATTGTAACTTAAAATTGAAAATAAGACAAATTTTTCTTTAAAGAATATTTTGAATTTAAAATTAATAGCGAATTCTGTTATTTTTTGCAAAAAAATGTTAGGCTATCACTAAATTTTGTACTTATAATTGACTCATAAAGCAAAAAAGGAGTGCGTATGAAATACGGTTATTTTGATGATGAAGCTCGTGAGTATGTTATTACTCGCCCTGATACCCCTGCTCCCTGGGCAAATTATCTTGGCTCGCCTGAATATGGCGCGCTGATTTCTAACAATGCGGGCGGTTACAGCTTCGCAAAATCTGGTGCCAACGGCCGAATCTTGCGCTATGTTTTCAATAATTTCGACCAGCCTGGCCGCTATATTTATATCCGGGACAACGAATCAAAAGATTTCTGGTCTGCTTCATGGCAGCCTGTCGGAAAGAATGTCGATGAGTATAAGAGTGAGTGCCGACACGGAACTGCTTATACAAAAATGCTTGCTGATTATTCTGGGATTCATTCTGAGGCACTTTATTATGTTCCTCTCAATCAGTCTTATGAGGTATGGTCTCTCAAATTAAAGAACACTTCTGACAAAACAAGAAAACTTACAATCACAGGTTACGCTGAATTCACGAACAACTCGAACTACGAGCAGGATCAGGTAAACCTTCAGTATTCTCTTTTCATCGGCCGAACTTACTTTGACAAGAACCGCGTCGTTCAGCAGGTTCACGGAAACTTGGCTGATGTCGAGAAGGACAAGCCTGTTGACAACAAAATCGTAACTGAGCGTTTCTTGGGCTTGGCCGGAAGCGAAGTCTCATCATATTGTGGTGACAAAGAAGAATTCCTCGGTCTTTACCATTCTTACAAAAATCCGGTTGGAGTCGAGAACGGAGATTTGGGAAATCATCTTTCTTACAACGAAAACTCATGTGGAGCAGTTTCTTCTATTATACAGCTTGCTCCTGACGAAGAAAAATCAATCGCTTTCATCGTCGGAATAAAATACACTGACGAGGCTGGAAAAATCATCGATTCTTACAAAGATGTTGCAAAAACTTGCGAGAAAGAGCTTTCTGAGCTTAAAAAATGGTGGCACGGCAAGTTCGAGAATTTCCAGGTCAACACACCAAGCAAAGAATTCAACACGATGATTAACACTTGGAACGCTTACAACTGTTTCATGACATTCATCTGGTCTCGCGCGGCTTCATTCATCTATTGTGGTCTCAGAAACGGCTACGGCTACCGCGACACAGTTCAGGACATTCAGGGCGTAATTCACCTTGCTCCTGAGATGGCTGTCGAGAAAATCCGATTCATGCTTTCGGCTCAGGTTGATAACGGCGGCGGCTTGCCATTAGTAAAATTCACACACAACGCAGGCCACGAGGACACTCCTGATGACGCAAGCTATGTAAAAGAGACCGGACATCCGGCTTACCGTGCTGACGATGCTCTCTGGCTCTTCCCGACAATCTTCAAATATATTTCCGAGTCAGGAAACCTTGCTTTCATCGATGAGGTTATTCCTTTCGCAAACAAAGATGAAGGAACTGTATATGAGCACTTGAAGAGAGCAATCAACTTCTCTATGGAGAGGCTTGGTCCTCACGGCTTGCCGGCAGGCCTTTACGCTGACTGGAACGACTGTCTCCGCCTCGGAAAGAACGGCGAGTCTTCTTTTGTTGCTTTCCAGTATTACTATGCGATGACCGTAATCAAATATTTTGCTGAGTACAAACAAGATACTGACTACATTGCCTTTATCGAGCGCACTCAGGAAAGTTTCAAAAAACTTTTGAACAAACTTTGCTGGAACGAAGACAGATTTATCCGTGGCTTCACTGAGGCCGGTGAGACAATCGGCAAAAAAGGCGACCCAGAGGCAAATATGTGGCTCAACCCGCAGAGCTGGTCTGTCATATCCGGTTTGGCAACAAAAGAGCAGGCTGAGAAGGCTTTGGATTCAGTCCAGAAGCAGCTCAACACTGAGTACGGTGCAGTCCTCATGGATCCGCCATACCACTCACACGCATTCGAGGGCGCACTTGCCGTAATCTACAATGCTGGCGTAAAAGAGAATTCTGGAATCTTCTCTCAGTCACAGGGATGGATTATCCTTGCCGAGGCTTTGAGCGGACACGGAAATGCAGCTTTCCAGTATTTCATGGAGAATGCACCGAGCGCGCAGAACGACAAGGCTGAAATCCGAAAACTTGAGCCATATTGCTACGGTCAGTTCACGGAAGGAAAGGCAAGCCCGCACTTCGGTCGCTCTCATGTCCACTGGCTTACAGGAACTGCTTCAACCGTAATGGTTGGCTGTGTCGAAGGAATTTTGGGTATGCGCCCGGATTTCGGAGGCTTGAGAATCGCACCGTCTGTTCCATCAGACTGGAAAAACTTCTCGATTGAAAAGACTTTCCGGGGCAAAAAACTCAAGATTACAGTGGAGAACCCGAACGGAAAAGAAAGCGGATTCTCTGAGTTCTATGTGAACGGCGAGAAACTCAGCGACAATTACATTCCAGAAAGCAAACTCACTGCTGTAACGGAAGTTCGCCTGGTAATGTAGAAATATCTGCTTTTAATTTTTTCCCTGCCTGCAATTGATAGGCGGGGATTTTTTTAGTTTCTTTTCCTTGCAAGATTTCTTTTTTGACTGTATAATGTTTCTATAAATAATAACATACATCTTTGCTTTGGAGAAAGAAATGTCCGAAAAAATTCCTTACAAAATCTATCTTGATGAAAATGAACTTCCAACTGAATGGTATAATGTCCGCGCCGACATGAAGAACAAGCCGGCTCCTCTTTTGAATCCTGCTACCGGAAAGCCATGCACCGCCGAAGAGCTTTCACATGTTTTCTGTGACGAGCTTGTAAAACAGGAGCTTGATGATACAACCGCAAATATTCCGATTCCTGCAGAAATCCGTGAATTCTACAAAATGTACCGCCCGGCTCCTCTTGTCCGTGCATACTGCCTTGAGAAAAAACTCGGCACACCGGCTAAAATCTACTATAAATTTGAAGGAAACAACACGAGCGGAAGCCACAAGCTCAATTCAGCAATCGCACAAGCTTACTATGCCAAAAAACAGGGACTCAAAGGCGTTACGACTGAGACTGGCGCAGGTCAGTGGGGAACAGCACTCTCAATGGCCTGCTCATACTTTGACTTGGACTGTCAGGTTTACATGGTAAAGGTCAGCTACGAGCAGAAGCCTTTCCGCCGAGAAGTAATCCGCACTTACGGAGCAAAAATCACGCCGTCTCCAAGTGAGACAACTGAAGTCGGCCGTAAGATTCTTGCTGAATTCCCTGGAACCGGCGGAAGTTTGGGTTGTGCAATTTCTGAGGCGGTAGAGGCTGCCACAAAGCAGGAAGGATACCGCTATGTTCTCGGAAGCGTTCTCAATCAGGTTTTGCTCCACCAGACAGTAATCGGTTTGGAAACAATGACCGCAATGGACAAATACGGAATCAAGCCGGACGTAATCATCGGCTGTGCAGGCGGCGGCTCAAACTTGGGAGGATTGATTTCTCCTTTCATGGGCCGGAAATTGCGCGGCGAGGCCGATTATCAGTTTATCGCGGTAGAGCCAGCAAGCTGTCCTTCACTCACACGCGGCTCTTATGTCTATGACTTCTGCGACACAGGTCATGTTTGTCCTCTTGCAAAAATGTACACTCTCGGAAGTGAATTCATGCCGTCACCGAACCATGCCGGTGGCTTGCGCTATCATGGTATGAGCAGTATTCTTTCTCAGCTTTACGATGACAAGCTCATTGAAGCGCGCTCCGTTGAGCAGACTGCTGTTTTTGAGGCTGCACAGGCATTTGCCCGCGTTGAGGGAATCTTGCCGGCTCCAGAATCAAGCCATGCAATCAAAGTTGCGATTGATGAGGCTCTCAAATGCAAGGAAACTGGTGAAGAAAAGACAATTCTTTTCGGTCTCACAGGAACAGGCTACTTCGATATGTACGCTTACAAAGCTTTCAATGATGGAACTATGAGCGATTACATTCCGACAGATGAGGAGATTGCGAAGTCACTCGCAAAAACGCCGAAAATCTAGGGAAGTAGATTTTGATGAATGGGGCAGAAATGCCCCTTTTTTTTATAGATTCCCCTTATCGAGGCGTTCGCTTCCGCGGAAAAATCACAGATTTCTCCGAGACTAACTAAAATCACGCCTCGCGTGATTTTCCCCTATCGGGTCGTTCGCTTCCGCGGAAAAATCACAGATTTTTCCGAGACTCACTAAAATCACGCCTCGCGTGATTTTCCCCTATCGGGTCGTTCGCTTCCGCGGAAAAATCACAGATTTTTCCGAGACTCACTAAAATCACGCCTTGCGTAATTTTCCCCTATCGGGTCGTTCGCTACCAAGTAGAATCCCTATCGGTCTTAGGGTTTCGATGTTTTCGCAGAAGATTTTTATGATTACCATTAGCGGGACGGCTAGGATTAGGCCTAAAAATCCCCAGAGCCAGCCCCAGAGGGACAAGCTTACGAGAATCACGAACGGAGAGATTCCAAGATTTTCTCCTTCGATTCGTGGCTCGACCACATTTCCTAGGAAGACATTCATAACGAGCACTGAGACTGCGATAAAAATCACCGGGAATGGTGAAGGGTAGCACTGCAAAAATGCGAATGTCGTCGTGATTGCCCATGAGATTATTGAGCCGAAAGTCGGAACGAAATTGAGGACAAAGGCAAGAAAAGCCCAGACGAGCGGAAAGTCAACCCTCGCAATAAGACAGAAAATAAAGACGAAAATTCCTGTCAAAAGAGAAATGAAGAATTTGATTGATATGTAATGCGTGGTGTCGCGCGCGATTCTGTTCATTATGTCATGGATTTTCGAGCTGCTGTGATTTGAGAAAGCCGAATAAATCTTGATTTTTGTAAACTTCATTTCAAGAAGAAGAAAAACCGAGAGAAGAAGAACAAGGAACGAGCTTTTCATGAACGAGATAAGAAAAGTCGTGAAATTGACCGCGAAATTTTTTAGAAGCGGAAGGACATTCAGCTGAGTGCTGATATTTTCAAGGAAAGTCTGGTCGTTGTTGAAATCAAAGAAGAATCCCAGTAGCCCGGAATCAGAATTCGCCGAAAAACTTTCCTGAATGTTTCGATAAATCGTCTGGAACCTTTCTTCGTAGCGCGGGTATGAATTGATGATTGACATGATGCTCGAAGAAAGGATGTTACCGATTCCGACGAAAATGGTGACAAACACACCGTAAACAATGATAATTCCCAAAAGCCAGGGAAGCTTGTACTTTGTATTGAGCCTTTTGATGAACGGATAAAAAACCGCCGCCAAAAGAACTGCCAGAACAACAGGTTTGAGAAAACTTTCCAGCACCTTGAGCATCGTTCCTGCCAGGATAACGCTCATAAAGATGAGAAGATAAAAGATTCCTCGTAAAAGCCTGTTTTCTGGATTAAGCATGTTTGATACCAATTATGCCCTGCACGGATGCAGGGTAAAAGCAAAGAGAGAATTTTCGAAACGAAAATTCTCGTACGAATCACGAAATCCATGGATGGATTTCGTGTTCGCTATTTTTTTGCCGGGTGATAAACCGGGTCTTTCTTATTCTTTGGCAAGATTTTGTCGAATCCGCAGTATGGAACGAGAACTTCTGGAATTGTGACAGAGCCGTCAGCGTTCTGATAGTTCTCCAAGATTGCGAGCATTGCTCGGCCTACAGCGATTGCAGTACCGTTGAGCATGTGAACATACTTGTTCTTGCCATCGTCATCTCGGTATTTTACGTTCAAGCGGCGTGCCTGATAGTCTGTACAGTTTGAAGTTGATGTTACTTCACCGTAGTCGCCATCTGGGTGAGCCTCGTTTGCTCGGCCTGGCATCCATGCTTCCAAGTCCCATTTGCGGTAAGCTGGAGCGCCCAAGTCGCCAGTGCAAGTGTCAACGACATGGAATGGCAAGCCCAAGCCTGTGAAGATCTCTTCCTCAATCAAGCGGAGTTTTTCGTGGATTTTGTCAGATTCCTCTGGCAATGAGTAAACGAACATCTCAACCTTGTCGAACTGATGAACGCGGTACAATCCCTTTGAGAATTGCCCAGCACCACCTGCCTCGCGGCGGAAACAGTGTGAGAGACCGCAGTAGAAAAGCGGGAGAGCTGATTTATCAAGGATTTCGCCTGAGTGGTAGCCACCCAAAGTGATTTCGGCAGTTGCGACCAGACAAGTTCCTTCGTCTTCGATACAGTAAACGTTAGATTCGTTTCCGCGCGGGTTGAATCCGATGCCCTGCAAAACTTCCTGCTTTGCTACATCTGGAGTGATGAACTGAGTGAAACCGTGTTTGCGGAGAACATTGAGAGCGTACATGATAAGAGCCTGCTCCAGGAAAACAGCCTCATTTTTGAGATAATAGAACTTTGGACCAGAAACTTTTGTTCCGCGGTCAAAGTCGAGAATATCAAGCTCTTCGCCAAGAGTTACATGGTCTTTTGGCTGGAAGTCGAATTTGCGTGGAGTGCCGACTTTTTTGACTTCAAGGTTCTCTGTGTCGAGCTTGCCGATTGGAGTGTCAGGGTGGTGCATGTTAGGAATCTGTCGTCCTGCGGCATCAAGCTTTTTCTCAACCTCAGAAAGTTCCTTTTCTGCAGCGGCAACATCGTCCTTAATCTTTTTGCCTTCTTCGATGTACTTTGCGCGTGTGTCAGCGTCAAGCTTCTGCTTCATTGAGGCAGCATTCTCGTTTCGCTTCTGCTGCAAAGCCTGCAATTTTGTGGTGAGAGCTGTTCGCTCGTCGAAAAGTTTTACAACAAGGTCAGCATCAGCGACCATGTTTCGGTCAGAAATATTCTTTTTGACTTCATCAAGATGTTCTTTAATAAAACGATAATCAAGCATTTTTATTTCCTTTTCTTCTATTATATTGATTTCTGAATTTTATCTCAACTGATAGACAGCATCGACTGAAATTGTGATTGTTGAAGATCCGCCTGAAATTGGGGTAGGGGCTGCTTCTTCAATAGCCATGTCATTTGCTGCCACAGCCGAAGTCTTCATGAGCCTTGCCCGTGGATATGCGTAATCGGCATGTTCGGAGATTGAGAGCACCTTGCCAAGTTTTGCCCCGCTCGCACCAGCAAGAAGATTCGCGCTTTCCTGTGCCTGAGCAATCGCAAGGCTCCGTGCCTGCTTTTTTGCAATCTCAGTGTCCGTAACCCCGTAAGTGAGGGAAGAAAGCTGGTTTGCGCCCGATTTGAGAGCAAGGTCGATAATTTCTCCAGCCATGTTGATTTTTTTGACCAGAATCTTGACCTGATTCGTAACGCGGTAATCGTCATAAACCTGCTTGCCGGATTTATTGTCGTAGTGGCTTTCCTGATAAACCGAATAATTCTGTGTCGAGATACATTCTTTCTGGATGCCCTTTGCCTTGACAGCATCCTGAACTGCTGTCATCTTTTTTGCGTTCTCTGCCGAAGTCTCAGCGACATCCTTGCCAGTCGTAATCACCGAAAGGATAATCGTAGCCGTGTCCGCCTCAACAGTGACACTTCCTGTTCCAGAAACAGAGACCGTTCTTTTCGCATAATTATCCTGCTGAATCGAGCAGGAAGAAAGCAGCACTGTAGCCGCCAAAATTGAAATAATTGATTTTTTCATGGACAAAGTTTATCACTAATCAGAAACTGGAGCAACAGAACATGTCTTAAGCCTAACTAAACTACTAGATTTTTCCTCGAATTTTTCCGCTATCCTTTAGTCACAAGCGCTTATAAATCTTAACTAAACATAGGTGGATACTTGAAATTTGATTGCGTATATGCAGATTTTGTTATATTTTCAATTTCTTCACGAAACTTCTGTTCTTTTGAATTCCAATCTTCTTCATTTTCTTCTCGAATGGATCATCGTGAAATCTCTTGCTATGCGGTAAAATTTCCCATTCCCCCAGCATCCATGCTATAATATCCTCATGAAAAGATTCTTCTATATAATAGCATTTCTCGCCCTCACGACATTCGCTTTCGCCGAGAAAGTCACATTCACCACAGGCGACATCGCAGGCTCTTCCCTCATAGACCGCTTCATGCTTATGGATTTTTCAATGCTTGCCTCTCAATGCACGGTGAGCGCAATCAAAAAAGTTGATAAAGATATCTGGTGCATAAAAATCACCGCAAGCAAGCAGGGCGGGGCTAGCTCAATTCCAATCGAATATGAATATTTCGTAAAAAAAGGCGATAAAATCCGCATGAGAAGAATTTCTGCACAGGGAATGAGCGAGTGCGAGCTTACAGTGGAGAGTCTGGACTGGAATAGGGCTGAGTTCAGTTTTTAAATATGTATTACCTTATATCAATATAGAATCTCTTGAGGTAAATCGAGCGGTTCTTTGCTTTTTTCCAGTATTTACTTGCTGGATAGAGCTTTACTAGCGTGTCATAAGAGTCCACGGCGGAACGGATGTTCTTTACGCTGCTGTTGCTTTCCCAAATCTGACCCAGAAGATAAAGTGCTTCATCGAGCCGAGTTGATGCCGTGTTGTAATACTGCTGTGCTTCTGTCAGGGCAAGCTCGTAGTTTTTTTCCTCAAAGTCTTTCTTTGCTTTTTCAAGAAGTGACTCGTCGGCTGCCACAGAGCTGTCTTCCACGATGACGACAGGCTCGCTTAAAATCGGGCTTTCTTCGACTGGTGCGCTCTGAGAAGAGACAGGCGTATAATTGAAAGCTTGTGCATCCGGGGCTTTTTCTGCTGTTTCGGAATCCGGCTGATTTTTTGCACTTTCAACAGCAGGTTCTCGCGTTTCTTTTGAAGACTCTGCTGTTGAGTCAGTGTTCTGAATTACTGTCTTGATGTTGCTTTCTGGAACTGCGGCTGAAATCTGCGTTGCTGCGGTTGCTGTAACTGGAGCCGTTGAGGCGGCAGAAGCTGTTGTGGCTGGAGCAGAGCTTTTTTCTGATGCTGCCATAGATTCGCTTCCTGCGGATTTTGCGCTTTCGGCAGGAGTTTTTTGTTCCGGAACTTTCTGATCCGTGCCTTTCTGAGCCGGAGTTTTATTCTCTGTTGATTTTTCCTGCTGAGTCTGAGCTATTTTTTTCTGAGAATCTTCTTTTGGTGAGTCGGTTTCCTTCTGCTCCGAAATTGCCTTTTCGTCCGCTGCTTTTTCGTTTGCACGGTCGATTCTTCGCTGCGGCTTTGCAGGAATTATATCAGCGTAAGAAGGTGCTTTGACTCTTCCTGCGCTTCTTGCGCTCAGAACTTCGACTTCAAGGTAATCATCGATATATTCACCTGTGAGCGCATCATTTTTGTAGAAGTGGAGTAGTGTTTTTCCGGCTTTTTTTGCACGGAGCGCGAATGTTGTGTTGCCTGTTCCGAGCTTTCGGCCAAAATAATTGAAAATCGGAGTTTTTTCAGTCTCTCCGATATAAATCCAGCCTGTTCCAGGATATGTTACATCAAGGTACTGGCTGAGTTTTACTTTGACTGAGCGAGAAGGAACGATTGGCTTTTCGGCCTCCGCCTTGATTTCTTCGATAACTTCAACATCCTCGGTCGGGGCTGCTGTTTCAACAGGGGCAGGGGCTGCTTGTGCCTGTTCTTTTGGCTCAGCTTTTTCAGTTTTTTCGGATTTTTTTGTATTTTTTGGAACTGCCGGAAGAGCTGCGGCCGCAATTGCTGCTTTATCAGCTTGTGGAGCGGGAGCTGTTTTAACTTCTGGCTTCGGCTCTGTTTTCGGTAAATCTTTGACCTTTACATCCGGCTCTTCGAGAATCTTATATTCTGAAACCTTGTTCTTTTCGTCTGTTGTCGGTGCTTCTCCGCCGTCTTTTTCAAGGTTTGAATCTTCTGCACTTACTTTTTCTGTGTTATTTTGTGAATCTGATTTGTTTTCTGACGATGAATTTTCTTCTGAATCTGAGTTTGCATTGTTTTTTGAATCTGTTTCGTTCGATTGCTCTGCATTTTCTTTAGTTGAAGAGTCTGAAACTGTATTTGCTTTTGATTCTGATGGCTTTTTATTATTGTCGATTATTGTTGCTTTTGCTTTGCTTGGGGCTGTTGAGACGAATGCGATTCCTGTTATTCCGCCTAATTTTTCATCTGAAGCGGATTCCTCGCCTGTTTTTTTATCCGCTTCTTCTGAATCTGATTTTCCGTCAGTTTTTTCATCTGAATCTGATTTTTCTGCCGAAACTTCGACTTCCGGTTCCTTCTGAATTACTGAGTTTTCTTCTTCTGTTTCATTATCTGATTTTTCTGGAGTCACTTCCTCTGTTGAAGATTCTTCTTCTGAAGGCCCTTCAACGGCTTCTTCTTCGGATTTTGGACTTGCCGCATTTATTTGCTCTGCGATTTCGTTCGCCACTTCCTCTTGCTTTTGATTCAGTGTGTCATCCGCTTTTTCGGGCTGAGTTGGAACATTTGTTGAGCCACAAGATGTGAGAAATACTGAAATAGATATGAAGATTGCTGCCAGAAAAACTTTTTTCATTATGGAGCCGCTCCTGTTATATCATCGACAATTTTATCATTAGCCTTTTCAAGCTCTTTCATTGTTTCTTCTTCGGGATATGTGAACCACTTGTTGATTTCTTCCTGAGACCACTGATTTTCTGTGATTCTGTTAGGGTAGTATTCTTTTTCGATGTCCGGCGGGTCGGGCGGAAGAACAGGATTGTCGGCCGTAAATGGCTCTGCCTGAGGAATCTCAGTTTTTTTGACTGGGGAAGTTTGAATCATGAGGATTATAAGACCTGCGAAAAACAGGAACACTACTATTCCGATGACCGCGAACAAAAGCGGCTTTTCGTGAGTCAAATCTGATAAACTGTCCTTTATATCGTCAAAATCAATCATTTTATGCCTCTTGTGGTTTTTCGGCTTCTTCCGTTACTGATGATTTTTCAGCTTCGGCCTCTGCCGCGGCTTTTTCTGCTTCTTTCTGAGCCTTTGCTTCGGCTCTGGCCCGTTTGGCGGCTTCTTTCTGCTCCTCGTTATATTTTTCGATAACAGGATCTGTGATTGTGCCGTCCGGGTTGTGGATTCGCTTTTCTGGGCGAGGTGGAATTACGACGCCTTCCTCAACAGGAACATCTTCCTCGACGAATTCTTCTGTCGTGTCATAAGTCGTATCTGTCGAGATATCTTTTTCGAGGCTGATTGTGATGATTTTACTGACTCCCGACTCCTGCATCGTTACACCGAGCATAGTGCTTGCGCCCATAACGGTTTTCTTGTTGTGGGTGATGACGATGTACTGAGAAAGTTTTGCGAATGAGCGGAGTGCTGTGACAAAGCTCGTGACATTCTTGTCGTCCAGAGCCGCATCAATCTCGTCCAAAAGACAGAATGGAGAAGGTCGTACCTGATATGTCGCAAAGAGAAGGGCAACAGCCGTCATTGTTTTTTCACCACCCGAAAGAAGGGCGATGTTCTGCAGTTTCTTTCCTGGCGGCTCCGCATAGATGTCGATGCCGGAAGTAAGTACATTCTGCGGGTCAGTGAGCCTAAGCTCGCCACGGCCACCGTTGAAGAGTCGGCGGAACATGTTGTGGAAATTCTTTTTGATTTTATTGTATGTCGAAATGAACATTTCGGTTGATTTCGACTTGATTTCTTCGGAAACGCGCAGAAGATTTTCGAGGGACTTGTTGGTGTCGTCGAAACTTGCCTGCAATTTTTCGTATCGCTCTTTCTGCTCGCCGAATTCTTCTGGTGCCATGAGGTTGACCGAGCCAAGATCAGCGAGTGCTTTTCGTGAGTCAGAAAGTTTTTCGCGCAAGACAACTGAAGGAGTGTTGATTTTGTACATGCGCTCCTCAAATTCCATGAGGTCGCGTGAGTGTGTTTCGATGAAGTTCTGCTTGATGTTGCGGATGTCGTTCTCGCTTGTTACCAGATCAAGTGTGAGCTTTTCGTACTGAGACTGATATTTCTGCTGCTCCTCACGTTTTTTGTCCAGAGCATTCTTTTTGCCGCTGACAGAGGTGTTGCATCTTTTGATTTCCTCGTCGAGATTGCCCATAGTTTCGGCACATTCCCGGCCGCGTCTTTCAATGTCGCCCAAAGCTTCATCCAAATCAGAAAGCCGTTCTTCCAAATCTTCCTGATTCTTCTGCTCCAGATACAAGTCCTGCTCGTTCTGGCGGAGGGCGTTCTGCTCGCTCGTGAGATTTCGCTTTAAAAGCTCTGCTGTCTGCTTTGCGTTGAAAATCTGCTGCTGCATCTGAGCCTCAGAGACTCGGAGCTGCCCCAGAGTTTCCTTGTACTCGTTGATTTTACCAATAAGAAGGATGTTCTCTGCCTTGTAGCCGTCGATTCGCTCACGGATTGTGGCGATTTTCTGCAAATTTTCCTGAATATTGCGGTCGATGTTTCGCTTTTTGGTGATGATACCTTCAGGAGAGAGGAATTCATCGATGAAATTCGGTGTGGTTGATGCGTAATTCTGAACAGCCCCTTCGATTTCCTTTACGAGTGAAGCAACTTCATCGAGTGCTTTGATTGCATCTTTTGCGAAATTCTCATTTTCGTCATCTGAGTGACCTTTGAGAGAAGCATAGTCCGTGAAGATGTTGCGGCGGCCTTCTGCATAGACTTTGAGCTTACCGACCAGAGAATCCAAATCTTCCTTAGCCTTTTTGCTTGCCGCAGATGAGAATCCTGAGTCCTTGAGCTTTGCGTCAAGCTCTGTAACGATATCCTCAGTGATTGCCTCAAGCTCTTTCTGGAAATTCTCGCGCTCTGTGTCGAGGTTTTTGATTTCTGTCTCGCTTTCGCTGACTTTCTGCTCGTTCGTGCTTATCTGGTTCTGGGAAGTGTTTATATTCTGCACGAAAGATTCGATATTCTGCTTAACTTCCTCAATCTGCTTTGTCTTTGAGTGAAGGTCAGCATCCTGGTCAGCGATTTCTTCGTTTATTTCGTCGATTCGTTCCTGAATTGAACGCTGTTTGAGTTCCAGAGTACCGATTTTCTCGCGGTTTGTTCGTGCCTGCTCGTTCAAAAGCTTCTGCTGGTCGAGTTTGTTTGTCTTTTCGGTCTGGATTCGGACAAGCTCCATCTGAAGCTCGCCCATCTTTGCCTGCAATTCCTTGATTTTGTCGCTGTTTTCTGTGAGCGTGTTAAGGATTTCATCAATTTCGGCCTGAACTGCGTTTCGTTTTTCGGCGATTTCTTCTTTTGCCTGAGTCTGGCGTGCCTGATTCTGAACGAAGTCCTTTAATTTGAGAAGCTGAATATCAAGCTCGAAGTTGAAAATTGCTTCCTTAAGCTCGCGGTATTTGATTGTCTTTTCGCTCTGGACTTTTAAAGTCTCGTAGCTCCGTTTGTTTTCTGCGAGGGCGACTTCAATCTGGGCAAGGTTCTGCCTTGTTCGCTCAAGCTCGCGCTCTGCTTCGGCAACTTCGGCCTTGCTTCGGGAAATTCCTGCCGCTTCCTCAAAAAGATAACGGCGGTCTTCCGGTTTGCTCGAAAGAATCTGGTCGATTTTGCCCTGTTCCATGACGGAGTAGGCTGCCTTTCCGACACCTGTATCCATGAACAAGCGGCGGACGGCCGTAGCTCCTACCTGCTTGTTGTTGATATAATATTCGTTCTCGCCTGAGCGGTAAAGACGGCGTTTGAGTGTGATTTCTGAAGGCGTGACATCGGCATCGTCAAATTTGAGAAGTCCGTTTTCGTTCGCAAGGGTAAGCGAAACTTCGGCAATATTAAGCGGCGGACGAGTCTCAGTACCGTTAAAAATGACCGATTCCATTGTGTCTGCACGGAGATTCTTTGCCTTGTTCTCCGCAAGAACCCATTTTACAGCATCGACTACATTGCTCTTTCCACAGCCGTTTGGCCCCAAAAGCGCGGTGATGCCGTCGGCAAATTCGACATGGGTTTTGTCGGCGAAAGATTTAAATCCGAAAATGTCAAGACTTTTTAGAAACACAAGGAAACCTCAAATTTTGAAATAGTAGCTAATACTATAGCATGAAATATGTATGTAGTTCAATAATTTGGAAGTTCTCACGGAGAACACAGAGTTCACAGAGAAAAACTCTGTGTTCTCCTTAGCTCTGTGAGGAATTTTCGTTGTTTAGTTCGTTCGGGTCAATCAGTTTGCCTTTGTAGAGCATTCTCGGATAAACGGTGATTTTGAGTTTCTTTTCGATTGCGGCATATTTGCGCATTTCAAAGCCGTCACCGATTACGATGTTGATTCCTGTCTTTCCCATGCGCGCCGTGCGGCCAGCCCGATGAATGAAAAAGTCGTCATCGCTCGGCATGTCCATCTGAATTACATGGCTGATGTTTGGAATGTCCATTCCGCGTGCCACAAGGTCGCTCGTTACGAGAATCTTGATTTTGCCGCTTCTGAACTTGTCTATCGTTGCTTTTCGCTCAACTTTGTCGGTCTTTGCCGTGAGTGCGTAACATTCGATGTTCTTGAACTTTAATTTCGCTACGATGTTTGCTACCTGATCGAGCTTTGAAGTGAAAATCAGTGCTTTCTCAGGCTTTTCGGCGTTCAAAAGGCTTCTGAGGGTGTCGATTTTGTTTCTGGTTTCAGAAAAAAGTGCAAGATGCGTGATTCTTTTGCGGAGAACATCTTCTGGCGGCAAAAAGAGCGTTTTGAGGTCGCTTTCCGTCGTTCCGTTCTGCTTGATTCTTGTTTCCTGCAGCGTTTTTTGTGTTGTTTGTGTGATTGTCGCGCTTGCCGCAATGAGCTGAATATCTTTTTTCATTGCGCAGATGAGGTCTAGGGTTTCTTCCTGCATTTCTTTTGCAAGAAGACGGTCAACTTCATCCAGGACAACTGCGACGGCTCCGTCCAGCTTGAGTTTTTTAAGATGGAAAAGCTCAAGAAGGCGGGCAGGGCCTCCGATTACGACAAGAGGCTTTTCTTTGAGAAGCTCAACCTGTCTTTTGATTGGTGCTCCGCCAACGAGAAGGGCTGCCTTGCAATCAGAAACAAGCTGAACCTGAGTCTTGATTTGGGATGCAAGTTCGATTGTCGGTGATATGATTACGATTTTGACTTCTTTTTTTGGATTTTCGAGTTTTTCGACTTTCTGCAAAAGTGGCAGAAGATATGCGAGTGTCTTTCCAGTTCCTGTCTCGCTCTGAAAAAGAAGGGAAGTGCCGGCAAAAAGTTCCGGGATTGCCTGTGACTGTACGGCAGTTGGCTCTGTGATTTGCCGTGAAGCAAGCCGTTCGATATAAATGTCTTCGATATTGAGTTCTGAAAATGTCTTGATAGGATCCATATCCTAATACTATAGCAGAGAATAGGAAAATTTGCTACAATTTAATGGCCTATGAAAATCGGTATTGATACTTTTGGTTGCGAACACGGGCGAAGTGGCAGCGGCTCATACTTGAGTTCCATTTCTCAGAAATTTCAGAACACAGAAGATGTTAAGTTTGAGCTTTTTGGTGCGGAAATTGACCGTTATACCTACGGTCGTGATTCAAACATCGGCTTTGAGTCTGTGCTTTTACCTGATACCGAACGCGCCGAAAAGGGCTGGCATATTCTTGTCTGCAACGCATTTGCCAAAAAACAAAAGTATGATGTCATGCTTTTTCCGGCATCAACTTATGCAATGCCGCTTGTTTTTCCTACTCCTTCTGTAGCCGTCGTGAACGATATTGTCTCCGAGCTTTTTGCGACAAAAACTTTAGCCGAGCGAATCAGAATCAAGTTCTGCCTTAGAAATGTCAATAAAATAATCGCTCCGAGCATGTATGTCAAAAAAGACCTCAAACGGCTCGGAATCAACCAGGATAAAATTTCTGTCGTCCACAGCGGAATAAATCATTCTCTTTTTTATCAGCGCGAGATTATTACTTCCGAGGCTGAGATGATAAAACCGTTTGCAATTCGCCGGCCTTATTTCCTGTATGCCTCAACGATGTCTTCTCCTCTTAAACGGCATGTTGAGCTTATAAAAGCGTTCGAGGTTTTCAAAAGAAAAACTAATCTTCCGCACAGGCTTGTTCTTGCGGGAAGTGAAGGTCAGTGCTCCGAGGCAATCAAAAAAGCCGCGATAACTTCTCAGTACGCATCAGATATTTTCATCACAGGCTATTTTCCGCATGAAAGTTTTCCTGCTCTTTACGCGGGAAGTGACGGGTGCTTGTTCCCTTCCGAAATCGAGGGAGTAGGGCTTCCTGTTCTTGAGGCCATGGCAACTGGAATCCCTGTCGCATGTTCAAAAAGTGGCGCGCTGCAGGAAATTGCCGGAGACAAAGCCATTCTTTTTGACAGCTCGAACATCGATGACATGGCGGCCGCCATCGAAAAAATTGCGACAGACAACAAGCTTCGCAAAAAAATGATAAAAGAAGGAATTGAGTGGGCGCAGAAATTCGACTGGCAGCAAACCGCTGATGACACGCTCGAAGTTTTGAAATCCGTGATAAATAAATAGATGGGAAAAAAAACTGCCCTGCAAGGATGCAGGGCCAAAGCCAGAGAATTTTCGTTAGAAAATTCTCGTACGAATCAAAAAATTACAGGAGGTAATTTTTTGTTCGGTTTAGTCCTCAACTGCTACACCCAAGTGTTTTTTCTGGAATTTCTTGAGCATTGCAACACCGTTGCGTTTGCCATTGTATACATAACCGCCATCCCAGTATTCGAGGGCTGCGAAAAGGGCGTTACCACCGTCCTGATCGTCTGATTTCTTTGTGCGGAATGAAACATAGTTTGCCAATTCCTCGAAATCTGAGTCGTGGAGTGCCTGCAATCGTTTGCGGTTGAATTCGTTCCATTTTTCCAAATCTTTGAAACCTTCGCCTTCGTCCTGTACGATGAGGTGAGCGTGTGAAGGGCTGAATGAATACCAAACCTTAACCTTTTTGTTGATGTCGCAGCCGTTACCGTGTTTTACAGCGTTTTTGATAACCTCGGAAATCTGCTGCTCAAGAAGGTTGATTTCTTTGATTTCAAGTGGTGCTGACTGAACAATAAGAAGTGTGAAATAGCGAATCTGGCGGAAATCTGATGGGAATTCCTTGTAGAGCATGTTCGTTGTGTCGAACAACGGATCGTTGTCGTCTGAACGCAATTCTTTAATCTGTTCCATTACTGTTTACCTCACTTATTATTCGTTTACCATGAGAAGTGCTTCCTCAACGCTGTTTGCGATAGGGAAGTAGCCCATGAGTTTTGTAAGTTCAATGACCTTCTTTACAGAGCCATGAATGTTTGAGATTGCAAGCTTGAGATTCATCTTTTTGATTGTTGAACAGATGTAAATCAATGCGCCGATTCCAGACGAGTCGATGTAATCTACCTGCTCAAGGTTGATGATGAAGCTCTTTACATTCTTCTCAAGCATTTTCATGACGAGTTCCTTTAGTTTATAGGAGTTGTAAAGATCCATTTCGCCGTTTACATCGATGATATAAACTTCTCCATTCTTTCTAATTTTCAGTTCCATAAATTTTAACTCCTTTAGTTACTGAATTTTAATCACAAGAAGTGTCTGGTCATCGCGCAGCGTTTCGTTGCCAACGAACTTCTTGATATCTGTTTTTACCAGGTTGGCAATATCCTTACCTGGCAATTTAGCATTCGCCTTTATGATATTAGTCAAGCTCGCAAGGGAATATTGCTGCCCCTGTGCATTAAGAGCTTCGACCAAACCATCAGTATAACATATTATAATGTCTCCTTGGCTCGCTGTAAACTCTATATCCTTATAACTTGTTGTTTTTTCGATGCCGATTGGCTCACAAGTTGTGGATATTTTTTCTATAGCGTCCTTAGCTACATTATAACGATAAACAGGAACACTTCCACCTGTTGAAAGCTGGAATTTTCGTTTTGTAGGATCGTAGTTGATGAGCGCGACCGATGCGAAGTGGTCTGCGTTCGGCTCGCTACAGATGCCCCTGTTAGCCCAGCTCAAGATTGTTCCTGCTGTCTGCGTTGTGTTGACGATAAGGCGGAACATGGCACGAATCATTGCCATTACAAGCAATGAGTTCATTCCCTTTCCTGCGACATCCATCATGATGAATGCTATTCTGTCCTGCCGTGCCGGGATTACATCGTAGATGTCTGAACAAACGCCGGAAGTGTGCTCCGCGTAAGTTCCGATGTTAAGCCCAGCAAGCGGAGGAAGTTTTTTTGGAAGAAGCGAAAGCTGAATGTTTGATGCAATGTCCGCTTCTTTTGTAAGTTCCTGTTTTTCAGTGTATTGTTTGAAATTAAGAACTGTTTTTAATGCGGCTTCGGCAAATCCTGCGAGTGTCTGTGCCCAATCGAATTCCTGATCTCCGAACGGGTCAACGCCAGGGTTGCGCGAAAGTGCAAGAACGCCTACGACAACATCTTTGTCAGGCATTCGGAGAGGAAGGAAGATGTAGCTGCCGAGCTTAAGGAAGTCCTCCGGCTCGTTCTCGAAAATGCGATCGTCCATCTTTGGAGCTGGAATAAGCTCTGCTTTTCCGGCCGTAGCGACTTCACCAAAAATGTTGTCGCGGAGAGGGAACTGCGCATATTTGAAACTTGTCGAGACTCTGAGTGGCTTGTGCGGCAAGTCATCAGGCAATTTGTATGGCGGCGGGAATTCGCCTGTAAATGATTTTACTGTGATTAAATCCTCGAATTCATCGACCATGAGGATTGCACCGCCGTTTGCCTTTGTCGCCTGAACACAAGTTGTGTTGATTGAGTCGAGCAGGGCCTGCATTCCGTCTTTGTTTGAGAAAGAATCTGAGGCGAGGGCAATGAAAGATTTGCCTTTTTCAATGAGGTCGAGTTTTTCGACCTGAATTTCTTCAACGACAATCTCTGGTTTCTGCTCTTCTGTTTCGGCCTCGTCCTCAACTGCCTTTACATACTCCTGTGGTTTTCCAAAGGCGAGCATGATGCAGTAAGGAATGAAAAGCAAAGCCGTGAGAAGGATGAGAAGCGCAAAAATCATCATACCTGGGTGAGAGGCGGTGTAAATACATGCGAATATTACTACCGCCAGCGCGAAATATGCAATAAAACTGACCTTTGCTGTTTTTCGAATCTTAATGATTGTTATGAGGACCGCTATTACTACAGCAATAGCAGCCGTACAGAACAAAGGTACATAAGAAATTGCGTCTGATGTGAACATTTGACTCCCTTTATTGAAACACAAGCCGATGTCAGGCAGCCTGTGCTTCCTCTACATATTTTATAATTGTAACATCGGAAGAAATTACCGTCAAGTTTTTATTTAATTTTGGATTTTGATTTTTTTCTTGAAAAGCAGTCCTTTCAGCTTGTTTTTGAAGTGGGTAAGTGGTGACTCACCGAAAGTCTTCATGAAAGGTGCGGCTATGTCTTCAAGGGTCGTGCCCTCTCCGAACTTGCCTTTCAGCTCGTCCCAGTATTTAATCATCCATACATAGAGGTCGCTCTTGGTGCGGTGACGGAAGTATTTCATGATGTGATATTTGTCAATTATCCGTATTACCGGGAGATAAACCGTCATAAGCCATGACTGCATAGCCTGGTCCATGCCGATTTCCTGTGACTGGTTCATGTTTATGTAATACTTGTGAGTGAGAATGTGGTTGTAAATCACATCGTACTGGCCGGGAACGGAAAAGTCCAGCGTCCAGAATTCTGTGGCATCGCCGAAACCTGTCTCTGTGTAGAAAACCCTTTTCTCGTAATTGATGACATGCTTCGTCATTTTTTTGAAGGAGTCGCCCGGATGAAGCTTGATTTCGCTTTGAAGGCTGACGACCTCCGCATCGATGAATTCGATTCCCTTTGATTTTGCGACTGATACCCTGTGGTTGCCGTCACGAACGAAATAGACTCCGCCAAGCTCATAAAGCGAGATTGGTGGAAGCGGAATGTCGTTGATGTGAGCCATGTCTATGTGCTCCCATCGGGCTTTCAGGTGAAGGTTCTTCGGGAAAAAGCGGTTGTCAAAGTCGTTGTAACGGCCTTCGCTTCCGACTATGAGATTGACAGGAACCGTCATCATTCCTTTGTAAACTTCGTTGTCAGGTTTGAGAAGCTTTTTGATGTCAGACAATGATATGAGCGTGGCTTCGTCCGGGTTGAGAAAATGCTGCACCTCGTTGAAAAGTGCCTTGTGACGAGCTTTTGAAAAGTCTTCGTCCGTCATTGTTGATGTCATTGATTCGCTCATTTATTCACTCTCCAAATCTAAAATTGTGTAGCTGTATGCGTTTACGACCGTAGTATTCCCCACTTTTGTTGTTCTTGGCGTGTTCATGTCGTAAAGATGTATGTGACCATGAACCAGATATGTGGGCTGGAATTTTTTTATGAACCAGTTGAAACATTCAAAACCTTTGTGGCACGGATCTTCCTTGTCATGAATATGGCGCGGTGAGGCGTGCGTGAGAAAAATATCAAGGAATGTGCCGTATCTGATACGATTGTAAATCAGCTTCGGAACCAGCGCAAGCAATTTGAAGAACATCTGTGAGTCCGTGTATTGGTTGAGGCCGTTGTTATAGCGGATTGAACCTGAAACCCCTGCAATCAAGAGGGGGCGTGTTTTTCCGTTTGTGCGTGGAATTCTGAATTTCTTATCCTTAAGGACTTTGAATCCTGCGTAAGTCGCACCGAAACTTCCCTCCATGTCGAGCGCGGAATGATAGTCCCAGCTTGGGTGAGAGCCTTTCTTTTGCTTCTGCTTGTGGTAGAATCCGAATTCGGAAAGATTGTGGTTCCCGAAAATAAAATAAGTCTGCCTGTTGAGCGTGGAGACGATGAAATCTATGTAGTCAGATGGCAAATCCCCGGCACATAGAATTAAATCTATGTCCGAGAAGCGTTCTTTTGCCCCGGTACTGTATACGAGAGGGTCGATTTGGTCGGAGACACAGAGAATCTTCATGGTGGCAGTTAAATCCCCGCTTTAGCAAGTAGAGATTCAAGCTTTTCTTTGCCGACAAGTTCGATAGGACGGTTCTCGGCAAATCTGATTGCCGTGGTTGTGAATTCTGAAGAAGTACATGCGAATGCCTTAGCGCAGTTCTTGGTCTTTGCCAGATCAAGCGTGCGGCGCACTTCGGCATCCTCGATAGGGTCGGTGACACGGTAGAAATTGAGCAGGAAGAGCTGTTTGCGCATGTTCATCCAGTCGTCTTTCTGGGCTTCGGTTGCGATAATCTGACAACCCCATTTTGTTTCCTGGGCTGTCTGTGCTGAAAGATTGAAGCCGGCCAGAGCTGTTTTTTTGCAGATTTCGACGAATTCAGCGTTTGAGCTTGTGAGGAATTCCTTGAGACTGTCGTTTGACTGCAAATCTTTGTATTCTGACAACTTGGAAGGAACATCGCGGAAGTTGCGGCTGATTTTTGAGATAATCTGCCACTGCTCGATGGCTTTGTCAATCTTGCGGTTCTTTTCGTAGCAGCTTGCAAGGAAGTATCGTGCGTAAAGAGTTTCCTGTGATTTATCGTCTTTTCCGGCCTTGATTGCCTTTTCGAATTCGAGCTGAGCATTGTCGATTGCGTTTGCGAGCATGTAGCATGAGCCTCGTTCAAGCAAAGCTCTCTGTTTGAATTCGGGATCGCGGCAGGCTTTTTCGAAAGATTTGACGGCTGCCGGGTATTCCTTGTTTTCCTTTTGGATTTTGCCAAGGTAGTAATATGTAGAGAATGTCTCCGGGCTGAGTTTGAGCGCGTAATCGATTGCTTTTTTTGCCTCGCCGAACTGTTTTGCACGGAAGAGAATCATTCCCATGCCGGCCCAAGCCTTTACATTCTTTTTGTTGAATTTGATTGCTTTTTGATAGAAACCGAGCGCACTTTCGGCATTGTTCTGCTGCTCATAAATTTTACCGCACTGGTAGAAGTTTTCTGAATTTGTAGGCTCCAGCTTGGTGAGCAGAAGGAATTCTTTGAGGGCATCGTCGAGCTGGTTGAATTTGAGGTAGAGCTGAGAAAGCTGCTTGCGGAATTCGGCCTCTGGGAGCTGAGCGTCAAAAAGGGCATTCGCCGCTACGGTTTTGAATTCCATGAGCGCGAGTTCATTCTTGTGGTCGGCCAGATATGCCTTGCCCAGATAATAATGTGCATGGAAGTCGCGCGGATCTTTTGCGATGAGTGATTTTGCTGCTTTTTGCGCGGCATTGTACTTCTGCTGCTTGATGAGTTTGTTGATAGCATCGATTTTTTTTGGTGCTACCAATGATTTGATTACGAAAACTCCGAGAAATCCGATGAGAACTAGAAGTATTAAGCTGACTGCAACAACTACCATAATTGTAGAGATTATATACCAAGTTAAAGGATGTTTCAATAAAAAATTACATCTTGAATGGGGTGCTTTTGTTCTTTTAACTTGCGAAAAAGGTTTTTTTTGTCGATAATTATAGAGTAGAAATGCCATTATGACTTTAAAAAAGATTTTTATATTAACTTTGATTTCCTCAATTTTGATTCCCGTTTTTTCAGCCGGAAAGAAAACATCGTCTTCTACAAAAAAAAATAAGGCTCCTGTTCCTGCGGCGGTAAATCCTACGACGACAAAATCCCCGGAGGCAAAGACCGCCGTTGACAAGCTAAAGAAAACTCCGTCATCAAAACAAAAAAAAGAGCCGGTGATTGTATATAATGAAGATTTTGTAAAGGGCGAGGAACTTTTTGTGCTCAATAAGCCAGAAGAAGCAATCGTCTATTTTGAAAAATCACTCCAGAGCGAAAATGTTGACCCAAAAGTCTATATCTATCTCGGAGTCTGCTATTATCAGATTGAGCAATATGACAAATCTCTTGCGGTATGCGTTCAGGGACTTGCCAAGGAAGATACTGACCACAAAATCCTTGCGTACAATGCGGGTAACTCGTGCTATGCGATGGGAAACTATATGCGTGCCGATGCGAGCTATGCGATAGCAATCCGTGAGGACGAGACATATTCTCCGGCGGTGTTGAACCGTGCCAATGCTCAGCTTAAGCTCGACCATCTTTCTGATGCGCGTGATAATTACCGCAAATACCTTGATATGGAGCCAGAAACTCCCCAGCGTGAAAAAATCGAAATAATCCTGCGACTTCTTGATGAAGAAATTTTGCGCCGTGCGAACGAAAAGCCGGAACTTGTGAACGCAGAATTCAACATCGAGAATGAAAAAATGGAAGTTCCTGAGGAGCCGGAGATAGTCCTTGCTGATGATATTCCGCAGGAAAAGAAGGTTGATGAGAAAATTCCGAGCGAACTCGTACATTCTGTAGCTCCAGAATTGCCGCAGGTTGCAGTCGAGAAAAAGCCTTTGGAGCGCGTTGAATCTGAAAAAATCGCCGTTAAAAAAGAAACTCCAATCATTCCTGAACTTGTCGGACCGGACGGAGAACCACCGTACATTCCTCCTGAGCAACTTAGGCTTGTTCCTGTTCTGCCTGTGATTGCTGATGCTGGCGATAATGCTGGCCGTCTTTCAAAAGATGCCGAAAAACTCAGGCTTGATGATGACATGAAGCGTTTTGAGGAAGAATACCGCCGTGAACGGGAAGAAGCTCAAAAGGCAGAGAATGCCCGAATTGCCGCCGAAGCCGAGGAAAGCCGAAGAAAAGCAGCCGAAGCTGAGCGTGAAGCCGAAGAAAAGCGAAGAAAAGCCAGAGAAGAAGAAGAAAAAATTGCGGCACAGAAACGCGCGCTTGAAGAAGAGCGCATGAATCTTGAAAAAGCAAAAATGAATGCTGAAATCGAGGCTCAGAAAAGAGCTTTGGAAGAGCAGCAGCGTAAAATGGAAGAATCGATGAAAGCTTTTGAGGAAAATCAGAAGCGTATCGCCGAGGAAAACCGCCGCAAAATGGAAGAGGACGCCCGCCTTGCCGAAGAAAAACGAAAACTTGAGGATGCGAGAAGGGCTTTTGAGGCAGAACAGCAAAGAGTAATGGAAGAAAACCGCCGTAAAATGGAAGAAGAGGCGCGGATAAAGGCTGAGGCCGAGGCAAAAGCTAAGGCGGAGGAAGAGGCGCGAAAGGCCATTGAAGCGCAGAAAGCCGCCGAAGAAGCCGCAAAACTCAAGGCTGCGGAAGAAGCAAAAAAGGCCGAAGAAGAAAAGAAAAGAGCAGAGGAAGAAGCCCGCCAGGCTGAGATTGCATCATGGCCGAAGCCTAGCGCATCTATTTCCGTCAAAGGCGGCTCGAATTTCACTCCTGACGGCGATGGTCAGAACGATACAGTTGTTTTCTCTCCTAGCATAGATTATCTTGAGGATCCTCCTGGCAGCTGGTCGCTCGATATTCTTGACCCGCAGGGAAATCCGTTCCGCACGATTAAAGGAAGCGGAAAACTCCCGAAAAACATTGAGTGGGACGGAATGAGCGACAAGGGCGAGGTCGTTCTTTCAAAAAATACATACACCGCGAAACTTACAGTTGTTCCATCTGCCAAAGATCAGGCTCGAATAGGAATGGCTTCCGTAGGTACTAGCGAAAAAGTTAAGACAGGCTTGCTTTTGCAGGTAATTGTTCCTGGCAAGGAGTGGAAAATGGTCGTAAATTCAATCAATTTCGTTCCCAATGGAGCACTTGGAGCCAATAAACTGACAAAAGAGCAAAGAGACTGGAACAAGGAGACACTTGACGAGATTGCCGAGGAAATAAAAGCTCACCCTGGCGCAAGCATAGTAATTATTGAAGGGTATGCGAACAATATCAGCGGAACAGAAAAAGAGAACCGGGAGGAACTTATTCCGTTGAGCCAGCTTCGTGCAGATGCAATCGTAGATGAACTTGTAAAACGCGGGGTCAGCCGGGATTTGCTTCAGTCTACCGGTATGGGCGGTGCTAATCCTATGGCATCACAAAGTGACAAGGCAAACTGGTACAAGAATCGCCGTGTTGAATTCAGAATCAAGAAGTAGGGCGGAATATGAAATCATATTTAAGACGGACTTTTATTGCAGTTTTTCTCTTGATTTTTAGTCATATAGCCCTCTTTTCGTATGACTTGACTTTCAGGTTTGAGCCTCTTGCACTTGCTCCGTTCATGTCTGCGGGAGAGACCAAATGGGATCCTGTGGGTGCCGGCGGAATGTTGAGCATGGGAATTGATTTGTTCGGATTGGTGAATGTCGGTACGATGGCAGGATATCTTTATGTTCCGAAGAACAATAATTCCGAGCTTCTGCCTGACGAGGCAAAATTCGTTAGCGTTATCCCTGTAGGGCTTCAGACCAGCCTGACTTTCTATCCTTTTGCGAGACTGGAGCTTGGCCTTGGCGGGGCTATGGGCTACGGAATCGCGCAGAACGGAAGCATGTCGCATTTTGCTCCGTGGTACAGGGGATTTGCCGAGGCGGGATTCAGGTTTAATCCGAAATGGACTTTGGGCTTAGGTGGCTCTTATTTTGCGTATCAGAATACATCATGGTTCGGGCAGCCGGGCATAGCAGGCATTACGGCCGGAGTCTCGCTCAAACTTCATCTGGAAACAAAGAAAAAATCATTCGGAAGCGGAACTGTCGTTTGTACCGCTGAAATCCCGGACAGTCTTTTCCCGCTTTTCTATACAATGTATAAGGAAAATCCTTTTGGTACGATTCAGATAAAAAACAACGAGTCTGCTGAAATCCGAAATGTGTCGGTAAGTTTCAAGGCAAAAGGCTATACGGCTTCCGAGCTGGAATGTGGTCATATTTCAAATATCAGGAAAGGAAAAACAAAGGAACTCCAGCTTGTGGCAGATTTCAGTAAGGAAATCTTGCGTTTTACAGAGGCCGGAAAAATCCCTGGCGAAATCATCGTCACTTATGAGCTTCTTGGTCAAAAAAAGGAATCAGTTTCTTCTATAATAATTCCTGTTTATAACCGAAACCAGATGCGCTGGACTGACCCGCAGGCAATTTCGGCATATATTTCTGCTTCTGCTCCTGAAGTCCTTGAATTCTCAAAGGTTCTGGTCGGACTCGCACGAAGCCATCTGCGTTCAGGCGTTAACCGTAATCTTCAGTTTGCGATGTATGTCTTTGAGGGAATGAGACTTGCCGGCATACGAAACATTGATGATTTTGAGACACCTTATTATTTATATCATACAGATGATTCTCTGGTAGATCACATTCAGTATCCTTATCAGACAATGTTCTACAGGGCAGGTGACAAGGATGAGATGGCAATCCTTTTCATGGCACTTCTTGAATCTGTCGGTATCAAGGCCGCTTATATTCCTCTTGAAAATGATTTCCTCGTTCTTATCAACACCGGCATTGATGGCGATAAGGCGGACCGATTCTTTGACGGTGAGGACAGAATCCTTGAGTTTG
This sequence comes from Treponema sp., assembly GCF_017430385.1. Taxonomy (GTDB): domain Bacteria; phylum Spirochaetota; class Spirochaetia; order Treponematales; family Treponemataceae; genus Treponema_D. Next base: position 37,599 of record NZ_JAFRNB010000128.1, read on the forward strand.
AGAATCAAATTTGGGTTCCGATTTCGATGAAAATGATTCAGGAGGGATTTATAAACAGCTGGCACAATGGAGCCAGGGATTTGACGAAGCTTATTATGGACGATGCAGACCTGTCAATTGTCTTCCTTGAAGAAGCATGGCAGATTTATCCTTCAGCCGGATTTACGAGCAACGAGAATGTTTCCGTTTCTGCTGATGAAAAGCGTCTTGTCGCAGCCTGTGAAGTTGACCTTGCCCGATATGTTTCAACGGAATTTGGTCCGAAAATCAAGGAAGCACAGGACATTCTTAAAACTGAAGGTGCTACTGCAGAAAATTATAATCAGCTTGGAATCCTTTATGTCCGGGCAGGAATGTACACCGAGGCATCTTCTGTTTATCAGAAATCTGCCGCATTGGGAAATGTTGCCGCGATGAACAACCTCGGAAACATCGCGTCACTCCAGAAAAACTTCCTGGAAGCAAAAAAATGGTATGAGAAAGCACTGGCTACCGATCCGAAGAATGCCAGCGCAAGGAAGAATCTTGAGCGTGTTTTGGGTGAACTTGAATAGAAAAAATCTGTTTTCATTTTCAAAAAAATATGCTGTTCTCTTGATTGCTTTCCTTTTGGGAAATTGCCTTGCCTTTGCTGACGGTGAGATTCTTTTTAATGTCCACGGATATTTCGGGTCTGTTTTCTCAAGCAATTACGCTTCTTTTCCTGTAAAAACCGGCTACGGCGGCGGAACTAAAATCTCTTACAGAACGCCTTTTGCCCTTGAATTTTCTGCCGGCCTTGACTACCTTATCCTTCCGCGTGAAACGAAGACCAGCGAAAGCCTTACCCCTGCAAGCTATCTGCGCACTGGAATCGGAGTTGGATTCAACATTCCGTTAGGCGAAAGATTTGCCCTTGTTCCGGGACTTAATGCGGGTATTTACAACCTCAATGTTTCAGGCGAGACAAAAAAGGCAATGTTCGTCGGCGGTTCAATTTCTTTCGTCTACAAAATTAACCAGCGTTTTGCAATAGAAATTCCTGCTGTCGCCGAGTTCAACCGCGGAATTTTTGCCGACATCGGATTGGCTCCCGGCCTCACTGTGAACCTCTCAAAAATGTTCTCCGATAATGCCCTTGTCTCAATGGAAGTAAAGGAAGTTAAGCCTGTCTTCCCGGTTCTTTATTCATGGTATGAGAAAAATTCTTTCGGCACGGTTTCTGTCACGAACCAAGAGGACACCAGCATAACCGATGTAAGCGTAAGTTTCTTCCAGAGCCAGTACATGGCACAGCCTAAAGAATGTGCAAGAATAAGCAGGATTGAGCAAGGAGAATCAAAAGATGTTGACCTGATCGCGTTCTTCAACGAGAGTATGCTTGAGCTTATCGAGAAGGTTGACACTCAGGGCTCAGTGACCGTTTCATATTCCGTGCTTGGTCAAAAGAAAGAAAAGACTTTCCCTGTCACGCTCGGAATTTACGGCCGAAACTCGATGTCTTGGGATGATGACCGCCGTGCCGCCGTCTTTGTTTCTTCAAAAGACCCTGCCGCCATGCTTTTTGCGCGCCATGTCATGAGCTGCGTTCGTAACAATCTTCGTTCCGGGGTTCCTCAGAACATTCAGTACGCTATGGGAATTTTTGAGGCTCTGGATGAATTCGGCATCAACTATGTAATCGACCCTAATTCTTCTTATTCTGACAATGTTGGTTCTTCTTCAATCGACTTCCTTCAGTATCCTTATCAGACTTTGATGTATCGTGGTGGTGACTGTGATGACCTTTCGATTCTGACTTGCTCGCTTTTTGAGGCTGTCGGTATTCGCACGGCATTCATCACGATTCCGGGACACATTTTCATTGCCTTTGATTCTGGAATCAAGCAAAAGGATGCCGGAAAATACTTCCATTCACTGAATGAATATATCGTTTCGGACGGAGAAGTCTGGGTTCCGCTTGAAATTACGCTTTCTGACGAAGGCTACACCAAGGCTTGGCGTGTCGGTGCAAGAGAATGGTATTCAGCCGCAAGGACGAACGAGGCGATGCTTTACAAGATGCACGAGTCCTGGCAAATTTACCGTCCTGTCAGCGTTCCGGGGGCTGCCGTTAAATTTCTTCTTCCTGAGAGAAATGATGTTCTTGCAAGATTTTCTGACAGCGTTGATGAATGGATTGTCCGCGAAATTTCTCCGCAAATCCGAGCTTACAACGAAAGCCTTGCAAATGGTGAGGATGCCGGGGTTCGCAATGATTTTGGAATCCTTTATGTCCGCTATGCGCTTTTTGATGAGGCGGAAAGTCAGTTCAAGATTGCGCGCAAAATGAAAAATGATAACGCAGTCCTGAATACGGCCGGCATGTATTTTGCGAAGGAACAGTACGAGTATGCTTCCTTATTATACAAGCAGATTATAAAAAATGATGATGAAAACACTCTTGCTTATCTAGGGCTTGCCCGTTGTGCCTACGAACTTGGTGATTACAAGACTTGTGATGACGCTTATGCCGTAGTCCTTGAAAGGGACATGGATACGGCTGCAAAATATGCTTATCTTGGTTCTTTTGAGACTGTGCAGGGGCGTGCTTTCTCACTTTCGGAAAGGCTTGAGAATACAATCTGGGTCGGAAGTCAGGACATTAAGAATTCTCTGGAGCCGGACAAGGACATGGACTATTATGTTCGCCACGGAATCGGCCTGAACTCACAGTTCATCATTCCTACGGACAATATGCCTGTGGTCGAGAAAAAATCCGAGCCAGAAAAACCTGTCATTGCAAAAGAGCCTGACTGGAATAAGGACAAGACCTGGCAGAAAGTCATCGTCATTATTGAGGAAGAAGAGCCTAAGAGAAATACTGCCGAGGAAACTAAGCTCAAGAAAGAAATTGCCGCTGTCCATCAGAAATATATGCAGAAAGATGAGCAGCCAGAAGAGAATGTCGAGGTTGCCGTCGCTCCTAAAAAAGAAGAGCCTGACAAAAAAGAGATTCCTGAGATTCCTTTTGTCACACAGACAAAGGACGAGCTTTTCTATAAGAACAAGGATCCGCTTTTCTATGAGAAGGAGCTTCGCCGTCGTTACTATTATGTTCAGATTGCAAGTTTCTCAAGCTATGAAAGGGCAGTGGAGCTTTGCAAAAAATATCCGAAATATCCGCTGCAAATTGTTAAGAGCGGAGAATATTTCCGTGTCGTGATCGGTGCGCTTACAATAGATGAATGTGGGGCTGTCCTTGAGAAATTCAAGGCATTTGGATTCAAGGATGCTTTCATAAGGAGGATTGAATAAGCTAATCGAATAAGCGGAATTCCAAGCATTTATTCGATTTATTTCCTTAGTATAAACTTGTTTTCTGATTCTTTTTGAGTTAAAATATACTGAGGAGTCTCTTTAAATATTCTGAATGAGGCAAAAGGCAAGTTAATGAAGTTCAAGAAAAATATAGTTTTTAATAAAAATTCTCGAAAATTCCGCATGTCGGCGTTTGTTTTTGCCATTACAATGCTTCTTTCTGTTGTTTTTGCCGCTTCGTGCTCGTTTATGGAAGATGATGAATTCTTCGGCAAAATTGAAAATGAGGTTGCCGTTGCCAATGCCGACAAGATGAGCGTTTACATCCGATATGCCAACACCCGCTTTGGAAAAACTTCCCCGGCCGATGCAGGCTATTATACCGCAAAAAACAATGTAGCGTTTACTGTTTCGGCTACAACAAACACCGACTACGGTTTCTTCAAATGGGCGGCTTTTTCAACAAAAAACTTTAACCCTTCCGAACAGTATTCTGCCCTCGTTTACAACAGCGATGAAGAGTATAACCAGCTTTTTGCCCCTCTGGAACTTCCTGAGACTATCGTAAAATTTTCCAGCAAGAACAGCCAGAGCACCGAAGTCACGATTTACGCCACAAGGGATGACATCTGGCTTATACCGATTGTCGTAAACAGGCCTGTAATCAGTACGACCTTCCCGGACACAAGCTCCAACCCTGTCCGAAACGCCAGCCTCCGCGTCCAGTTCTCAAAGCCAATGGACGAGGCTTCATTCAAGGGCAACTACAGCGTAGGTGAGGGTAACCTTACCGATCAATTCGAGCTTAATCTTCAGGATATTACTGACTTGTTTGAAATCAAGCTCAGTGAAAGTAAAAAACTGGTAACATTTTCTTTTAAAAATGAAGTAATTGACGGCGTAAACCGCTACGATACAGGCTTCAAAGCCTCAAGCAACGTCCAGATTTCGTTTACTGAGGACATCACCGATGTTTACGGCTATAAAATGGCTTCCTCGGCTTCGGTAAAATGGCGAATCGGTACGACCTATGACCGTGCGGCTCCTATTATTGAAGTCCTTACCGGCGGAACAGGCTCTAACTTCTCTGCCTTTGAAAGCGTTGATACTCCACAGGCGCTGGCTGCCACAAATGCTCTTGCTAATTACCCTGATACCGTACTTGCTCAGCGTTCTACTGGAAAAGTCAATTTCTATGTTTATGCTACTGATATTGCCGCCAAGGAAAACTCTGCTAAGCAGGAAAGTGACGTTCAGATGATTGGATTCAGGGCGACAAGCCTTACCGACATGGAAGGAAACTCACTTGACGGAACTGCCGAAGGAAATTACATCAGCCAGAAGTATGAAACTTATGCTCCTGCCCTCAACTACAGTGAAGTCAATCAGGACTTTACAACGCTCATGCCGGGCAAGGGAGAGGGATGTCTTTACACTTATGACCTTTCTTCTCTGCCTGACGGCCTTATCAAGGTTGATGTATGGGCAATGGATATGACCGGTAACAACGGCCTTGAACATTACGATTCTTCTATAGTATATGATGGTAACCACAACGGCTACAGGTCAATCTTCGTTGTCAAGGATTCTAAGGCTCCTGCCATCGAGACAGAAAAGGATAAAGTTCGCTCTTCTTCTAGCGATGCTCCTTACGGCTGGTACAACGCTTCTTCATTCAACCCGATTAAGATGAACGAAATGTCTCCTATCGTCGATTTGGGTAACGAAAAGCTCCGCTCACCACACGACAAGATTAAGTGGATGTTCCGTCTCGGTGCAGATACTAACTGGTCTGTCACTACTGACGATGCTTCATGGAAACTGCTTACGACACCTGCCACACCGTATGAAGTCGGACTTGCCCGCGTTGATTCCGAAGGCCTTGTTTCAATCACAATGCGCCTCATGGATGATTTGGGCAATATAGCGGATCCTGTCGCAATCTCTTCTGCATACTATGATGAGACTCCGCCTGTAATTTCTGCCCTCTCTTGGGTCAACTCTGACGGAACTTTGGCATTGAACGCTACTAAGGATTCTACTCTTTCTCAGATTCTCAAAATTCCGTTCACCGAAGAAAAGAGCGGCATCAAGCGAATCGAAATCAAAGTCGAGGATTCAAGCGGAAACAATGTTCCAAATGCACTTGCCGGTGCAACAATCTCTTACTCTACTGATTCTGCTCCTTCTGGTGCTGCCGAAGTTACTTATGATACTTCTGATCCTGCTCATACAGGCTCTGTCCTCGTATTCACGGATTCCGTCACGACAGGAAACCTCTATGTAAGCGGCTTGAATATTAGAAACTCTGCCGATGAAACATTCACGGTCAAGGTAAAACTCTTGGATGCGGCTATAAACTCTGGCGACAAAGAAACTAACATCAAGTGCGACATCACTGACCCTGTAGTAAAGGATGTTTCTGTCGTTGGATTGAGTCCTCGTGCAACAAAGAACGGAAGTGCAGACGGCGTTACAAAGTGGCTTCCGTACAGTGCTTATGATACCGCTACGCAGCAGGCTGTAAAAGCCCGAGTTTCTGTCAATGTAGAGGAAAGCTGCTCAGGCATTTACGAAATCAAGCTTGGTGAGGACGCATACCTCACAGATTCTTCTTACATAACGATTGGCGATACTGCTCTTGCCGCCGGAACGGACTTCAGCCTTAATGTCGCCGCCAACACAATCCTTATGAGCGACATGTTCAGTCCTAAACTCAAAGGTGATGACATAACGTTCATCATTGAAAATGTAAAGATTGACAATGACAACAGCACTGTAAAAGTTTCCGTTAAGGATTTCGGCCTTAACGGTGGTGATAAGTCTCTGCCAAATGTAATGAAGGACAGCACTTCTCCTGCAATCGACAGTATTGTCCTTTCTGACCGTGGCGAGGCTTCCGGAACATTGCCGAGCGTTGCCGATGCTGACGGAACAAGATACACCAACGACCGCATCGTAGACCTTACAATCAACGGCGCAAAAGACGGAGATGCGGGAAGTGGTCTCCGTGGAATCGTCCTTGACTCTGGCGCGACATTCACTGATACGACAACAATTACAGTTGAAATTTCAGGCTCTTCTTCTAATTGTACATTCACTAAGACTGATGATAAGACTGTCACATTCGATACGGCTTATGCTTATGATTCTACAGTCAGCTTCGTCATAAAGAACATTTCTCTTGATTCTAATACCGATGGCGTTAAGACTGTTAATGCTCACCTCTTTGATATGTGTGGCTGGAAGTCAGAGGTTAAGACCGATTCCATCATCCTTGATACGACACCACCTGGCTGGCTCGACAAGTGGATTTATGTTGCTGACAGCGGCAATGTTGCCGGAGAAATTTATCCTGCCACAGGTGCAATCGGTGTTGAAGCTGCAGTCAGTGGTGAACCTTACTTCTACACAAAGAATGCAAATGCTTATCTTTCAGTTTCTTACAGCGATGCCAATTTCTACGGCTCGAAGTACAGCACTACAAAGACGGCAGCACTCGAAATCCTTTCTGATTCAAGTTCTGTTGATCTTACAGGTTCCGCAGGCCTTGAATTCCAGGCTCTCCCGGCTTCAGGCTCTACATCATATTCAATCGTACTCAGGGATAAGGCCGGTAATGTTTCACCAGTCAAGACTTTCCATGCCGTAAGTGATGTTGCTATTACAAAAGACACAGGCTCACCTGCCGTTTCCCTCACAAACAGAATGGCTAAACTTGATTCAAGAAGCGATTACAAAGTCTATCTTGAAGGTCCTTCACACAGAAACCGATTCTCAACGAGCGGCACGACAGGAGCTGATGACTACAAGGTTTACATCAGCGTTAGTCTTGCTGACTATACAGAAAAAACATACACGACAAGTCAGTCAGGCCTTGCAAAATTCGCAATAAACGATTCTTCTACTGCCGCACCTTCAGAATCTGGCAGTGGAACAGATTTCAACAAGTGGATTCCATATTCGGCAGCCTCTGGAGACGAAATCAAAGTCTGGATTCCTTCTGATGATAATCTTCGTGGCCCTTACTATCTGTGGCTCATGGATAATGTAGGCAACACCAATTGTGTCCAAATCCGAACTCCTGCAAATGAAACTGCCGGCAACAACGAAACATGGCTCGGCAAGGCTTCGGTCAATCAAATCGGCACAATCGATTATGTAAACGGAACTTCAACAGAAAGCACAACCGAAGAACTCGGAAAACTTGTCACAAGTACATTCGACGGCTTGAGGGGCAATGTAACTTATTACAACGACGAGGCAAAAATCGGCTTTGCTTATGATGAAGGCACAACTGGAATTGACTTCTCTGGGGCTGCATCTGCAACAAATTACCCGGTACGAGTTGCCATTGTCAAAAAGACTGCTAAGACAGCACCGTCTAAATCAGACTTGAGCGACACAACGGAATGGATTTATCCTGATACTGCAAGCGGCACAGCATATACATTTACAAATAAATCTTATCCGAAGGATTTGAGCGAAACCGAAAAATACGGCGCAAATTATGAATATCTCTACTATATTATTGAAGATGCTGTCGGCCATGTGAACACAGGAATCCTAAAGCCTGGAGCTGAGGATTCCCAGTGGAAATACGACAATGATGCACCGAAAGTGACTCTGCGAACGGAGCCTGATGTTGATTTGACAACTTTGGGTGCTGGAAATCTTTCGGATCTTGTTCCTATGCACTATGGTGTGCAGGCATTCTATGACAATTCAAAAGTTTGGGTTCCTGCTACCGCTGGAGATATTTCTGAAACTGTCGAAGAAGGCGATAATACTTATCATAGTATTGAAAAATCCCTCTACTTTGATTTGAGTATTGCGGAATCAACTAAGATTACAAAATTCTATTACAGCACATCTTCTTCAGCAGAATCTTATGATTCACCAAGCTGGCAGAGCTCATCGGACGGAAAGGTTGATGTTTGTATTCCTGTAAGCATTCTTTCTTCTGCTACTGACCTTTATCTGCACGTGTGTGATATTGTCGGTAACATCAAGACTTATCAAGTTTCAGCTTTGAAATGGCAGGCTGATGCTGTGGCTCCAGATTTTGCATCCGGAACAATTACGCCTCCGTATAAACTGAAGGAAGGCTATTATTATGCTTTGCCAAACATAGACAACAACACAATTGTCGTGGCACTTTCAGGAAATGCCTATGCCAGTGATTCTGTCAAGGTCACAATACCGCTTACATGGTTCAGCGATGACTCTGGTTCTGGTGTTTATGCTTATTCATTTGAAGATTCAGAAGATAATCCTGGAAGTATTCCTATCTCCATTGATATAGATTCGGGGGATTCTGAGAATACAAATCATAGTCCTTGTATAAAACTTACAAAGGGAATTCATTATGAAAGAGATACAGATAAGAATTTCTGGCTTTATGTTTATGATTTTGTAGGAAACTGCAAGAAAGTAAATTTAACAACCAGGGTTGATACATACGCACCGGTTTTCAAACTTGGTTTTGATATTGACGGCACGGGAACAATCTTAAACCATCCGCAGACGCATGGTGAAGTTACGGTCAATTTGAGCGGTAAAGAAGGTTTTATTTATGATGCTATTGAAAATGTATCTGCTGATAAAACATACAATGTAAAAGATAGTGAAGGTAATGAGAAGGAATTTCAGTCTAAAGTGGAAAATCAGGACTCGCCTGGTTACACGGAAGCTAATCCTTACATTATTTATGCTTCTCCAAATTCTACTTATAATATTGACGGAAAGCGGTACTTTATAGGTACATTCACTGCAACTGATGAGGATACAGGTGCTGGTGGTGCTACACTGGGAATTTCAGACATAAAGGTAGACCGAAAACTTGGTGTGGCAGGTAGTACTTGGGAGAATGATTATCTTACAATGTCGAACCTGAAAAATTATGCAACTGACACTAGTAGATCTTATGTCACAAAAGTTCCGATTGATTTGGATGATACAGGTCGTTTCTACAGAATAACTGTCAGTGACTATGCTGGTAACACAACTGAGGTGTACATAAAACTGTTCCTCGATGTTACCGAACCTGCATTTACTAGCAATCCGACTGTCGAAGCAACAACCGGCTCAATCAATACAGACGGCACGAATTATTATTTCAACGAGATGAAGCTTGATTTCACCGGAAAAGACATGATTTCAGATACAAATTCCGGTTTGGCTTCGGGTACGAAGAATTATGAAATCGTGAGCGGAACAACTTCAATAAAGGACGCAACTGCTGTCACCGATTCTGACAGCGGATTTGAAGTCAGCCTCACAAATGAGCAGGCAGGATTTGCTTCACACACCAACGAAAGCAATCTTTATGTAAGGCTCTCCGACAAACTCGGAAATTCTAAAGATTATGACTTGTATTTGGGTGGAACAAAGATTGAAAAACCGTGGGTTCGTGATACGGAAGCACCGACTTGGCCTGATTGGAATTTATCTACTACAACGGCTATTATAGGTGTATTGAGCGGCTCTAATGCATCACGTTTTACTTTGGATGCGAATATTCTCCTTTATACAAGCTCTTATAAAAACAGGGATATTGAATTAAAACCGACTGCAGCTTCGGATACAGGAAGCGGCATTATGGGCTATGTGCTCTCAACAAGTTCAACACTTACAGGTCCATACAGTTCTTCAAACTTCACTGGAACGACTGCAACGCTTTCGGCAGCTTCAACTGCATTTGTGAAAAAAGACGGAAAATTTACTTTCAAAGTTTCTAATTTCATTGATGCTGCTTCTGGAGCTGGAAGTCTTTGGCTTTATGCCGTTGATTATGCAGGAAACATGACGAAGCAGGAACTCCAGATTCTTGAAGATGCAGGATACCCTGTAGTATCTTCAATTGTCGCATCAACTTCAGGGGACATTTATTGTGATTCTAGCCAGAATTATTACAATACTGATGCAAAAATTAAAGTGACTGCTAGTGTTACAGCTACCCGCGGTTCTGTATATATTTGGAAATATATGTTCAAAAACACCGATGTTTTTGAAGACAGTGATTTAACTTCAACTTCATGTGTCAATTATCCTTCAGATGAAATTCTTCCGCTTCCTTCTGACTGGACGGCCGGAGACACATTGTATCTTCATCTTGTTTCAAGCCGCTACGGAGTTACAGCAACGCCTGTCAAACTTACGGGAGAAGGAACACTTAATTCTACTGTTGCCGCATGGACTAAGGATACGACTCCGCCTGTTATTTCTCTTTCTCTTGCTTCTGGTGGCGGACTTGTAATTAAGTCTGGCGAATCAGAGCTGGTTTCTGCAGGTGCCTTGTTTGAAGATTCTTCTACATATATAACAAACGCAGTTGGTTATACTGCAGATGTTGCCCTTACTGATTCTGGAGCTGGTGTAGCTTCGTCAAATGTTGACGGTGGAACGGATAACACAGCTTCTTCTTATACAGTAACAGCAAATTCTGCCGGAGACATTGTAATCACCGCAAAAGACCATGTTGGAAACGAATCCTCATTCACTTTGAAGACAGAACTTGACATCACGGCACCATCTGTTTCAAATCTTGAGATTTCAAATGCTGCTGCTGACGATGCGGGTGCTGTTCATTCCGTGAACGCTGATTCTAGCGGTGTAATCTATTTCAATCCTTCGCATATCAATGTTTCTGTCACAACTTCTGATACTCAGACAACGGTTGCGGGATATCTTGTCGATTCTTCTAATAGGGCAAGTGCAACTAGCGGAGGTTGGACTTCAACACTTTCAAGCACGAACTTTGCTTCTGCGGACGGAACTGCGCTCTATCTGCATGTAAAGGATACCCTTAATAATGTGGAGGATTATCCATTTGCAGGAAACGCAAAATACACGCCGATGGGGGCAGCTTCTGCTTCGACAGCAGTTGCTTCGGCAACATGGAAGGCTTTGACTGAAAATACAGCAAGCGTAACTTCTGTTACACCTTCTGTGGAAAACGGAAGCGGTATCTATTATGACTCAACGGCTGGAAAAATCTGGTATAATCCTAATTTCAATGGAAGCACGCTTTCTTTGAGCCTCACTCCAGCTGCTTCTGGCTCTCTTGTAAAAGGCTTCCGAATCGGAGCTGCAGGAAGTTCTTGTGATTCTGGTCTTACTCCAAGTCTTGCGGATGGCGATATTGCAATCTATTCTGTCGATTATGCCGGAAATATTTCAACTTCGGCATTCAATCTTAACCTCATCGATGATTCTACGGCTCCTTCAATTGTGGCGACATTGGCATCTGGAGAAATCACTTCTGATAAAACTGCTTTAATTGCCGATGGTGCAGCACTTGCTTCTGGAACTGAATATTTCACTAATTCAGATTATTACACTTCAAGCATTGCAATCACAGAAGAAGGTTCTGGAGTTGATTCTGTGACAGATATTTCTGGAACTGCCGGAAGCTATTCTGTTTCAATTGATGCTGCGGGTGAAAAGACAGTCACGGCAAAAGACAAGGTTGGAAACGAAGGCACATTCACTTTCAAGACAAGCCTTGTTTCTGAGGTTCCGGCTGTAAGTGCCGTGACTTATTCTTCGGCAACTTCAATGAATTTAAAAGACTCTGCTTCTCTGTATTTCAGTTCTGCATATATTTCAGCGGCAACTATTACAACTCCGGTTCTGCCAATCAAATATGAGCTTTCAATTGATTCAACAGGCGTTGTGCCGTCAAAGGATGTCGGTACTGACCTTTCACTTGATTCATTCAGCGGAAAATCTTCAGGTGGAGTCTATATTTGGAGCGGAGATGTTCTTGGAAATACAAAGGCTGTTCTTCTTTCTTCAATAACTGCTACTTATACTCCATTGAGCGGAACTTCTACGACAATTACTGGACCATATAATTTTGTAAAGGATTCTGACAAACCTGCGGCTCCAAATTCTGTTTCAGATAATCAGGGTGATAATACTGATTTTGATTCGTCAAAAAAGATTCTTTATTACAATACATCCGTGGTTGCTTTGGAAATAACGCCAACCCTTGCGACTGCCGACGATTCTCTTATGGGATTTATGTCAGCTGCTGATTCAACAGATTATTTTGATAAACTTATCCTCAGTGGTGATTCACTTGTTCCAGGGGATAAGTCATTCTATTCTATTGATTATGCGGGAAATGTTTCAGAGTCTTCTTACAACTTGACTTTGAAAAAGGCTGTGTCGTACAAAATCGAGGGCAAAAAGATTACGCTTTCTGATTTCCCGGAAGGCGAGACAATTGCTTCGATAACGCTTACTGCTTCGGCTGGTTCGTTCCCTGCTTTAACTGCAAGCCCTGGCACTGCTAGTGTTCTTGAAGGTGGTGCTTCGGTTACAGTGGCATTTACTTCTCCTAGCAGCCTTACTTCTGTTGAATTGACTTCTGAGAGCGATATTTCTGGATTGACAATATCTAAAATCGTATTGTCTTCAAGTGCTGGTAGCAGCATCGTTGATATAATACCGTCAAATCCTTCAAATTATATTTCTGTGCCGGGCGTGTTCGCAGGTTCGTTCCCGCTCATGAAATCAACGGAACGCGCTTTGCCTCGTGGCCGCTCAATCACGCATGAAGACTTGATGGCTCAAAAAGAAGCATTGCTGAGCCTTGCAAGGAAAAATGTTGGAAAAACAGCCGCTCCTAAAGCTGATTTGACACCGGCTTCTGCTGTCGCAACTTCTACAGGTGATTCTGCATGGTCAGGATTGAGCCGTGATTTTAATTCTGAGTCAGAGAATCTTGACAGGGCTGTTTCAAGGCTAAAATCTTCTGCAGCAAAGGCTTCTTCTTCTGAAAAGGCTTCTACCTCAAAGACTGTCTCAAAAGTGAAGGAAGAGTCTGGTATTCCAGAAGTCGAGGCAAAAGTTTCTGTCACTGAAAGCGTTGCTCCTTCTGTGGAAAAGGTCGCTCCAGTTTCTGTAACTCAGCAGGATAGTGCTGAGAAGCCTTTCAGAAAGATTGGTTTGTTGATATTGCTTGCAGTTTTTGTGCTTTCTGGCGCATTTTTTGCAAAAAAAGTTGAAATTTTTCATAAAAAAAGCTGAAAAAAATTGACAACTTGGTATTAGTGCGTTATGATTTAATAGAGCATGGTGTGCACTTAGTATTATTTTTAGGAGGTTCGCCTATGAAAATGATTAAAAAAATAGTTATTGGGTTCGTAGCTTTTTTTGCTACTGCGTCGTTGTTTGCCGCTGGTTCGTACAAGGTTGAGAAGGTTACAGGCAAAGTTACTTATGAGGATGGTGGTGCTTGGAAGACTGTTGCTGTTGGACAGGAGCTTTCAGCTGGTACTAACATCAATACAGCATTGAATTCAAGCGTTGTCATCAATGATGGCTCATCGTCAGTTACAATCAAAGCTATGCAGAAAGGCGATGTTGAAAAGCTTGTTGCTTCAGGTGCAGGCAAAGGTGGTCTCAAAAAGGCTTCTGTTGCTAAAAACACTGTAGCAGGCAAATCAAATGGTGCTCAGTCTGGCGTCTCAACAGCTTCTTCAAGAGCTAGTGAGGCAAAGAGCGATCTTGAATGGGATGAGTAATCATCTTTAACATGTTTTGTTGGGAATCCTGCATTATCTGTGCAGGATTTTTTTTGTTTCAATTCATTAGAGCTGTCGTGCTGACTTTGGAGTTCTTATGAGAAAAATCCTCAAAATTCTTCTTCCACTTGTTGAAATACTTTTTTTTGCCCTTGCCGTACTTTTTGCGGTCATCCTTATTCCGAGCCTTGACAAAAAGGCCGCGGACTGGTTCCAGAGGCCACTAAAGCCTTTGGAAGAGCAGAAAGATGTCCTTATGATAAACGTCGATGATGCGTCGATTGACTCAATCGGTGTCTGGCCATTCGGTCGTGATGTTTACGCTGGAATGATGTATGCGCTCAAAGATTTTGACACCGAGGCTGTCGTATACGATTTAAGCTTCCTTGACAAAAGCCAGCGCAAGGTCGATGAGGCCTATCTTTCCGAAGAACTTCCTGTAAAGATTGACGAGACTTTTGAATCGATAAACGGTGAAATTGCTACTGTAATGGGCGGTTTTTCTGACCGTTCGCTTGGTGCAAAAGATGCCGAGTCCTGTGCCGAAAGTCTTCTGACCCGCACCGAAGAGGCGAAGAATTCTTTGAACGAGGCCGTCGCTTCTACTGTCAAGGATGTTGATTCGATTCTCGCTGATTCAATTCAGTTTTTTGGAAGCACATATCTTACGCTCACGATTGATGATGCCTATCCTCTCGAAGATGAAGAGCAGAAATCTTACATTGCAGAATATATTTCCCTTAAGAATGTTGTTGATGACGGTGACACGCTCACTTATGATTACAAAGGTGTCATGCCTGCGATTCACATTTTTATGGCCAGGGCAAATTCTGCCGGATTCGTAAACGCGCCGCCTGACAAGGACGGTTATCTCCGCCGACTGCCGATTGTCCTCAAATATGACGGAAAATATTATGGACAGCTCACTCTCGTTCCGATTTTGAAACGCTTTGGCAACCCGGAAGTCCATGTGTCGAACAAATATGTCACGCTCAAGGGAGCCAAGCTTTCTGACGGTTCTGTTAAAGACATTAAGATTCCTCGTGACGAAAAAGGAATGTTAATCGTTAAATATCCGCCTAAAAAATACAGTGAGTACAATTCTATTTCACTCTGGAACATTTACCGGCTTTATCTTCTTGACAACAATATCTACAAGAACATAAAGGCAATGAGTGAGAGCGGTCTTTTTGAGCTTTGGGATGGTGACGACCCTGTAAATCTTTACGAAAGTGCACATTACATAAAGGACTGGCTTTGTAAGAATCCTGAAGATGAAGAAAATGATTTGACTTACAAGAATTATACTGCCCTGAGGACAAAATACTATGAGAATGTAACGAATTACCTTAATGGCGATCAGGAAAATCTCTTGAAGGCTCAGTATCCGGACGATGCGGATTATATTTCCGAAACTTTTACCACGATGCGCGAGCAGTTTAAGGACCTTGAGGATAGCCACAAGGATGTGAAGGAGAAGGTAACAGGTGCCATTTGTATTATCGGTACCAACGCAACGAGCACGACTGATTTTGGCTTGAACCAGTATCAGCAGGCATACCCGAACCCAGGCGTTCACTACACGATGGCAAACCAGCTCCTTACCCAGGACTTCATCGATGATTCTCCGTGGTGGGTTTCCGTCATAATCGCTGCCGTTGTCTGTCTCTTCTATTCAATGCTTGCAATCAGAATCAAGAGCACTTTCAGGCAGATTCTTTTCGGCTTCTTTACTGTTGTCCTCACACTTGGCTCTCTATATGCCTATTTCTATATCACGAAACAATATGTCGGCGTTGTAATTCCGCTCCTTACGATTTTGCTTGCATTTGCGACAACCACGATTGTAAGCTATCTTTCTGCATCTTCTGAGAAAAAGTTCATCACGAACGCATTCAGCCAGTGTCTTTCAAAGGAAGTCGTAAACGACATCGTTGCTAACCCTGATTCATTCAAGCTCGGTGGCCAGACTCTTGAAATGACGGCCATGTTCACCGATATTCAGAAATTCTCAGGATTCTCGGAGCTTCTTACGGCAGGCCAGCTTGTCGCGCTTTTGAACTATTACCTTACAAAAATGAGCGACATCATCATGAATGAGCGCGGAACCGTAGATAAATACGAAGGTGATGCTATTATCGCCCTTGTCGGTGCGCCTGTTCCTATGGATGATCATGCGGCTCGTGCCTGTGCGGCGGCTATCAAGATGAAAAAGTCTGAGCTTCTTATGAACAAGGAAATCCAGAATATTGCTTCAAAGCCAAAGCCTGATACAATGGACGATGAGCTTTATGATGCTTTCAAGATTATGATTGCGAACAACCGCACTTTGTTCACCCGAATTGGCCTTAACTCCGGCGAGATGGTCGCGGGTTACATGGGTAGTGAGAACAAGAAAAACTACACGATGATGGGCAACAATGTAAACCTTGCTTCCCGCCTTGAAGGTGTAAACAAGCAGTATTCAACCGGCGGAATCTTAATCAGTGAGGCTACCAGAAACATGCTTGGTGACAGGTTTGTCGTGCGAAGCCTTGACCGCGTTCGTGTCGTCAATGTAAACACTCCAATTCGTCTGTACGAGCTTGTCGAAGAAAAGACTTACGCAGATGAATTCCTTCTCAAATACATGGAACTTTGGGAAAAGGTAATGTCTTTGTTTGAGGCAAAAAAATATTCTGAGGCTCTTGAAGGATTCAAGAAACTCTCAGAAAAGAAACCTGATGACAAGGTTGCCAAGTATTACATTTCGCTTCTCGAAAAATTCTTCATCAAAGGCACTTATCCTCAGGAAAAAGATGACTTCGGTGTTGCGTATAACCCAGAGGACGGAGTATTCAAGCTGCTACAGAAGTAATGGACATCCTGTCCTGACGAGTTTTTCATGGAAAAACTCGCGGTCTACTAGCTTTTCGCCACCTCCATGTGGCGAATTTTCTGTATTTATTGTTTACCTCGTGCGGCGGACGCGGGCGAATAGCTCTTCTTTGGTGAGAGTTGTCCAGCAGGGGCGGCCGTGCGGGCAGTGAGGGTCTTTTAGCTCCAGTGCTTCGCGCGCAAGATTTTCTGCGGCTTCTGGGCCTAAGATTGTTCCGTCTTTGACTGCAGCTTTGCAGGCGGTCATTGCGGCAATCTGGTAGATAATTTCTTCCGGGCTGACATGTTTTTCAAAAAGGGCGGCTTTTAAGTCGGCCTCAGTTCCTTTGTAGCGGGCGGGGAGTGAGCTAAAAATCCACTTTCCGCCCCCTTTGTTTTCGCAAGTGAAGCCTGCTGTTGTGAGCGTTGTTTGAATCGAAGAAAGATAATCGTCATCTTCTTTGGACTCGGTGTGGATTTCATAAGGAACCAGAAGTTCCTGCTTTTCGCTGCCCCCTGCCATCAGTTTGTTGAAAAGAATGCGTTCATGGGCTGCGTGCTGGTCAATAAGATAGAAAACGCCGCTTTTCTGAACCATGAGAAATGTGCCGAAAAGAGTTCCGTAGTAAACAAAATCAGGATCAGCTCTGGATGAGACGGAGCTTCCCGGAATTGAGAAGCGCATTTCGTTTCCGTCCTGGAATCGGATGTGATTTTTTGCGAAAGAGTCTGAAACTTTCGGCTGATTCAATGATGATGAAACGGCTTCAGAAGATTCGGATGGTGCGGATGAATCCAGTGCGTAATCTGCCAGTCGTGATGAATATGATGATGCTGAAGATTTTCCTGAATCGAAAGTAGAGCTGGTGTGGTCGATTTTGAATCTTGCTTCTTTGTTGGGAGCGTTGTTAATAGAAAAATCTTTTGCGCTAAAGCGAGATTCTGCAACATCGAGATTTGTGCCAAAAGACTTCCTGTTGAAAAATCTCTCTGTGCCCTCCTGGTTCTCTGCGAGGGATTCTTTTTCTGCACGGGCAAGCTCGTTATCCACGATTGCCTGAAAAAGCGTGTTCCTTTCGTTTTTGGCGATTTCTTCCTGAATTTCTTGCTCGCGCTCAAAGCTGTTTTTGATTCCATAGCTTCGGAAGTAATTTTTTACTCCGCTACTTACTCCGTGGTGAACGCTTGAAATGTCTTTGAAACGAACTTCTTTTTTGGCAGGATGAATGTTGAAATCAACGAGGCGCGGGCTTACTTTGAGAAAAAGGGCAGCGACTGGGTGCGTGCCGTTGGGAAAAAAGCCCTGACAGCCGTATTCAATTGCCTGCATCAAGGAATATTCCTGAACGCGGCGACCGTTTACGAAAATGTAGATTTGCTTTCTGTCGTTTCGGTAGATGCCTGGTTCTCCAATTACAAGAGAATAGCTCCAGTCGGTTGTTCCGTCATTTTCCTTTCCGCTTGATTTTATTTCTGCAAAAAGGCTTGTGCTTTCTTTTAGTTCAAGCGCGCGGGCAAATCGTTCTGCAAGTGTGACTCCAGATGGAAGATCGTGGCGGATTGTGTCGTCAACTGTGAGGCGGAAAGCAATGTCCGGGCGGGGAAGGGATTTTTCGATAAAGACTTCGCGGCACATCATTGTCTCAGATGAAGGCCGTTTTAGAAAGTTCCGTCGGGCAGGGAAGTTTTCAAAAAGGCCTTCGCTCATGACGATTGTGCCTTTTCCGTCCTGAACTGGTGGTATTGTCTCAATCAAGTGGTCTTCGGTGATGCTTGCACGCATTTTGTTCGAACCGCTCATGATTGAAAGGCGGGCTACGGCTGCGATTGAGGCAAGTGCTTCACCACGAAAGCCTAGAGTCGTGAGATTCAATAAATCTTCGGATTCGGCGATTTTGCTTGTACAGTGGGGGCGGGCACAGTTTTTGAGGTCATCCAGAGTCATGCCCGCACCGTTGTCCGCGATTCGGATTTTTTCGATGCCGCCGCCTGCGATTTCGACATTGATTGAATCGGCTCCGGAATCTACGGCATTGTCGAGAAGCTCGCGCACGATTGCGGCAGGGCGGTCAATTACTTCACCGGCGGCGATTTTTCTTGCGACATCAACTGAAAGTGCGCGGACAGGCCTTCGTTCGCTCATTATTGGCGCAATCCTTCTTGTGGTGCGCCCGCACTTCCTGTTGTGGCATCGGCTCCGCTGAACAAATCAAGCTGAGGCTCAATGTTTATCTGCGGAACAGGCGAGGCCGGGTCAGCTTTTACCGGCTGATTCATGAGAATCTGGATTTTGCCTTCGATTTTTTCTATATCTTTTTCAAGAGTCTTTGCAAGTTTGATTCCTTCCTCAAAATTAGCAAGCGCATCTTCGAGAGAAATGTCCTGCTTGCGGATATTTGCTGTGAGTTCTTCCAATCGGGAAAGGTTTTCTTCAAATGATTTCATAACTCACAGTGTATCAGAAAAATCGGATAAGTTCCACAAAAATCATTAAGGGCGAAATCCACCTGCTTGCGCTGTTCCGCAGTTCGCTAACGCTCAGCCGCTTCCCTCACTCACTCCGTTCGTTCAGTCCAGTGGCCGCCTCCGGCGCTGCTCCATAGCTGGCGCGCCCTTTCTTTTTATCCAAAACCGACTTTCTTTTTAACAATTCTGATTTTATTTAAATCGCGTTGCCAAAAATGAAAATTTTTTGGAAATAAATATATGTCAGAAGGAAAACTTTCCTCAGAGCATGGATTTTCCCCTGACGGAAATTTATTTTTTACGAGGCGTATTTATGGCAGCCAAAAGAAAGACTAAAAGCTGGGAAGAATTAACATTCGCGGACAATTTTTTGTTCTGCAAAATTCTGGAAAGCGAGCCTGAGCTGTGCCGGGAACTCATAGAGTTGCTTCTTCACATCAAAATCGACCATCTTGAGCAGCCGCAGTCAGAGAAGACAGTGCAGGAATCGTTCGATGTGAAAAGCGTTAGATTCGACGTCTACACGAAGGACGACAGGCGAATTTTTGATCTGGAAATGCAGACCACCGACACGAAAAACCTTCCAAAGCGTGCAAGGTATTACCAGAGCGCAATCGACACGGACAATCTGGCGAAAGGCGAGAATTACACGAAACTGAAAGACTCTTACATCATCTTCATCTGTCTTGACGACATCTTCGGAAAAGAACTTCCAGTCTATTCCTTCGAGAATTTATGCCGGGAGGACAAAAACCTAAAGCTAAACGACCGGACATACAAAGTCTTTTTCAATGCAAAAAACTGTGATAAACTTAAGACACAGGAAGAGAAAGACTTCTTCAAATTCCTCAAAGGGAGCAAAGCCGAAACCTCACTTTCCAAGAGAATTGAAGAAAAAGTCGAGTTCGCAAAGAAAAACTCTGATTGGAGGAAAAACTACATGACCTGGCAGCAGACGATAGATGAAGAAAAAGAAATTTCGTTCGAGGAAGGAGCGCAGGCAAATGCCATTGAAAACGCCCGGAATCTTCTTCGTATGAATTTGTTAACAGAAGAACAGATTTCTCAGGCCGTATCCCTTCCGCTGGAGCAGGTGATTGCACTCAAAAATGAATTGAAAACGGAAAGTTGAAAGTTGAAAACTGAAATCATTGCAATCCGCGGGAAAAAGTATTGCCGTACTCGATGTTTAATACAGCAATACTTGATGCTTCACATTGCAATACTTGATGCTTCACATTGCAATACTTTTACATTCATACGGCAATGTTTGAGTGTTAGTATTGCTGTATGAATATGTTAGTATTGCCGTTTGAAAACTTGCGGATTGCCGTGCAATTGTTAGTCGTCGTTCAAATTTACGGTAAACCAGTAGTGAGCTCGTCTGCCGCTGTCACTTATTGTAGCGCCAGAAGAGTTGACACATTGCGAATCAAAACTATAGTTATGGCTGCTGTTCATGCCGGCCTTTAATTGCTCCAAAGTGCGTGTCGTATGTGTGTACCCTTTGTTTACAATTCCACATGAAACAGAAGAATCGCTGGTATCGTCTGCCAGACTCGTATAAAAGTAGAATGTACTATCAGGGGCAGTAAGAGTAACATAATTGGAGTTTGAATTCGTTGTAAGTATCTTAGAGAGAGAACCGTTTTCGCCGCTGGTTTCAGCCCATGCCTTAATTGTCTGTCGTCCAGTATCTTTGCCGTCATTCTTTCCCTCGATGTACAGTTCCACAGAGAGAAAAAGCCTGCAATTTTGATCTCTTGTACAGAACGCTGTTACGTTAGGCACTGTCACTGTTACCGGCTTAATCATTGCATGTACCCTTGTCGTTGCCGTCACACTCTCGCTTCCCTTTGTAAGTGTTGCGCTCAGTGTGTGGTAGCCGTCAGAAAGGCCTATGTCGTAAGGAACGCCGACATTAGTGCCGTCAAGCATGAATTCCATAGACCAGTCCATGCTGCCAAACGGATTTGTGACATCTAGACTCAGATTATCATAGTCAAGATAGCTGTATTTGATTACGATATACGGCTTATCCTCGTGTGTTTCAGTGCCGTAAACAGTTCCGTTCGGGAATGTATTATCAAAAGAGAAAACTATATTCGTAAGGTATCCTTCATTTGAGATGTCAAAAATTTCCAGCTGCTCTGATTGCTGCCTTATGCTGAATTTTGCCCGCTCATTTGCAATCGTTGTTGAAGTCGGCTCTGCAAGAGAGAGAATCGGAGTTCCGTCCGCATATTCCTCTGGCGTGATTGTTGCGACATGGCTGGAAGTCAGCGAATCTGAAAGAGCAACTGTTTTTCCTGTAATTAGATACAGGTCGTTCTTCTTGTCGTTACCCGCTGGAATTGAGATTGAGCCTGAGAGAGTCAGACTTCCGTTGTTCATAAAGATTCCGCCACCTCTTCCAGTTGCGGAATTTGACTCAATGCTTCCGCCCGTAATCTCCGTTTCTCCCGATGCATAAAGTCCGCCACCGTCTTCGGTTACGCTGTTACCTTTAATAACGCCGCCTGACATCGTAAGGCTTCCAGAAACATAGATTCCGCCGCCCTGTTCTGCGGTGTTTGCGTCTTCCTCCGAGTTTCCGCCGATTGTCCCGCCTTCAAATGTAAACGATTTTCCGTACTCGATGAAGACTCCGCCGCCGAATTTGTTTGCGCGGTTACCCTTTATTACAGCCGTTCCGCCCACAGTGACAGTTCCGTTCTTTGCCGGGTCTGAATCAACAGGTCCTCCGCAGTAAATGCCGCCGCCGCTTGTTCCTGTAGCCTTGTTTCCTGAAATTTCACCGCCGGTAACGCTTACAATGCCGTTTCTAGCGTAGATTCCGCCCGCACGGGATGCTTCGTTCTCGGAAATTTTTCCGCCAGTCATAGTGAATCTTGCTTCAGGACATTCCTTTTCAAATGCTACGGCTCCACCGCTATCATTAGCAGTATTTCCAGAAATCTCACCGCCGCTCATGGTACAGATGCCTTTTCCGTTGATGAATATGCCGCCGCCGTTTTTGGAAACTGTATTGCCGCTAATTTTTGCACCAGTTTCTAGTTTTATCGTTCCTGCAGAAATGTTGATTCCCCCGCCGTTTGCAGCTTTTCCGTTCATGATTGTAAGGTTTTTGATTGTGACAGGCTTCGTCATTCCTATCGTAAGAACCGAGCCTTTCTGCTCTCCGTTGAGGATGTCTGAGTCGCTTCCCGTAACTCCGCAAATCGTGATTGATTTTACCTTTTCATCGAGTGAGGAAGGAAAATTCGTGGTCGTAGTTCCTGATTTTGGCTTGATTTCGCCACTTATCAGAATCGTGTAATCAGTTGAGCTTGAGCCAACTGCGGAAATCATTGAGATTGCCTTTGAGACTGTCGCAAACGGGGCGTAAGGGCTTCCAGTTCCTGTTGTGTCAGATGGAACGACATTACTTCCGTCTGCAAGTTTTAAGCCTGTGTTTCCAACATAGATTTGTGTTCGTGCGAATGTTTCAATTAGTGCGGAACTGACCTCAAAATTTCCGCTTGAATTGATTGGTTCTGCCGAGCCGCCACCTGAAATCCATTTGTTCGTGGTTAAGCATGACAAGACGTTTACTGACTGTATGGAAGAGTAGAGGAGAACGCTTTTGTCATCATAAAAACTGAATCTAACTTCATAGACCTTTGGTGATATGCCGCTTGTAGAATCTCCATCAACTTTTGGTTTGCTCAGCGTGTAAGTTGTGCCGGAAAGATTTTCATCTGTATTCCCCCAGTCGGAATCTGGACAAGTTGTTGTAATGCGCTTAATGGATGAATCTACGGTTATCGTAAGTTCCACGAATCCGTTCGCAGTGTTTTCAGA
The DNA here is from genome assembly GCF_017430385.1 of Treponema sp. Classification (GTDB taxonomy): domain Bacteria; phylum Spirochaetota; class Spirochaetia; order Treponematales; family Treponemataceae; genus Treponema_D. Next base: position 60,578 of record NZ_JAFRNB010000128.1, read on the forward strand.
AGCGGCCGTATTCAAAATAAAATCATGCGTTAAAGTTCCATTGCCTGCGTTTTCCCTTGTCGGCGTGACATCCTTCCATTCGTCTTTTAGGATAATTGTATCATCAGATTTCAGGCCTGCCGTTACGGTGTAAGTTCTTCCCAAAACAAGGCTGATTGAATAAGAGCCGTCCGTTACCGTTCCGTTAATTGTTTCGCTGCCGCTGACTGCCTGAATGAAATAACCGGTCAAACTTACGGTAGGTGCGGCACTTCTTGAAGAATCAGAAGCAGTTGCATTTGCAGATAGATTTTCTGCTATTTGACTTGGTAAAGCACCGTTCGTTGAAATTCTTCCAGTCAGTGTGACGAATTCTGTAGAATTACAAGAATCAACATATCCCACATCATATACAGAGTGTGACTCTGAATCCGTGATGTTTATACATGAAGAGAAAAAGACTGCCGCAAAAAGCAGCGAAATAAAACAAAATAAAGGATATTTTCTCATTTTAGTCATGCTCAATTCCTTATTTATTATCAAGTTCTCCAAGGTCAAGTTCTGGCTTGCCGACTGCATTTAGCTTCCATGAAGCAAACTGCAATGAATCTGAGCTGTTAGTACTTGCCCAATTATTAAGCGAATTTTTAGTAGTCTGGCTGTCAGAAGATGTTGTAACATTTTGTGAACCTATAGTAACTGACCCGCTATAGTTTACTATGTTTCCACTTGTATAACTTCCATCCATGCAGTAATTATTTGTAATCCATTCTATACTAGAAAAACTGTCAGCTATTTTAGATGAAAAACCATAATAAGAAGTGCCTGAATTACAGTTATTTTTTAGATGCGGTTTTTTAGACAGATTACCAAAAAGCCCGCTGCTCTCGCTTCCAGAGTTAACATCTCCATTGTTACAGCAGTTTAATACCATTTTATTAGTAGCAGAAGCATCATTTCCGTTATTTAAGTATCCTGCTATTCCACCTACACTATTAGCTGATGTTGTAGTTGTAATAGTCCCAACATTTTTACAGTTACTAATAGCTGTATATTCACATAATTGCCCAACTATACCGCCAAGACCATAAATAGGCTTACTTACTGATATATTTCCCTTATTTATACATCTGTCAATTATGATTGAACTATCCCAGCAATCTCCTGCTATTCCCCCAGCTCTTATGCTCCCACCTCTATCAATAGTAATATTTCCCTTATTTACGCAGTTTTTTATTACACTTGAACCGTTAGAAGGTCGGTTTATAGAAGATACAATACCACCAACATAAACTTCTCCGGTGCTATTAATTGAGTCAGATGAACTAATTGTAATATTTGTTTCTGAAACACAATTTTCTACCGTGCCTTCTTTTAAGATGCCTATTATAGAGCCGCGGTTTGAAGTTCCTGCCACCGTCAGGTTTTTTATTGTGCCACCTTTTACATAATAAAATAGAGCACTATATTTGTAATTAGAGGAGGTTTCTGGTATTGTATTTGTTATTTTGTGTCCGTCTCCGTCTAAAGTTCCGCTAAAAGCATATTCAGTATTAGAACCAAAAGAGGAATATTGGAAATATCCAATTGTAATCTGCTCTCCTTGAGTATCAATATCATCGGTTAATTTAAATGTTACATTTTCTAAAGTTGAACGCGGTGCTGTGCCTACCCAAGTTCTAATCTGCTTTAACTCGTCCAATGTGCTTAGCGTATAAGTTCCAGATGTCGGAGCTTCCGTAAGACTTGAAACTGGATAAATAGGCTCATAATCGAATCCACACTTCCCGTTCGTACATGCTACGCTACCATCAGTGTCCCCATCTTCCAGAGTTCCATCATGCCATTTTGTTGCACTTGTGGAGTTATCAGGGCGCCTAACTTTGCCCCACTGTTCCTTAGTTCCTTGATAGGTGATTGTAAATCCGCTATTACAGTCTGTAAATGCACCTGCTTGAATTCCATAATGCTCGCCGCTTCCTGTAATTCCTGCTGGAATAGTTATGCTTGCAAGTTTTACGCAGCCGTTAAAGGCATTTGTGCAAATCCATTGGGTGTTTTTGCTGAGAGTTACGCTTGTAAGATTTGTACAGTCTTTGAACAAGTTAGGAATTACATATTGCATCCAGTCTGGAAGTATAATTGATTTCAGTTGTGTACAGTCTTTAAAATATGCTCCGTTATTGTAAGTTGCAATGTCGCTTAATCTTGATGTATTAATTGCATCAAGATTTATGAATACATTGCTTGAGCGGCTTTTTATTGCACTTGCTACCTTTGCAAGTCCTTCTTCTGTTCCGGGACCTACCGCACCTTCAACTTCTACGGTGTATTCTCCTGCTTCTGTAAGTGAGTTTATGTAAAAAGCTGCATTTATGGCATTTTTAGAAATATTTATAGAAAAATATGCATCATGTGATAGGCCAAGGTAGGTTGATGTAATTTTGAGAATATAATTATCCCGATAGGTTTGTGCAGGTACTGTCAGGGATATTTTTCCTGTTGATGAATTTGCCGTGACAGCAATGCCGTCTGCTACAATTATAGCATCATTTAGAAGGCTTGCAGTCCATGTTACTTCTTTTTCTTCAATGAGAGTCTTTCCGTTTTCTGTGATTGTTAATGGAATTGCCGTGCCTTTTTTTGTAATCGTAGGATTTATAACAAAAACAGCCTCTTGTCCCGGATAGATTACTGTAGCGTCAGAATCATCCTGATTTTTAAGTGCAAAACTGAAATTGTAATCAGCAAGAGTGTAGACAGTTCCGTTTGATGAAAACATCCACTTAGCATAAAGCGTGAGGTCTTTAAGATTTTCCCTGACCTTGATTTTCTGGACTGTATTTGGAGCCGTGCCGGATTCCGGCACTTTGGATGCTTCGGCAAAATCTGCGGAAGTGTACCAGCCTGAGAATGTCATGCTGCTGTTTGAAAGTTTCGGAAGGGTGATGTAACCGTCTGTGCCAGCACCGGCTTTTCGGCTGAATTTCAATGTCATTACGCTGTCTGTTGGGTCGAGTGCGTCCGCGACGGGAACATCGGCGTTTGTTGTCGGCTCGTAACCATCATAAGTAATTGAATAAACTTGGTTCAGGTTGAAGTTTGTTACTTCTGCCTTTGTTGTGATTCCTTTTTCGATGCGGAAAACGTTTTTGTAGGTGTTGAGTACTTCTGACAATGGGGCAGAGGAGTTGTTTGCATTTTTTGCACGGAATTCTATCTTTAATGCGTGCGTTCCAGGCGTTAAGCCAGACTCTTTCCAAATGATTGTATCTCCAGATTTCTGTGTGTCGGGAAGGGGCAAACCATTTACTATTACTTCGTAATCAACGCCCTCTGTTCCGGTAAATGTGAGTGAAAAATCCAGCGTTCCTGTCGTCGCTCCGTCAGCCGGTTCAAGCGTAAAACTCAGCGGATTTTCGCCGCCGCTTTTTATCTCCTTTGAAACCTCACCACTGCTGTATGCAACTCCACTGACCTTGGCAGTAAGTGTGAATTTCCATGTTTCAGTATTTGATTCTGTCTGGAGTTCTATCTGTTTTGCACTCATTTCTAGGAGTGTGTCAGCTTTTGAAAGGACTTGTGTTTCTCCGTTGCCACGCTTGCCTGTGAGAACCAAATTAGAGATTTCAACTTTTGGAAGAAGTGTTCGTGAGCCTGAATCTGTATTTTCGACATTTACCCGTATGTACGCCCGCTCTGATTTTGACTCTTCTGCCGTTAAGACTGCCTTGAATTCTTCTTCCCTGTCAGCAATGTTGCTGCAGGAGATTATGAGAGGGGCAAAAGCTAATGCAGCTAATGTAAGAATTTTTCTTATTGTTATCATTTTCATTGCGGCTCCTAATTTTTTGTAATCTGAGCGTGGTAAGAGTATGTCTTACTGTCTTTTACAGCTTCCAGATAAATGTCGTAAGTGCCTTTTGTCCAGCTTGTTGTGTCAATGACAAGCGTATCTGTTATTCCAGTCTGTGCTGTGCCATCAACCGTCCAATTATAAGTTGAGCAGCCAGTTGTGGTTAATTTGAATGTGACTTCGTTTCCGCTGCTTGTCTGCGTTACTTCAATATCTTCTTCCTGCTGTATGACGGTGATTGTAATGTTTCGCTTTACCCTTTCGATGAGGGTTCCGTCGCTCAGAACAAGCCATACGCTGTCAGTGTTATTCTGTTTTACCTTAATCTTTTCGTAGTTTGCCGCAAGATATTCGCTGTCCGCTACGACCTTTGCTCCGTTTGCATAAGTTTCCGGCGTGATTGTCGCTGCCGTTTCCTGCTTGAGGTTGCCTGTAATCTTGAGTGTTCCGCCACTTACAAGGTTTACTTCCGTAATCTGGGCGTTAGATTCGATTCCAAGACTTGTGCCTTGTACGGTTGCCGTTGTGATTACAGCATCTTCTGAGACTGTGATGTTGTTTGCAGTCTTTGCCGTGAGGTTTGTAACCTTGACAGCCTTGATTGTTACAGGAATTCCACTTGTAAGGCTGAATGTGCCGAGCGTGTCCGAAGATGGAGAGTTTGCGCTTGTGATTATGAGTCCTGAAGCTGCTATTGAATCTGTGTTTTCCTCTCCTGTGACATTTCCCTGAATCATGAGAGTGTATTCTACGCTGTCATCGTTGCGCTTGTTGATGTCGGCGATTGCCTTATGGATTGTCTTGTAAGGCAGTGCGTCCGTTCCGTCGGCTTCCGTGTCCTCATCGCTTCCGTTTTCGCCGATGAAGAGACATGAGTCGAGTACGCGGATATAGCTGATTGCCTTTGCTGATTTTTCATAGTTTGTCTTTGTTGCATAAGTTTCCAGATACCATGATCCGACTTCAAGTTCCAGTGTCAGGCTGCCTGAGAAAGTTCCGGTCTTGACGAGTTTTGCGACTTTCGGGGTTCCATTGTAGAGCGTGTAATGAACTTCAAGTCCGTCCGAAGAAACCGCTCCTCCGAGGTTGTCCGCAGTCGGGGCTGTGACAGTCACCGTCGTGTATTCTTTTCCGCTCAAAAGAGGAAGTGACTTTGGCTTGTATTCATTTGTTACGCTGTTGTAGTCCGTGTCATATTTTGATTCGATTGATTTCCCTGACACATTCGTGATGGTAGGGGAGTTGAGTTTTGTGATTTTCGTGCTTGCAAGTGATGTCGAGGAAAGTCCCGCCTTGTCTGCAAGTATAATTGAATATTCCTTGTCACCTTCGACGAAAGGCTCGCCCGTGGTGTAGTAAACCGAGCGGTCATTGTACGTGAATGTTTTTCCACCGATTGCGATGAGTGTTTTCTGGGTTGTTGAGAAAGCAGAATCTGAGAAACTGAAATTTCCGTCCGCATCCACGGAAACAGGATAAGATTGCCCGTTTACGCTGATTGAAGTCAAATCTTTGTGCCGAAGAGCAAGCTCCGCCTGGGAAGGCATGTCGAATGCAACTACAAATGTCGTGTTTGATTCGTTCAGAACAGTCGGATTGTTAAGCTCAGGCGGCTTTGTGTTGCTGAAAAGACTGAAACTGTAGTCTCCGAAATTTCGTCCGCTCCGTGGCTCAGTCAGATGGACTGTCGGACTGATTTCCTTTCCTTCGTCAGCATCGACCAAAAATGTGACAGGCATAGTAAGCTTAAGGGTGTCGTTTGTGTCCTGCTCGATTGTAACGGCTGACAAATCGATTTCTGAGTCAAGTGCCGGAAAAGTTACGGTTGTGTCGAGCTTGTACCGCTGCGGATTTCGCATGAAAAGGGTAACTGTACCGTCTTCCATTGAGCTTATGCAGAGGTGGAGACTTCCGTCATTGTATGTCGGAACGAGAATCTGGTGCTGCATGACTGCCGCGCTTTCCGTGTATTCCTTGAAGAATTCCTTTGCCGGGTCGTTGAAAGTAGGCTCGAGAACATTTTCAAAATCACATGCAGGAAGAATAAAAGGAAGAAAAAGCGTTAATTTCAGTGCGAGAAAATTTAATTTGACAGATTTGTCAGATCTTTCTGCATTTTTTCTGAATTTCTCTAAAAACATTTTAACCTCCTAGAACTGCCAGCCCACGCCAAGTGAAGGCTGAACCATGCCAAGAATCATGTCTTTGTTCATTGTGAAGATATAATCTGCCGCAATCTCCGTGTAAAGCCGCTTGTTTATGTAAAACTGAACGCTCAGGCCTGCATCTGCCGAAGGTGAAAGAGTGTTGAGCGCAGGTGACTGCATGTTGTGCGGGAAGTGGAAGATGATGTTGTTGAAGTAGGTGACTCCTGCTCCGGCGTGAATTTCTGCCACAACGCGTCTTCGGAACATTGGCAGCTGGTAGATGAAAAGGAAATGCCCTGTGCCCAAATTTCCGTCAATCGTGTAAGTGTCTTCCTTATACTCAAGCCGTGAATAGCTTGCCCTGAGACCTATTCCGAGGTAGCCCCAGTTGCGCTTGAACGGCATGAAGCTGATTTTTGCCTGACCGCTTAAAGGATAGATTTTTGATCCGAGATATGTCGGAAGCGTTTCATCGTGAAGGACATAAGGGCATGTGTAGCCGGCCTGAATGTCCAAATCCATCCATTTCTTGAATTTGACCGTGAATTCTGAGTCTGAGCTTGCCTCTGAGTGGAGGCCTGAAGCGTCCTGTGCGAAGAAATCGTATCTTCCGACCTCAAGTTTTTTCATGTCGAAGCGGAATTTGATTTTTCGGTTCCTGAGTTCGTCGATGCTTAAAACTTCTTCCGGGTAAATCGTGCGCGAGCCCTTGAGGAAGTATTTTGTGTGGACGATAGCCTTGTCTTCCGGGTCCGGCATGAAAAGGTTACGGCCTTCGACTTCAATGATTCCGTCGTTGTCCAGATCGTCGAGGTAAATCGTGCTCCTCATGTAAAGAGGGTAGCTTACGCTGCGGATTTCCGGCTTGTATGCCTGGCGGACCGTGAATTCGTCGTGGCTTGTCAGGCTTTGCTCCAGTTTGCCTAAGATATTGTAAACCTTGATTTCCGAGCGGTACTGGCCGACCGGAAGAACCGGATCAATGTAGATGATGCAGGATTTTGTTTCCTCTTCGTTGGTTTCATGGAAGAAATATGGAAGATAATGTTCCGCTCCCTCATCGAACCGTTCGATTATGATTTCATATTTGAGGACATCGCCTGCACTTACCCATGAAAAAGGCTGCTTTACTTCGTTTGCCTGTGCCGTATCGCTCTGGGAATTTCCAATGTCTCCGATTCCAAAATCCTGCTCAAGACCAATTGTAAAATTCTGTTTTTTCTTTCCCCACGCCCATGAGAATGGGATGGAAATTGTAAAAATAAGGACAATCACAGAAAATTTGAGCATAATCCTACTGAGCATAGAAATCTCCATTCCGCTTTCGAGATGCACCGGTTGAATTCAATGTGTAGTCAATCGTGAACCTGTTTTCGGCAGGAATTCCGTCAATCAGGATGCGTTTTTTGTCATCTGTCATTCTTACTGCCCATACTTTCCATGAGAAGTTTCCTTTGTCCAGAATAGTTAAGTCTCTGAGGACGAATTTAGTGTTTTCGTTGCCGTCAAGAACTTCCCTTACAAGCCGTTTGTTTTTCTCAGTGTAAAGTTCAAAAATGTAGCTTTGTGCGCGGGAAACCTTGTTCCATGAGAAGTCAATCTCGTGGTTGTTTCTGAGATATTCGGCGTTGAAAACAGTCCCACCCTCAGTTTTTGCATTTTGCGGCATGTCGAACGGCGGAATAGGCTCAATCGTAAAGTAAGATGGTTTTACGGCTGAAATATCAAGTTCGTCCATCGTGTAGGCGTTTACAGTCCATTCATAAGTTCCGCTTGAAAGCTGTGGAAGACGGCATGAATAGCCTGTCTGCCTGAGCACGATTGGCTCGGCGTTTTTGTCACCGGTCTTCGTGATGACGATGTTTGCCTTGGAGAATTTTTCGGCAGACTGCCACTTGAAGTACGGCGGATTTTCGATTGCATCCCAGCCTGAGATTGATGCGCTGTTTGAAGGTGAAACAAGCACTACCGGGCGGATTTTTCGCAATACGAAGTATGCGCTTGCAAGTTTACTGCTTCGGCGGGAAGCTGATTCCGTCTCGTAAGAATATGACTGCAATTCCCAGCGGTAAGAGCCTTCCTCAAAATCGTCCATTGCGACTGAGAAATTCGTTGCCGTTATGAAATTTTCGTCCAGAATCGGAGTATCGCTCTGTCCCTTGAAGAGTTTGAGCCTGTAATAGTCGGCATTTTCGGCTTCATCCCATGTAAATTCATATTCTTCTGCCGGTCGCACGACTGCCTTGTAAGATTCGGAAGGCTTTATCTGGTGCGGCTGAGGAAGTTCAGGCACGATATGAATCTGTTTGCCAGGAGTTGAATTCTTGAAATTTCCTTCCTGTGTGCTGATTCGCCACCAGTAAGTTCCTTCTTCAAGCTGTGCTCCGCTGAATGAAGTGTTGTTTGTCTCCGAGTCAAATATGATGTTGCTGAAGTTGCTGTCCTTCGCAATCTGAATGTGCTGCGTGAAAGTGAGGTTTGTCTTCCATGTAAAGCGTGTGTCGCCTGTGAGCGGCTGCCAGATTGAGTAGCCGTCTGGCGGGAAGATTGTCCTCTGCTCGATTTTGCCGTTGATTGCATAGAAAGAGCGGATTTCAGATGTTGCGGATTCATTTCCTTCGCTGTCAATCTGTGTGACTGCCCAGAAATATTCGCCGTCCTTGAGGCTTGAGACATCGGAACCCTTGAATGTGATGAAGTTTTCTGCTGTTTCGCGGGTGAAAGTAGGGAAGTTGAGGCTCTTCATCGCTGAGACAGTGACTTTGTAAGAACTTGCTTCGTTTTCCATGCCCCACGAGAGCGTGAGAGAATTCTTTGATTTGTTTACGAATTCGCCGTTGCCAGGTGTGTAAAGTACCGGCGGTTTAAGCTCGCCCTGCCTGTTTACGGTGAATGTTCCGATTTCTGAAGGATTTGCAAGTCCTGTCCTGTTAATCATGTAATATGGAGTGACCTGCCACCAGTAAGTTCCTTCCGGAAGGGTAGAGATAATCATTGATGAAGAAGAACTTCGCTGCTCGATGACAGGATTTTTCATGTCAGGGCTTTTTGAGATTACGAAGTTGTATGCGCTTGCTGTATCAGACTCAGTCCAGATGAAGCGGATTGATGGAGTCTTCTTTCGGTAATGATATGAGTAGTCCGTGGCCGGTGCGAGAAGATTTGGCTTCAATGCCTGAATGACCTGCAGTTTGCCCGAACTTTTTGCCTTTTCGTCTTTTTCGGAAGAAAGAAGCCAGTAATATGTTCCTTTTTTGAGATTGACCGTGGTTTTGTTAAGCCCGCTGACATCAAATTCTTCGGTTACGGAACGGAAATCCCTGTCTGAGGCAATTTTGAGCGTGAGATTTTCATTGTCCTTGCCGTTCCATTCAAAATTGACCGGATATGATTCATCATCAAAATAGAGAATTTTCTGATCGGGCAACGGGCTTGTGACTGAGAGCAAGGCTTCGGTTTCGCCGCTTTCGTTTACGAGAAATTTTTTGCCCTCTGTGAAAGTTGAGCCGTCGGCGAGCGAGGCCGTACCTTTCTGAACAGTGAGGTTGATGTTTTCGCTTTCCTCGGTTTTCTGTGCGGAAATTTTTGTTCCGGCCTTAACATTGACCTTTACATTTGATGCCGTGAGAGTGAGTCCTGCTCCATTTTCGCTAGAATCAACTGTCGCGATACCTTTTTCAAGTTCTGCACCGAGAGAGCCGTCCGTGTGCCGGAAGACCTGAGCCATTGTGTTTTCTGCAAGGTCAAGCACTGTTCCGTCATCGAACCAGACTGTTGCTTCTGAAAGGTTAGCCGTGTGAATCGTGTCGCCGTTGTATACGGGGGAGTGCTGACGGAGTCTGTCCCATACAACTCGGTCGAGGAATTTTCGCTGTGCTGTCTTATATTTGAATGTAATCGTCGCGATCGGAGCTTCGTTGAATTTCTCAAGCGCACGGAAAAAGCTCTGGTAAAAGAGCAGGAAGTTTATGCCTGCGCACAAGAGACAAACAAAAATCGAAATCCAGAACGGAACGGCTAAATCATTTCTTAACCTGAATTTTGTTCTCTTCTTCATTCAAGTTCACCGATTCAAATTCTGGGATTGGGATTCCAAGCAAGTTCCTTACTTCGTTCAAAGTTTTTGGGCCTGTAGGGCCTACGCAACGCGCACAGCTAGCGTCAAGTTTAAACTCTTTGTCCGATGTCTTGAAAAATGCTTCTATGTCGAAACGCGGCATGTTGACTACGCCGTAGAAATGCTGCGCTCCTTTGCCTTTTACTTCAAATTCAACAGGAATCATCTCAACAACGATTTCGTTAGCTTCATTCTCCTTAGGAAGCTTGAAGTTGTTTTCCTCGCACTTGATGTAATCCTTTTTGAGAAGGTTGTAAGTGTCCTGCGTGATAAGAATGTCAGTGCCGCAAGGCTTGTTTGAGCTTTCGGTTCGGCTCGCGAAGTTTACGCTGTCACCGATAGCCGTGTATTCCATCTTGTCTTCGCTGCCCATGATACCGCAGGTTGCTCGTCCTGTGTTGATACCGCAGCCGATTCGGATGTGCGGCTTGTATTTTGCCTTTGCCTCGTGCTCGTGTGCCTTTGTGAATGCCTCCGCATCCTTGTTGTACTGCATGAGGGCGTAACGCATGGCGATTGTGCCGCGGATTGCGCTGACTGCATCCTGTTTTACATGGAGTGTGTGAAGCTCTTCCTTCTGTTTTTTGCTTGGGTCAGAGTCCGGGAGAAGCTCGAAGCTCAAATCCTCGTCGCGAAGGATGCCCCAGACCGCCATGATTGCATCACCTTCAAATTTGTCGATTGTGCCGCCTGAAATTGTTACGCAGTTTACCATGCGGCTCATGTAGTCGTTCAAGAAGCCGATGATTTCGCGCGGACTTTCTTCACCGAAGCGGTTTTTGAATCCGTCTGAGATCGCTGTGAATCCTCGGATGTCCGAGAAGAAGATGCTTACATCCTTAAGGTGCGGCTCGAAGTCGATTTCCTTTCGGGCGATTGCCTTTGCGACTCCACGGTTTGTGAAGCGGGCGAATGTGTTCAAGAATTCCTGCTCGTCCTGGGTTGATTTGTTCAATACGCCGATTTCGTCACGCCTTTTTGTGTTGAGGGCTGCGATGATTGCCGTGTTGAAGTTACCTTTCTGGATTTCCTCTGCCGAAGCCGTAAGGTGGCGCAACGGTTTGGAAATTACGAAGCGCGCGAAAGTGAGGATGAATATAATGGAAATAAAGAGGACTATACCCATGAGGTAAAGGTTGTTGCGCCTTGTCGTACGGACGCCCTCAAGAACTGTGTCGAGCGGAACAGTCGTGAGAACTGAGATGTCCGCGATTGAGATTTTCTGGTATGCGCCGATGAATTTTGCCGGCTTGCCGTTGTCGCCGACTGAATCGAAGATAATCTGGCGGCTTTCCTCGTTGTTCTGGTTTTTCTGCCTCATTTCTACGACGAGAGGGTGATTCCTCATGCTCTGACCGCTGAGAATCCTGTCGTTCTCGCTGTGACACAAAAGGTCGTCAGTGTCGTTTATCATGAATGTTGAGCTTGTGCTTCCAGTGCCGAGGATGTCAGAGATTGACTCAAGGCTGAAAAGGATGAGGCAGCACTGCTCAAGGCCGCTTTCACGGTATGGAAGGAGAAGGGCAAGAACGCCAATCTGGAAATATGGGGAAGCATTGAGAACGATTGTCTCGCCGTTGCATGCGCGGTCAATGTTTTTTCGGATTTGGGCGATATATGTGTCCGTGAGGCTTGAATCAATTTCATTTGATGCGAAAAACCTCGTGTTCTTGAGACGGGTGTGAATAGGAAGCGTTGCGCCTGCATTGCCGTAATTCGTGAATACGATGATTTCGGCGATGTCGGAATTGCGCTCGAAAAAGAATGCCTCTGCCTGTTTTGCAAGGGCAGCGTTCTTACCGCCACCAGCCGCGTTGATGAGGTCAAGCAGCTGCAGGACATTTGCACGCACGCTTGAAAGCTCGTTCTGGGCGGTGCTTGCCGAACGGGTGTTGATTGTAAGGTTGTTTTCTTCGGCCGTGATGCGGACATCTTCCGAAACAAAGTAACTGTTAAGGAATGTTACCGTGCCGAGTGAGACAAGTACGATGAACCCGATGATGAGGGCAAGCTTTACACCTATGGGAAAATTCTTCTGTTTCTTGACTAGATACGGGGGGGGGGTATAATTTAGCTTTACACCTATAGGAAAATTCTTCTGTTTCTTGACTTTACTTTGAGTATCTTCACTTTTTAACATATCAAACCATTATAACGCATAAGATTAAAAAAACACAATTACTACATAGATTTTTCAGTTTTTTTTGCGATATAGTTTTAATAGTATGAAAAAGTCAAAGTTCCTTTTGTTTGTCATATCAGTTCTCTCCGTTTTTTTATGATTACTTCTTGTATCGGTAGTTTTCAAGATTCAGTTTAATCCACCGTGGCAAAAATTTTGCCCTGGGCTGGGGTGATTTCAAGCCTTGTGCCTGTTGCGGCCTCTAGTGGACTCCTTACAATCTTTCCGTCGGCGGTGCGCACCATTGAGTAGCCTCGGTTTAGGATTGTCTGCGGGCTTGCCTGCTCCAGAATGTGTACGCTCTGCTGGATAATCTGCCTTGTGTCCTTGATTTTTTGGTTCATCGACTCAATCATGGCTTCCCTTGCGTTTTCGAGGCGGTTCAAAAGCGGCTGCTCGATTGAGCGGAAGCGCACTTCCATATTCCCAACATCAAAAGACTTAATCATCAGTTTGAGCCTTTCAACCTTGCTTGTAATCTGATTGTAAAATTCTTCTTTATAGGCTGCCAGCCCTTGCAAAATGTCGCTCTGTTTTGGGACGACAAGCTCGGCTGCTGCAGAAGGTGTGGGGGCACGCATGTCTGCTGCATAATCGCTGAGGCTCCAGTCAATTTCATGTCCGACCGCGCTCACCACAGGAATTTTGGAATCAGCAATCGCACGGACTACAACTTCTTCGCTGAATGGAAGCAAATCTTCGAGAGAACCTCCTCCTCGGCCTACGATAAGAACATCACACAAATTAAAATCATTCGCCGTTTTGACCATGTTTGCGATTGTAATGGCAGCTCCATCTCCCTGAACGAGTGCCGGAAGAATCACGACATCAACGCCTGGGTTTCGCCTTTTTGTAATCTGCAAAATATCCCGCAATGCGGCTCCAGTGGGGCTTGTTACGATGCCGATTCGCTTTGAAAATCGTGGAATTGGCTTTTTGCGCTCAGAATTGAAAAGACCTTCGGCAGCAAGCTTTCTTTTGCGTTCTTCAAGAATCTGAAGAATGTTTCCGGCTCCCGCAATTTCCATTTTGTTTATGATAATCTGATAATTTCCTCGCGGTGCATAGACCGAAATAGAGCCTGTGCATTTGACCTTCATTCCGTCTTTTGGCACAAATCCGAGGCTCATGGCGCGGCCACGGAACATTACGGCACTAATCTGTGCGCCTTCGTCCTTCAAAGTAAAGTAAAGATGACCGCTTGCGTTGGGGCGGTAGTTTGAAATTTCGCCCTCCAAAGTGATGTTTGAGAAAGTTCCTTCTAAGATTTCGCGGATTAAAGATGTGAGATTTGAGACTGTAAAAACTGTGTCTTTCGGAAAAAGCTCGGCCATATCCTCTGAATTATATAGAAAATTCCAAAAAAAAGCATAAATTTCGCAATTTTTTTCACTTTTTTTTCAAACAGACTGCCAAAAATGAAAAAATTTTGGAAATACATATATATAAAAAAATGGAGGTACTTTTGTGATTCTAAAAAAATTGCGGTATTGGATTTCGGCTGTGCTTTTTGCGTCGTTCCTTTGCGTTCCCGCTAAAAAAATCTGTGCGGAGGAAGCTTATGAATTCGTGAGCCGTGACATTCATGAGATTCTTTACGCTCTTTCCCTTTACACCGGGCTTTCGATTTCTGCCGACGACACTGTTTCGGGCAAGGCAGATTTTCGCTGCACAGGCGAAAATTTCGATGAGTCTTTTGAGGCTTTCTTGCTTCAGTCAAGGCTTTATGTCGAGAAGAGTGAGAACCGCTGGACTGTCAGCCGCGTGAGGATTCAGAAAAACAATGATTTGTACTCGCTGGATGCTTTCGATGTCAGCCCTGTTCAGCTTTTTGAGAAGATTGCGATTGCAACAGGCTTCTGCGTCACTTACGATTCACTTCCTTCTGTGAAGGTGAGCCTGCACACAGGTTTCTGTAAGTCTGAGGAAATTTTGAAGCGGATTACCGGGCTTTGCATGGGATTTTCGCTCGAAAAGGAGCAGGAAAAATCTTTCCATGTGTCGCGGAACAGCTCGGCTCAGGCTCAGGGGGCTGGGAACGGAAAGGCTTTGTTCGCATTGAATGACGGCAAGTGGTTCGTTGATGTGCAGAATACGCCACTTTCTGTTGCGGTGGAAAAATTTTTCAGCGAGGCGGGCAAGGAATTCTGCTTCTTGCTTTCGAATGAGCAGAAAATCATGCGGGCAAGCTTTACGGCGGATGATTTTGACGAGGCTCTTTCGCTTCTGTGCGTTCAGGCAGGGGCGGAATTTGTCGTGCGCGAAGGAGTTTATTTCCTGAAAGCCTCGAAAAACAAGAATCTTTTTGCTCAGGCGGGCAAAAAATGGCGGAAACAGGAACTTAAATTTTTGAAAAACACGGACTGCATTTCTTTGCTCTCAAAGCGTTTCCCGGAGATTGAGTGCATGTCGGTCTCTGACGGAAGTTTTTTGTTCCTTTGTGATGATGAGGAGCTTGGGGCGGTTAAGGATTTTGTTTCCGAAATCGATTCGAAAAATCACAGCAGGATTGTCAATCTGAAATATATCAGGACTGAGGATTTTATGGCTCATCTTCCTCCGTTTCTGGAAAAATCTTCAATCAGCGATACCGGGCATGGTGACAGCTTTTTCTTTACAGGCTCGGATGCGGCTTACGAAAGGCTGATTGAGGAGCTGGCTGTTCTGGACAGGCCTGTTTCTCGCGTGAGATACGACCTTCTGATTATGCAGTATCAGTCCACGAAGGACACGGAATGGAATCCGCGGTTTAAGGCCGGACGGGTGAAACTTGGTGACATGAATGATGGTGCCGTTCAGCTTGGAAGCGTCCTGAACCTTAACCTTGATGTCGTCGGCGCGTTCGGGCTTCATTTTGCCGGGGAACTTCAGACGGCTATTTCTGAATCCCGCGCGAAGGTCTTTGCCGACACGACTTTGAACGGTGTGAGCGGAAAACCGATTAACTTCCAGAATACGAACACTTACCGCTACCGTGACAACAATCTTGATCCTGAGACTGGGGAGCCGATTTATTCGGGCGTTACGAAGGAAATAATTTCCGGCCTCAAGCTTGAAGTGACAGGAACTGTGACTGGAGACGGAATGATTACCAGCAGAATCACGGCAAGCGTATCAAGGCAGGGGACTGATTTGTCTACCACCACCGGGAATCCGCCTCCGACGAGCGAAAAAGTGATTACGACTGAGGTGCGGGCAAAATCCGGGGAGCCTGTAGTTCTGAGCGGATTGGTTCAGGAAGAGGCGAACGAAAATGTTTCGCGCATCCCGCTGATTTCAAGAATTCCTTTGATTGGAAGACTTTTTAAGGCTGAGGAAAAATCCGCGGAGAAGACGGAGCTTGTGATTTACCTTCTTCCAAGCGCGGAAATCTTCGGGGCGGAGAAAAAAGATGAGCAGAGAAAGGCCGGGCTAAAAAAACGGTTGTCAGAAGCGGCTGAAAATGCTGTGAAAAAACTTAGTGAAAATGGAGCGAAAAAATGAGCGGAAAGTTTGATTTGTCCGTAACTTTCAGCCTTTACAACGGGGCTGTTGTGCTTGAGAGCGGAGAAAATCTTGTTCGGATTGGACTGACTGATATCGATAACGAGGAGCTTAAGAAAAAACTTGAAAAATCTGTGCGCCAGTTCGGGAATCAGAGATGCGATTTCGTTGCAATTGATGATGAAAAACTGCGTCACGAGATTTCACTTCGCTATGGTGAAAGCCCGCGTGAGAACGAGAGGATGAACGAAGGAAGCGAGGCGGCTATGCTTTTGGACACGCTTCTTTGCGAGGCTTCAAGGAGAGGCGCGACGGACATTCATATAGAAGAAAACCGCGTGCGTTTCAGAATCTGCGGGATGCTTGAAAGCGTGACGGAACTTTCTTCGGAAAAAAGCCGTGAGCTTATCAGGAGAATCAAGGTGCTTGCGAACCTGAATGTGCTGGAAAGCAGGCGTGGTCAGGACGGGCAGTTTGTGTTTTCGGATGGGAATCAGGTTTTTGTGCGGGTGTCATGTATTCCTTCATTTTCTGGGGCAGGGGCTGCTGAGAGCGTTGTGCTCAGGCTTCTTAATGTCGCGAGGCTTCCGCTTTCAATCGGGGAGCTGGGATTTTCTGATGAACAGTGCAGGAATCTCAGAGCGGTTCTTGTGAAGGAGCAGGGGCTGGTGCTCATCTGCGGGGCTACAGGCAGCGGAAAGTCAACGACGGCGGCTTCTCTTCTTATGGAAGTCGGAAAAATCTTCGGCTCCAAAAAGAAAATCATCACGATTGAGGATCCGCCGGAATATGTTCTGGACGGCGTGACTCAGATTCATGTTGACGAGAATTGCGGCATGAATTTCGGCGAGGCATTGCGCTTCATTTTCAGGCAGGATCCGGATGTGATTTTTGTTGGCGAAATCCGTGACTGTGAGACGGCACGAACCGTATTGCAGGCTTCCCTTACCGGGCATCTTGTTTTTGCTACGGTTCACACCAGCGGGATTCGGGAGACTGCAATCAGAATGAAGGAGCTTGGAGTTGATTTTTCGGAATTTTCATCAGTTCTGCAGGCGGTGATTTTTCAGCGGCTGGTCTGCGAATCAGGAAATAAAGTGCGGCTTGAAGCTGAGGTCGTTACCCGAATGAATCAGGTAGGCATGGAGGAATGTGCATGAACGGATTTTTTGATTTTCTTTCGAGGAAAAAAAGACTTGCTTGTTTCACAGAAAGACTTTCTGAACTCGTGTCCAGCGGAATTTCTATTCAAAAATCGCTTGAAATCCTGGGGCGAATTTCTTCCACGGACAGAAAACTCGCGGAATTTTGTTCCTCGGTTGGAAAGTCTTTGTGCGGCGGAACGAAATTTTCTGTCGCAGTGAGCATGTCGCCTTTGGTTAAGGCTCCGTCCTGGTACATATCGTATATAAGCGTCGCGGAGGAATGTGGGGCTGTTGCCGAAGTTCTTCTTCATCTCAAAAAACTTCTTTTGCATGAAAGTGAGTCGCTGGAAAAGTTCGTTTCGGCTGTGGCATATCCGTTCTTTGTTGTGATTCTTACGGCTGTTTCTGGATTCTTTTCGGTGAAGCTCTTGCTTCCTGAGTTTTCGGGGCTTTTTGGGGGTGACGGAAAAACTGCGGCTGAAATTCAGTCTGAGGCAATGAGTGCAATGATTTACGCGGATTTTGTTCTTTTGGCGGTATTCATTCTTTTTGTGTGGCTGTCGCTGAGAATCCTTCGCGCAAGTCCGTGCCTGAGCGTTCTTAAGACAATGGATTTCCTTTCCCGACATTCCCTTCCGACGCTTTCTGCCGTGAATTGCGCCTTCGCTTTCTCTGAGAAAGACAGGAAGATTGCGTTCGCCCTGCTTTCTGTGCGGAACGAGCTTCTTGAGGGAGCGAAAATCGCATCCTGCTTCGGGAAATGCTTTTCTGATGCCGGCTTCAAAAAAGAGGGGCTGCTTCTTTCGGAGAATCTGTCTCTGTGCGAGCAGACAGGCAGGAATGACGGCTTTAAAAACACGGCTGACTATATTTCGGCCAAAAATGAGCGGACGGAGAAGATTTTCCTTGCCTCTGTTCAGCCGCTCCTTCTTTTTTTTGCAGCTGCTTACATGACTTTGATTCTGAAAACGGCGTTTCTGCCGTACATCACAAATATTGGAGGAATTATATGAAAAAAATCACGCGGAAAGACCTCGGAAAACTGAAAAAACGGAAGGATGCAGGATTCACTTTTATTGAGACTCTGGCAGTCCTTGCTGTGACGGCAATCCTTACTTCGCAGATTGGTATCGCCGCCCACAAGATGATTCAGAAAGCGCGGGTTGCCTCTGCCAAAGCACAGATTGAGCAGATTAAGCTTTCGCTTGAGAACTATTTCGCTGATTGCGGACGTTTCCCGACAGAGGAGCAGGGGCTTATGGCTTTGTGGGAGGAGCCGGAGCTTTTTCCTCTGGCGGAAAACTGGAACGGCCCTTACACGGACAAGAAAATCTCTGCTGATCCGTGGGGCAGCGAATATGTCTATTTGCTCAAAGGCTCTGCGGACAGCGAGAAACTTCCTAAAGGCCTTCCGTTCGGAATAATTTCGCTCGGTGCGGACAGGACTGAGGGTGGAAATGGAAATGACAGAGACATTCTTTCCTGGGAATAAAAAAATTGATTTTTAAGGAGGATTATTATGAAAGAATTTTTTAGAAAAACTATGGTAAGAAGCGCGGACTATGAGCTTTACAGGATTTTCCTTCCGTGGAGATTCGCTTTTTCCAGGCGCAGAAATTTCATCATCAGCGAGCTGGAGAAAATGCACCCGCGATTTTCCGGGAACTGCTGCTATGACACGAAATATTGTGTTGAGCGCAAGAATCTCTTGGCCGAGGTCGTTGTGATGGAAAAAGCGAGCCTTGCCGCTTACAAGAGTTCTGGCGGCGCGCTTTATCTTGAGGGACAGGCAAAAAGGAGCGTGTTTTCCTGGAGAACGAATACAATCAGATTCCTCGCACTCTTTCTGATTGTTCTCGCCGCACTTCTTTCATTCAGAATCGCAAAATCTGTGCTTTTTGCGCAAAAGTCGGCGGATGAAGTCTATCTGCAGATTGCGGAAGATGCCGCCACAAAGCCTGAGGTGGAGAACAATGCAGACATTAATATAGGAGAAAAATCATCTTCTTCTGTTGAGAATTTGCTTTCATCGGTATTTTTGTCCGTAAGCTCTCATGGCGGAAAAATCTCATCGTTCTCATACAGAAAAAATGATTTGATTTCAAAAGCGCATGGTGGCGGGGTCTGCTCGTTTTCAGTTTACGGCTGCAACTGCGAGGATGTCGCTAATGCTCAGTATTGCGTGGTTTCGTTTAAGGACAATGAGCCTCGCTTTGAGATGGTGCTTCCTTTTACGGAGAGTGATTCTCTAATGGAACTTCCTTTGCGAAAAAATTCTTTTGAGGAGGAAATTTCCTTCGTTGTCGGAATAAGAAAAGGTCTCCGGGATTTGGGGGCGGTCTTTGACAAGGAGCATAACGGCGATGACTGCGTGGAATTCAGTTTCTTTGCAAGGCGGGAAATCCTTTACTCATGCCTGAAAACTGCCGGACTTGTGGCAGAGAAAGCCGGCTGGGCAGAAAAACTCGTGTCAGTTTCTGAGAACGGCGGAATGTGCAAGGTTCAGCTTTCCTTCCTTAAAAATACTTTGCGGGATAGTTTCAGCCCGGTCCTGCTTGCGGCTCAGTATGCGTATCTTTTCGGTTCAGAGCCTAAACTTGCTAAAAAAGAGCAGAAACTGTTCCAGGCAGGGGCTTCGCGTTCCGGGGCAGTCAAGGCTTCCGAAAAATCTTTGCTCAAAAATAAAATCGGTGAAATCAAAAAAGACGGCTCTGTTTTTATCTGCTACAGGAATATGGACGGCCGTATGGCTTTTGAGAAAAAGGAGTCTGTGAATGCGAACTAAATGTTTTTTCTGGATTCTTGTTTCAATGCTGCTCGTGTCCTGCGCGTCAACAAAATTTGAGGGAAAGGCTGTCCTGATGGGAAAAGTCTGCGATATGGACGGAAAACCTGTGCCTGACTATCACCTGAATCTCGGAATCGGAATGAATGCCGTTACTGATTCTTCCGGAATCTTTGTGTTCCGGGATGTTTCCTCTGGCTTTCACAAGCTTTCTGGCGGTGGTGATGGCTGGAAAAATTTATGCGAGACCGTGGATTTTCATGACAGGAAGACGATTTTCTGCGTTCAGGTTGAGCGGATTGATTCACTTCTTGATGAGATTTTACCTCTTGTTGAAGAAAAAAAATATGCCGATGCCCGGAAACTTCTTGCCAATTCAAGGCAATACAATGAGAAAAATCCTTCATACAAGTGTCTGTGCGCGCTGATTGATTTCTGTGAGTCTCCGTCCGAAAAAACGAAGAAATCTTTTGATGAAATGCTTGAGAAGATTTAGGGAGTGAATATGAAGAATAAATTCAAAAAAACGGTTTTGCCGATTCTGGCCTTTGCGCTTTGCATGTTCTCTTTTAGCTCGTGCGAGACCACGGACTCATTCACATGCCCATACCTGATTTCCAATCCTCACATTGAGCTTGGAAAGGTTGAGGAAAAATACAATTTTGCGGGGCTTCATTTCGGTCTTTTCAATGACAGCTCGAAGACCGTGGAGCGATTTACCGTCTCGTTTATGCTTTACGATGCAGACGGAAACAATCCTTTTGTCGGATCGAACTGCATAGTATCAAAATGCAACTGGAAGGTACAGCCGGGCGCGTGCACTGATTTTGTACTTGGCCTTGACCAGTATCTTTCGTGCGTGCCCGATGAGCCTTACATCATCGATTACATGTATCTTAGGGAAATCACATACACGGACGGAAGCACTTGGAAAGACCCTTACGGCATGTATTGTGTCAGGGAGGCGTATGAATGAAAAAATCAAGTTTGTTCCTGTGCTTCGTCATGATTCTGTGCCTGTTTTCATCATGCGACGGAAATTTCGGAGCGGAAGAAGGGCCTTCTGTGTTGAACCCGAAAGCCCCGGAAAACACTGACACGAAAGAAAATCTTTCTGATAAAAATAGGGAGACTGAGCAGAAAGATTCTGATTCTGAGGCAGGAGATTCCAATTCAGATGATGAGATGGTAATTCCTTTGAATGAAACTGGCGTATCTGATGAGGAAATTGCTAAATGGACGCTCCTTGTCTACATGGCGGCGGATAATAATCTTGAGGGCGCGGCGATTGCTGATTTCAATGAGCTTGAGAATGCGGATATAGCTTATGATGTGAATGTGCTAGTTCTTTTTGACCGTTCCGAAAACTATGATGCCACGAACGGAGACTGGTCTGACACAAGGCTCTACAGGATTTCAAAGGATGACAGGCTCAACCGTTCCCAGATTGTGAGCGAGCAGCTGGACTGCCCGGAGCTTGGACTTTCTGTCGGAGTGAGAACAGAGCTTGATATGGCAAACCCGTTCACCCTGTCTGGATTCTGTGAATTTTCGAAAAAAAATTTCCCTGCCGAAAATTATGCCCTAATTATCTGGGGGCATGGAACTGGCTGGAGAAACGAGACCGAAAAATCCGTCGTGACCAGGGCTGTCGCAATTGATGATGCTTCCTCTTCCTACATGGCGATTTCCCAGCTGCGCTCCGCCGTGAGTGACGGAATGAAGGAAAAAATTTCCGTCATCGGATTTGACACATGTTTCGGCATGACTCTTGAATGTGCGTATGAACTTTCAGACTGTGCCGACTACATGCTGGGAACGCCGGCTCTTGTTCCTGAAAGCGGCTGGAACTATGCGGAATTTATGAACAATTTCTCCGAAAGCGAAAAAACTCCCGCAGATTTTATTGATTCTGTGGCGGCGCAGTACGAAAAAAGTTTCTGCGATTACGGCTACGCTTCTTTTGTATGCGTCGATTTGCAAAAAGTTCCTGCGTTTGTCCGTACATTTTCTGATTATACGAAAAAACTTGCATCATCCATCAATACAAAGGACTTGCACGATGAGATTTTCGGGATTTTTGAGAAGGGATGTGTTTCTTACTGCTCGACATCATATCCGACTGATTTTTATGTCGATGTCAGGGATTTGCTTTTGAAACTTTCAGCTTATTGTCCTAGCGGTGAAGTCCTTCCAGTTCTTTCGGAAATGCTTGTAAAGGAATGGAGTGCTAGTGGGGAAGGTGCGGCTCCAGGGGTGTTTTTCGGTGTGTACAGAAGTCCCGGAGTTTTGCAAAGCTCCCATCCACAGAATTATCGGAAAGGCTCGCGTGACACGAACCTGGGTCGTTTTGTCCGTGACTGTGACGGCTATGTTCCGACCGAGGACAATTCTGGAAGCCTGCTCGACAAATTGTTTTACACAAATTTCTAAAAAAGGAGATTGATTATGAAAAAACTGTTTTCCGTTATTGCGCTCGTCCTGTCCTTCATGATTTTCGTTCCAGCCCATGTTCGGGCGGACTCGGACGATGATTCTTCCGACTGGTCGGACTGGTCAGACGACTCAGAAGATGATGATGATTCTGACGATGATTCAGATGATGATGATTCTGATGACGACGATGATGACTGGGCTGATGATTATCCTGACTGGGTGGGATGGTTTGACAATGTAGATGATGAAGATGAAGAAGATGATGATGGCCCGATCAGCGAGGAAGAGGCTGCGGCACTGCTTGAGGCGGCTTCTGCCTATAATGATTTCCTTGATGTCCCTAACGGTGACGGAGGTTTTGACCACATTACGATTGATGATGTTTATGATGAAGAAGGAAATTTCATCTACGAGTATACAGGCCCGGGCGACAAAGAGGAGAACGAGGCAATCATTGCGGCAAGTTTTCCTTCTCCCAAAGGCTCTGCCACTGACGCTCCCGGAACTGAGCTTCTTTCAAGGCTGATAGAGGCAAACAAAGCTCTTGAGGAAGCCAGGGGGCGGGGCGAGAATCTTAGCACGATATGGGATTTGGAGGATAAAGTTCGCAGCTACGAGAAAATTCTTGATGATTACTGCGAGAGAATGGGTTTTAAGAGCGAACTTAACGAGAGCAAGACCGCCGGAGTCATAACGAATAAGGAAGGAAAGACAATAAGCTTTGCCGGGGATCCGGTTCTCATAGCAACTGGTGAGTATACAATAGAAGATACTGATTTATCCGTTACAGGAAGAAAGGCATCTTTTTCCGTTGAAAGACATTACTCATCTTGGGATGCCTCAAAAAATAATTACGGAAGCGGATTTTTCGGCCGAGGCTGGAGCTCAAACCTTGAGACAAGAATCATCCGCGGACACTCAGACTTGTATTCAAATGAAATTGCCGCTTGGGAAGAATATCTTTCCGCGCTCGCAGACTATGAGAAGGAAATAAGTTCTTATGCTGACGAGGACTCTGATTGCCGGCCTGTTCTCGATGATATGCTCAGCCTGCTTTCTGAAAAAGAAGCTGAATTCTCAGTGCTGAGAGAGCTTTCCTGTGTCAATGAAAAGCAGAAGGAGCTGAACCGTTATGTTGAGTACGCTTATCCGGGCGAGCTTGCTTCATGTATCGACCATGATACTGTGATTTATGTGCAGGACAACGGAAGCGTGATTGTTTTCAGAAAAAATGAGTTCGGCTCATTTGAGCCTGCTTCTCCGTTCAAAAAATGCAGGGTTGAGCTTTCCGTGCTTGATGACGGTTACAGCGTTTATTATCCTGTGACTGGAGAAAGACGCTATTATTCGGAGATAGGGCTTCCAACATCGTTCACTTTCAGAAATGGCGGCTCTGTCCAATTCTTTTATGACTCTGAAATGAGGATTTCATCTGTCCTCGTTGACGGAAAAAAGATTAGTTTTGCATGGAATGGTCGTAACCTTGAGGCAGTCAGGGACGAATCATCTGCGCTGGGTTTTTCATATTCTTACGCAGAAGGAAAACTTTCCGCTGTCACGGATTCTGACGGAGACACAAGGGGCTTTGAGTATAATCAGGATGGGCTTTTGTCAAAGCAGATAAAGGCAGATTCTTCATATCTTACATTCGCCTATGAACTTTTTGGCGATGAATTTCTTGTTGTAAGGACAACAGATGAGGAAGGAAAAAGCGAGTATTTTTCTTACGATGTCGCGGGAAGAAAAACTACTTACACTGACCATGACGGCATTGTGTCCGTGTTTGACTATGATTCTTTCGGGCGCGTTGTGTCTGCCAGATTTCAGGACGGGGAAAATGTTTCATATCAATATGATGAGAATGGATTTCTGAAAGCAAAGTCCTCATCTGCTGAATCAGTGTCCTTCGCTTATGATTCTTCTGGCAACATGACCGAGAAGATTTACCAGGACGGAACTTCTGACAGATGGGAATATTCAGACGGAAAAATCTTGTCTTTCACGGACAGAGATGGAAATTCGATTCGCTATGTTTATGATTCTGCCATGCGTATTACAGAAGTGTTCTGCGGAACTGAGGAATTGCTTCATTTGGAGTATGATTCTGACTCGAATATTTCGTCTGTAACGGACTGCCATGGAAAAAGGACTTGGTATGAGTATGATGATTCAAACAATGTGACTTCAAAAACAATCATCGACGGAGAAAGCGGAAAAATTTCCGGCTCCGAAAGCTGGAAATATGATTCTGCCGGAAGACTCGTATCACACAAGGACATGCTCGGCAGGGAAAGCACCGTTTCTTACGAAGAGCACAAGATGCGCCTGAACATGAGCGGTGGCCTTGAAATCACGGAAGAATACTCTCCTCGAAAGCTGCTCCTTAAGCGGACTGAAAAAGACTTGCTTACCGGGGAATGTCGCGTTCATTCTTATGAGTACGACAAGGCGCGGCGATGTGTTGCGGAATATGTCTCTGGCATTGATTTTGAAGGAAATTCTTGTGATAAAATCTGCGTGCAGTCTGTTGAGTACAGTGATTCAGGCCGGGCAGAAAAAAACTTCCTTTTCGGCTCGCAATTTGAGCCTGACACAGAAAAAAGCCCTGCAATGAATACAATCCGCGAATATTCTTCAAAACAAACTGCTCAGCCTGACAAAAATGCTTTGCGCGCGTATGATTTGTCCGGGCGGCTCATTTCGGAGGTTCTGAAAAATGCGACCGGAGAGACGATAAAAGAAGACAGCTGGATTTATGAGGACAGAAAAATCACACATATCTCCGCAAAGAAGTATAAGGAAGAATTTCTTCTAAACGCATTCTCTGAGGTGGTCGCATATATTGATGGGCTTGGAAACCAGACCTGTTATGAGCGAGATATTCTCGGACGAATCAAATGCGTAAAAAATCCTTACGGCGAGAAAGTTTTTTATCTTTATGATGAAAACAGCCGGCTTGAAAAAGTTTTATTCCCGGACGGAACATTTTTCAGATATGAATATGACTCTGCCTCAAATTGCGTGAGCCTTTCGGACGGAGCAGGGCTAGTGTGGAAAAAATCTTACAATAAAGCCGGAAATATGACGAGCTTTTCGGAACGACCTTTCTGGACTTTGTTTGAATATGAGTATGATGATTCCCAAAACATTATGGCCATGAGGCAGAACGGACAACTTATCGCCCGCTATGATTATTCTGCGGATGGAAAAACAATAGTCCGGACTGATTCAGAAGGAAACGGATTCTCATATTCGTGCGACGGATTTGGCCGAGTTGTTTCGTTCAGAAATTCCATCGGTGACAAATGCGAGCTTGGTTATGATTCGGAAGGAAAGCTTGTTTCCCAGCGGGATTTCAACGGATTCTTAAAGACCTTCTCATACAATGGGGCTTCCTATTCCGTGAAAGGCTCAGGCGAAAAACCGTTCAGCTATGTCTATGATGCTGCTGGAAATCTTACGGAAGCTTCGTGCGGCGCGGAAAAATTATTCTTCTGTTATGATGCTTCTGGCGCGCTTATCCGTCAGGACGAAGGAAACAAGGACAGCGAGATTCTATATTCTTATGATGATGCCAGAAATCTTGTCGGAATCAAGTCAAAGAACCGTGCGATTACATACACTTACGGAAAAAACGGCGAGATAGTTGAGATGACCGATTCTTTTTCTTCATCTGGCTCGGCTGTGAATGTCCGTGTTCGCTTCGTGTATGACAGGTGCGGCCGTGAGACTCTTCGTGTTTATGATTCTGGTGAGAGCGTCAGGACTTTTTATGACAAGTTCGGCCGAAAAATCCTTACGGCTGGCTACTCTTCCGATTTGTCGCCTGTGTTCGTCGAGGGAACCGTCTTTTCAAAAAAAGGCGAAGTCTGCTGTTCACTTGATTCCAGATTCCTTGTCACTTCGTATCAGTATGATGATTTCGGAAGAATAAAGAAAGTCTCTTATCCTTACAGTGATTCCCTTGAGCGCAAAATGCGCCGTGAGGTTGGGGACGCTGGGCTTTACTGCCTTGATTCGTCTAGGGCTTATGAGCGGGCTTCTTTTGATGATGAAGCCTACGATTCCCTTCAAAAACTTTGCTCGATGATTTCTTTCGGCGCATTGCAGGTGAGCGGCGGAGACTGCGTGATTTCCGAGTCCTATGAATATGACGCAAGGGGAAACATGATCAAAAAAACAAATCCTTATGGCGTTATTTCATATAATTATGATTCTGAAAACAGGCTCGTCTCGTGGGGAAATTCAGGCAGAATCTCTTATGATGCCAACGGAAACATGATTTCCAGAAAAAGCACTTATACGGAAATGAAATGCGATGTTAGTCCTGAAAACAGAATCGAGAGACTTTTTGTGCGCGACCTTCTGGACGGAAGCGAATTTGTCCGCGAATATGAGTATGATGCCCTGGGAAGAAGATGCGCATCGTGGAAATCTGAGTCCGGGATGAGAAGAAATTCCTATCTTGGGGGCGGAATGTTCATTTTCAGCTCTCGGAATGATTTTTCAAGAAGGGTGACTGAGCCTTCATCTGATTATGCCAGAAGCCGTGACGGAAAAGCCCAGAAAAAATCTTCCGAAAGATATGTTTTTATTGATGACAATGATGCTGCCAGCGAATACAAGCGTACAAATTCCACGAAATTCACGCCTGATTCTTATCCGCTTTACGATCCTCGTGGAAATGTATTGTCATGCTTTTCAGAAGGAGTGTCTTACGGGGCAGAAAAATCCGTGCTTATGACTGATTCGGCCGGAAGCTTATGCTCGGAGATTGGATTTGGCGGCCTCTCAAAAAACTTTGACTATGATTTGCATGGGGAGCCTTTGTCGGATTCGCCTGAGTTTGGCTTTGCTGGAAAAAACTTTGACTCGGCAAGCCGTTTGTATGATTTCGGTTTCAGGGATTATGAGCCTTCCTTCGCACGCTTTTGCTCGGTAGACCCCATTCGCGATGGCATAAACTGGTATGCTTATTGTGATGGAAATCCTGTGTCTTTCTTTGACGAGAACGGACTTTATGCCGTCACGATGAAGGAGCAGTATATGCAGGATATGGGAAATGTTCCGCTCGGTGCCACAAGTGTCAATATCATCACTGGTGTAAACAGCAACGGAGTGTCATATCAGATAGATAAGACTGTATATGCTTCTAAAGAAGGATGCCTCGTTACGGCTGCCGCGGAGATTATTTCTGCCCTTAGCGGAGTTCCTGTGACCAACGATTTTATAAACAATTGCAAGTCGAATTTCAACGGTGAGTACATCAGCTGGCAGGGCTTGAATAAAAATTTCGGTCTTGAAAAGCATAATGTCTATACCAGCGGCGAAAAACTGTCGGAACTTAGCAAGGCGGAAAAAATGTATGACCTGCTCTACAGCGACTTCATTGGCCCGCAGCAAAAGGTTGATATGAAGTCAAACGGATTCCGGCCATACAGCGTTGAGAGGGTAGACAGCCTTATGACAAGCCGGAATCTCAGCGAAATAAGGTGCGCAGAAACAATCCGGTCAATGCAGTACATGGACAAGCCTTGTGCCGTAATCGCTCAGGTAGCTTACTCTTCCCATAATGGGGAATATTCCCTGCATTTTGTCGGCCTGACGAATGATGTCCGGACTATTGACGGAAAGCTTGCCGTCGCGATTACCCCCACATCCAAATTCGATACGGCAGGTTCGCTTGGGAACAATCGAAAAGGAGTGGGCTGGACTGTTCTTGACGGAAAAGTTTATGTTCCGCTTGATAAAATAAACCGCATGGACACTGTTGCGAAAAACCATTAGGTAAAATTAATAAAAATGAGAGGTGTATGATGAAAAAGATTTTTCTTGCTGTCCTGTTTTCTTTATTTTCATGTTCTTTATTCGCCCAGTTCATGGAATTCCATTTTCTTCCTGTGTGGAACGGTGAAGAGAATATGAAAATTGCTTATAATATTCCTCCTTTTTTTGAGGAATTTACGCTTCCCGAAGAAAATATGCCGGAAGTCAGCCCTGACCGCTCTTTCAAAGTTAAATTTAACGGTGCGGAGGGTGAAGTTCACTTCATTTTGTTTTCTGATACAGGCGTCGATGAAAAGAATCCAATGAAGGAGCTTGATTTTTGGAATTCGCTCATAATGCAGAACATTGCGGGGGCGGGAAGATTCTCGAAAATGCAGTACAAGGAGCAAGTTGCAAAAGATTTTAAGGCTGATTTATTCGGATTAAGCTGGATTATGCCTGTCTCTTCAAATTTTGCGAGGAATTATAAGTATGCTTATGTAGATTCTTCTTATAAAAAAGGGCGGGGAATTTGCATGAGGGTTTTCCTGATGAATGACACAAAATTTGCCGGCACGGACTTAAATGGAAATGCCGATGCGGATGCTGAGTTTTTCGAATATTATAAGACATTTAGTTTTTGAGTAGATTTATTAATTCTGTCTTAAAAATTTTTATAGACAAAACCAATTTTAAGTGGTAAATTTTATAATAGATTTTGTTATCTTGAAAAGTTTAGCCTTTTCAAGATAATTCTGACATATATTTGGAATTAGGACAGAATTATGCATTTACCTTCAGAGATTATCAAACTTTATTCCTTGATGGGTTCTACAAAGGTATACCAGCCTTTCCTTAAGAACTTTATCCTTGCTGTTTTTGCAGGCGCGTTCATTGCATTCGGAGCCGTGGGAAGTCAGATTGTTTCCTGCGCCGTGACTCCGGTCGCTTTGGGCCGGGCAATGAGCGGCCTTATCTTCCCGGTAGGCCTGATTATGGTAATCGTTGCTGGTGGCGAGCTTTTCACCGGCAACTGTTTGCTTTTTATTCCGGTTCTTGACCATCAGATTTCAATCGGTGATTTTGTTAAGAACTTAGCGATTGTCTACTTCGGAAACATGGTCGGAAGTTTCCTTGTAGCGGCTTTCGTAAACTTCGGTCATGTACTCTCGCTTTATCACGGCGAACTGATAAAGACTGTCGTTACAACGGCTGCCGTCAAGTCTAACATGCCGTTTATCGATGCGCTTATAAAAGGTATTTTGTGTAATGTACTTGTTTGTATCGCTGTTTGGGCGAGCCAGGCATCGGAGGAGTTGAGCGGCCGAATCATCGCTCTTTATCTTCCTATTTTCCTTTTCGTTGTCTGTGGTTTCGAGCACTCTGTCGCAAACATGTACTTCATCCCGGCTGGTATGCTCGCGCAGTATGTCTACGGAGCTGCCGGTCATATCACACTTTTCGGCTTCTTTGTGTCAAACCTGCTTCCTGTAACCCTGGGCAACCTAATCGGCGGTTCGTTCCTTGTAGGCGGCGGATATTACCTCGCATACATGCGGGCAATGCGCGGTTATGAAGACGATTAGGAACCAAAAATCCTTCCATGGATTTTTGAATTCCTGACGAGAATTTTTTTACAAAAAATTCTCGCTTTGCTTTTACGCCGCATCCGTGCGGCGATTTTTTTTTGATTTTTCGGGTTTTCTTATAAAATTTTAATCATTTTCGTTTTGCATAAATCAGGCTTTCGCAAAAAAAATCGGGACGAGGAAGAGAAGTTCCATTTGTCCCGATTTGATTGCTAATTGCTCACTTCTGAGTGCTTATTAATTACAGTGGGATGTTTCCGTGCTTTTTGCAGATTATGTCGCTTGAAGTTTTGCCTTCGAGGAACTTGAAGCTCTGTACAACCTTTGCGCGGGTTTCTTCCGGGTTGATTACAGCCGAAATATAGTCGCGCTGAGCTGCGATTGTCGGAGTCATGAAAGTCTCGCGGTATTCCTGACCTTTCTGTGCTTTGACATTCGGGTCGGCTTCTTTTGCGTACAAGATTCCGATTGCGCCCTCTGCGCCCATTACGGCAATCTCAGCCTTTGGCCATGCGTAAACGAAATCAGCACCAAGATGCTTTGAGCACATTGCGATGTATGCGCCGCCATAAGCCTTTCTGGTGATTACGGTTACTTTTGGAACGCTTGCCTCGCTGTATGCGTACAAGAGTTTTGCACCGTGGCGGATAATTCCTTTCTGCTCTTCCTGCGGGCCAGGGATAAATCCCGGAACATCAACGAAGGTGAGGAGAGGAATATCGTAGCAGTCACAGTAGCGTACGAAGCGTGAGATTTTGTCCGAAGCGTCGCAGTTAAGGACTCCGCCGAAGAAACCTGGGTTGTTTCCGACGATGCCGACTGTTTTTCCTTCGATTTTGCCGAATCCTACCACAGCGTTAGCGGCGAATTCTGGCATGATTTCGTAGAATGTTCCGTCATCGATAACATTTTCGATAACAGCTTTGATGTCGTAGCCTTTTGTGCTTGACTCAGGCAAAACATTCTGGATTTCCTTGAGTTTCTTTGAGCTGAAAGCAAATTCTTTCTTTGCGAACAAGCCTGCTTTTTCTGTCTTTTCAGCGAACGGTGATTTGTCACCGTAGTAGTGCGGGATGTAGTCCAAAAGTGACTTTACTTTTTCGAAACATTCTTTTTCGTTCTGTGCACGGTAGTGCGCAACGCCAGATTTCTGTGCGTGGATTGCAGCTCCACCCAAGTCCTCAGAAGAAATGTCCATGAACATAACCTGTTTTACGACTTTTGGACCTGTGATGTACATCTCGGAGATTTTATCGACTGTGAAAATGAAGTCTGTGAGGCCTGGCGAATAAACCGCACCGCCTGCACATGGACCGACGATTACAGAAATCTGCGGAATAACGCCTGAAGCGCGGACATTCTGCTTGAAGATTTCGCCGTAACCGCAAAGCGCGTCAACACCTTCCTGAATGCGTGCTCCGCCCGAATCGTTTACGCCGATTACAGGGCATTTGAATTCGATTGCCTTTGCGATAAGCTCAGCGATTTTCTCGCCGTGAACTTTACCGAGCGAGCCGCCCTGAACAGTGAAGTCCTGTGAGTAGATTGCGACCTTGCGGCCGTTGATTGTTCCGAAGCCGGTGATTACGCCGTCATAAGGAATGTCTTTTTTGTCCATGCCGAAGTTTGTGCACTGATGACGAGCTGCGGC
Organism: Treponema sp.; assembly: GCF_017430385.1. GTDB lineage: Bacteria > Spirochaetota > Spirochaetia > Treponematales > Treponemataceae > Treponema_D. Next base: position 91,714 of record NZ_JAFRNB010000128.1, read on the forward strand.
GTAAATTTCCATAAAACTGTCTTTGTCCACAAGAGCATTGATGCGCTCGATTGCGTGGAGCTTACCTTTAGCGTGCTGCTTTTCAAGATTGTATTCGAAAGCCATGATACACCTCAATTCATTAGAATTAAAGAAAGTGTATAATTCTCACGGAAAAAAGTCAATATGACAAAAAATGTAAAAATGTCATTTTAGATACTTCTCGGCCTCGGTGCTGCCGTATTCTGATAGCAGGAACTCTGCCGCGTCTTTCATGTCTGGCTCGCTTGGAAACCAGCCGTATTTTTCCCTCATAATGGAAGAGGCTTCCTTGATCTTTGAGTTTTCTTCATCCGTGCTGTTTTCCAAAAGCGAGTGATATTCTTCTATAAAATCGCTTGATTTTACGCTGTCGTTTTTGGCATTTCCGTCAATCTGAACGACCCGCCATTTCTTTCCGTCCCAGCGAAGTGTTACGGTGTCGGTTATTTTTTCTATGAAAATCCTTGCCTCGGCCTGATTCACATAATAATATTCTGCCGTGTGAGTGACCTCATCGCCTTTTTTGAGAATCTTTCCGTTTTCCTGAGAGAGCGGGGCAGGGTTGTCCTTTTTCTGCTGGTAATCGCATTTGAGCTTGAAATCTTTTCCGTCAATTTTAAGGTTTGTGACTCCGAGCATCCAGTTTTTTGTGCCCTTTTTGAAAAAAAGCCACTGTTCCGGAGTGACGGTGCCGTTGTCGGGGTGAGCCTGGAGCCTTTGCTTCGAGCCGACATAAAGCGCGCTGATTTTAGAGAGCAGGTCCTTCGTTTTTTTGCCCTTTATGATTTCCTGCAGGTTCGGAACATCGGTCTTGTGAATCATCGAGTACAAAGCATGGGTTGTCTGCTCAGATGTAAGCCCAGCCGTCGTGAGCAGCTTGGCGTTCTGGTCCAGAAATCCTTTAGTAAACCATGTAACTGCCAGAGCTACTGCGGCCGCCACAAGAATCCTGTTTTTGTTCCTTCTTAAAAATCTTTTTGCGCCAAGATAAGACTTTTGCTTTTTTGTGAAAGATGCCCTTGCCGCCGCAAGTTCTGAATCATTTTGCCGTGCGGAGATAATTGTTTCTGAAAGCACTTTTTTGAATTCTTCGGAATCGAATTTCTTTGCGCTTTCTAAAAGCTTTCTTTTTTTGCTCTCAGCCTTTGCGTCTGTAAGATTGCGCTTTCCCGCCATAACCTGAACTGTTACCTTTGCCGAAAGGGAAGAACGAATTGCCTCGCAGATGTTTTTGCTGATACTTGCGTTCCAAAGCTCAGGCGGAATGTAGTTTGAGTCAAAGATGTCTTCCTGCCGCCTGCTTGTGTCCGCTTCCTCGAACGGAAAATGGCCGGACAAAGCCTTGTAAGCGACGATACCGCGCAAAAAGCAAAGCCCCTGAGCGTAATCAAGCCCCTTGTAAAGGTATTTGCCCTGAACTTCCGTGTAAGAATCCTTGTGGTTGAGCGCACATTCTTCGAAAATCTTCGGATTTATAAAAAGAATTGCCGTTTTGGAAGTTTTTTCGTCTGTGGAAATGATGATTCCTCCGCCACCGAGCGTAAAATCTTCTATATAATTGCCGTCTCGTGAGAAAATCTCCGGGCTTTTAATCAGAAAATCAACTGTCCGTGAGAAATGTGTGAGCGAAAGAATATCGCCGGCAGAAAGACTTGGCTTTTCGAGAATATCCGAAAGCAGCTCACCTGAAAACGGCTTCCCCTCAAAGACCGTGATTCCGTCCTCGCCGGCTTTTGTTCCCTCAAAGAAATAGTCTTCGATTTTAATAATATCTCCGTCAACATGGAGAATCAGGCTTTTTTCCCTTAAAAGCGTGTTCAAATCAGTTTTTGAAAAAGAATCCTGCGGAAGTCCGGAAGAGAGTGTAAGTGCGTTTTCTGTGAGTTTTACGATATCCATATAATGAATTTAGCGAGAAAAGACGAGAAAAGCAAGGAAAATCAATTTGGGACGATAAGCCTAATATACAATACCAGGACAATGCTGTTTTATCACTGAGCCACGCATCAATATCTGTCCTGATTTTTTTCCCATAAAAATAGATTTCAGTCTAATTCTACAAAAAGGCGTTTGTAAAATGTATTTTTCTCTTCTGACAAGTCAATCTTGTACGACAATTTGTGGATGTCGCTCATCCTGCATATCTGCTTCCATCTGGCTTCAGAATATGGCTTGTTAAGCTCGCGCTGCAATATGTGAGGCGGCAAATCCGGGAACCATGGAACGGCTTCCCATTCTTTCGGGTATTTTTCTGCTGCAAGTGTCATAAAAAAATAAAAAATAAAATAATGTATTGCATTGCCGTGTGTTTTCCAGTATTCAAAAAGCAAATCTCTGGTAAGAGTTAGAATCGGATTGTTTCGTTCTGCGGACATGAACCAGTTTTGCGCTGTGGTCGCAGGATCATTTTTTTCTTTTGTCTTGAAAACAAAAAGAGGAATGTTGAATATATAATCGGGGCGGGACGTACAGAAAACAGTGGCATCAATCCAAGTTCCGCCATATTTTATCAGAAGCTGTAGCCTTAGCAAATCCGAGAAATGCGCATGCGAAATTTTCCCGTGCGCATATTTTTCTTTTATATAGTCTGGAAAATCTACATAATCATACATGTTGTCGCTCGTGATGATTTTGATTTCTTTATCTGGTATATGGAGTCTTAGAGATTCTAGGCACTTTTTGCTTAGGGCAGGGGCATTCTCTTCTCCCTGAAGCCAACACCACCAGATAATATTGCTGTATTTATGCTCCTCATTGCTGTGCGCAGGATAGTTTTTTAAGAATCGCTTGTATTTTTGTTTCAGATATGTGTAGATAATCCAATCCTTGTTAGTCTTTTTTAAATCAGGATGCCAGTCTTTCCCAGTGATGCCGAACCAAATCTTGATCCTTATGAAGTTGAGGTATACGAGTCCTGTCGAGAAGAGTGCCTTGTATTTCTTTTGCCTCAGCAAACTTGTTATTTTTCCTGTGATTCGCATAAAAATTCATCCTTGAAAGAGTTGACTTTTTTGTTTACGAAAGCTCCGAAAGGCGAGAAAACATATTTTGTAAGAAAATATGAGATTATTATTGTAACTGAAAGAGAAACTAATAAGTAGATGGATGTAGATAAAATATAATTGTTTGTCCGATTATTACATTCTGTAAATATTGATTTTAGTAAGATTGGTGTCAAACCATGAAAAATATAAAATGTGTAAGAAATCTTCGCAAGTTTTATGCAAACTTTTGATTCGAAAAATCTCTGGAGCCTTGGGAGATTCATTACCGCTGCTATCAACATGAATGATGCAATCATGTGATAAAAATGGTAGCTTTCTTCAGGTTTTAGAGGAATGTTTATGAATCTGTAGAAATTGTCAGGCATACATCCGCTTGGATATGCGCCGAGAATAATCGACAAAATAAAAATAATCCAGAAAGCAAAGTTGTAAATGCGCGGACGGTTGCATTTTATAAATTCTATTCGTGAGGAACCAAATCTTTGAAATATACAGTAAGCACAGCCTAAAAAAAGAGTCGGGTAACAAAGTGTTAAATTAATGAAAAGGAGACCTGTAAAAAACATGGCGATAATAAAAGACTTCTGTGCGTTTATAGCCCATGTCGTTGCGGCAATAACAGAGGCAAAAATACCTCCCAAAAAAATGTAATTCATCATCCAAAAATGCCCGGCATATCTTGTATCGCCGAAATAAAGAATTTTGTATAGTGATGTTTTTATAGTCATGAAGAGACTGTAATTTCCGTTTTGAGTTACCCCTGAAAGAAGGTCCTTGTCTAGTTTGTTTATAATAAAGAAAATAAAACAATAGACAAGAAGTGGTAGCGTGAGCTTCAGATATCGCTTGAAATGGAAAACACCGAAATCAGCAGGTCTCATTCGGAGCGTCTGGTAAGTTATAACATAGCCGCTTATAAAAAGATAAAGAAATACAAAAAAATTACCGTTTAGAAAGATTCCGAGAGGACTGGTTGAAAGGAAAGTGTCTATGCCGAACAAGTGAGATTCTTTTGTAGTCCCATAATAAGTGGCCGGAAAAAGTACTATGAAAAAATGGTGAAGAAAAATAAAAATACAACTGAGACCTTTTATTCCGTCTATCCAAAGAATGTGGGAGGATTCTATTTTTTTACTTTGTTCCATAATGTAGTTAGTATACTCCGTTTTTTTTGATTGAGTAAATATATTGACTGTTCTTATTTAAAGCCTGAAGTGGATATTATGTTGGCTCGTGGAAAACTTAGGAATGAAAAGTGTGAATATTGGACAGATGAATATTGGACAGGTGGTTTTCAATAGAAATGATAAATGTTATAATAACAGTAACTGCTTTGAAAAGGAAGATGAAATGAATGTAATCCAATTAGCTCAGATGCTTGAATTTCCTCAGCATGGTGACGACCGCGGTCATCTGGTAATCGTCGAGGGATTGAAGGACATACCTTTTGATATAAAACGAATCTTCTATATATACGGCTCTGATAAAGATGTTGTTAGAGGACAGCATGCGAATCGCAGAAGCGAATTCGTTCTTATCAATGTGTCCGGTACAAGCAAGGTAAAGGTAAAAGACGGAAAAGGTAACGAGGCTGTTTTTTCTCTGAACAGGCCTCATACAGGTATCTATCTTCCAAAGATGGTCTGGAAGGATATGTATGAATTCAGCGAGGATTCAGTTCTTTTGGTTCTCTCGAATGAGCATTACGACTCTTCCGAGTATATCAGAAATTATGACGATTTCGTAAAGGAAATTGAAAAAACGGAAACAGTTGGCTAATAATGAAACTTTCTATAATAATCCCAGTTTATTACAATCAGGATAATCTTCGCCCGCTCTATGATGACATCAAGAAAAAGATAATCGATGTCATTGATTATGAGTATGAGCTTGTTCTTGTTAACGACGGCTCAAAAGACAAAAGCTATGAGGTGATGCAGGAGCTTGCCCAAAAAGACGACAATATCAGGATTCTCAGCCTTTCACGCAATTTCGGATCCCATTCCGCAATTTTATGCGGGCTTGCTCATTGCACTGGCGACTGTGCCGTCATAAAGGCTGCCGACCTTCAGGAACCTACGGAAATGATTCTTGATATGGTCAAAAGCTGGAAGAAAGGAAACAATGTCGTCCTCGCGGTGCGTGAGGGGCGTGATGAGAAAAAAAGCCAGACATTCTTCTCAAATCTTTATTACTGGATGGTCAGGAAAACTTCCTTTCCTGCTATGCCTAAGATGGGCTTTGATGTGTATCTCCTCGACCGCAAGGTGATTGATGTGCTGAACGCGCTCGACGAGAAAAATTCAGCCTTGACAGGACAGATTCTGTGGAGCGGATTCAAAACAAGCCAGGTCTATTACACAAGACTTGAACGGAAAATCGGTAAAAGCCGCTGGACGCTAAAAAAGAAAATCAGGCTTGTCACCGATACGCTTTTCAGTTTCTCGACTTTGCCAATAAAAATTGTCTCGACATTAGGGTTCCTTGCGTTCTCAGGGAGCCTTGTCTGGGCCGCGTTCCTCGTGGTCGCAAAAATAATGAAGCTTATCCCTGTTACGGGCTGGACGACGCTCATAGTGTTCAATCTGTTCAGTTTCGGGGTGATTATGCTGTCAATCGGAATCCTGGGCGAGTACCTGTGGCGTACATTCGATGCCACAAGGAACAGACCACCTTACATAATTGAAGATTCAAATATCAAAGGAAGAGAGGAGAAGTAAACTATGGAAAAAATAATGCCGAACCGCCTTGACCGCGGATTTTTCATGTACCAGAAGGAATTCGAGCAGAAGGCGATAGAGGTTCTTCGTTCTGGATGGTATATCCTCGGAAATGAGGTGAAGCAGTTTGAGACGGAGTTCGCCGCATATACAGGCTCAAAGCATTGCGTGGGGCTTGCGAGCGGTCTCGATGCTCTATGGATTGCGTTCCGTGTGCTTGGAATCGGCAAGGGCGATGAGGTTATCGTTCAAGGAAACACCTACATTGCGAGCGTAATGGGAATCACGATAAACGGAGCGACACCTATATTTGTCGAGCCGGATGAATACTTCAATATGGATGTCTCAAAAATCGAGGAGAAAATTACCCCGAAAACAAAGGCGATTCTCGTCGTGCATCTTTACGGTCAGGCCTCAAACATGAAGCCGATTACAGACCTTTGTAAGAAATACAATCTCCGGCTCGTAGAGGACTGTGCCCAGTCTCACGGTGCATGTTTTGACGGTAGGATGACAGGAACTTTTGGTGACATCGGCTGCTTCTCTTTCTATCCGTCAAAGAACCTCGGTGCGTTCGGGGATGCTGGCGCAATTACCACTGACAATGCCGAACTTGCGGAGAAAATTCGTATTTTTAGAAATTATGGCAGCGAGAAACGCTATCACAATAAAGTGGTCGGAGCAAATTCCCGCCTTGACGAGATGCAGGCAGGGCTTCTTCGTGTTCGGCTTACGCATTTGGATGAGCTTGCCGCAGAGAAAAAACGAATCTGCGAGCGATATCTAAGGGAGCTGTATAATGACAAGATAATGCTTCCTGAAACTCGTGCGGGGGCTACGCATATCTGGCATCAGTTTGTAATCCGAAGCAAACAGCGCGATGAGCTGATGAAATACCTTGATGCAAAAGGAATCGGAACAATCATTCATTATCCTATCCCTCCGCATCTATCCGAGGCTTATTCATATCTCGGTATGAAAGAAGGCTCTCTGCCTGTTACTGAAAAATACGCGAAGGAAGTCCTTTCCATACCGCTTTACAACGGCATGACGGAAGACGAGCAGACAAGAGTGATTGAGGCGATAAACACATTTTAGAGGGCAGAATGAAGAAAGAAAACTGGATAAACATGGCGAAATTTATTGCGATTCTCGCGGTGATGGTAGATCACACAAACGGTGTCCTGTATACGCATCACTCCGTCGCAGTCGCATCATATTTTTCGGTCTCTTTGTTTATCTTTCTTATGGGAATAACAACGTTCTGGTCTTATGAGCGGAATGTCGGCAATTTGAAGACAAAGGTCATCCAGAAAATTTCCGCTATATCCGTCTCCTACTTTTTGGCGACAGCAGTTTATCAGGTTACGGCTTATCATAGCTTTGATTTTGGCCGTTATGTTACGGCGTTAATCAACTTCAACGCATCGGGACCGTTCTATTTTGTTCTTCTGTATATACAGCTTGTTTTTGTAAGCCCATTTATCTTTTATCTTATAAAGATTATAGGCAAAACGAATAGCAAAAGATTTGCTGTAATGAACTATATATTTGTTTGGGGGGGGGTAATATTATTAAGCTACTTCACAACTAACTTTACGAATATTCTTGACATATATGGCGGTGGTGGAAAGGTTTTTGGAGGAACATATCTTATCCTGCTTTATATGGGGATGATTTTTGCGGCGTATTACAGGTATTTCAAGGCTGATATTTTTCTATTCTTGATATTCCTTGCTCTTGCGTTCGGCTGGTGGCGTTTTGAGTGCCACAATCAGTTCGCCATTGACAGGAAAGTGCCGTTCGGGGGCGGATTCAATCCACCGAGCATAACATCAAGTACTATGGCTCTGCTTCTGGCTGGAGTCATGTTCAACTTTGGTGCGCTGGTTGAAAAGAACCGTGTATTAAGAAAATATTGCGGAATGTGGGCATGGCTCGGTTCACACACGCTTTATATATTTTTGTATCACAGGTATTTCCTTGATTTTTGGCTCGGAAGATTCAAGTTCTTGCAGGAAAATATCTGGATAAAAAGAGCCGGCTATATGTGCGTTATGATTTTTGGTTCGATTGCCATTGAATACTTGGGTTATGGACTAAAAAAAATTTACGCACGGCAAAAAACTATTGTTATGGAGATGACAGAACGAATTGAAGAAAGAGACGCTTGCTAAAATCACACAGTTCGTCAAATTCGGAATTGTTGGTTTTTCAAACAATGTGATTTTTTATCTCGTGAATCTTGCAGTCCTGTTCCTGCTCAAAAATCAGAAATTATCATGGGATTATATGGCAGGAAACATCGCGGGCTTCTTGTTCAGCGTCCTTTGGTCGTATTACTGGAACAATAAATATGTTTTTAAGCAGGACGGGAACGAGAAACGGTCCGCATTAAAGACACTCCTTAAGACATATATGGCGTATGGCTTTACTGGAATAGTTTTGAACAATGTGCTTTCTTATCTCTGGATTTCAATTCTTGGAATTTCAAAGCTGATTGCTCCTCTTATCAATTTGTTCATTACCGTTCCTGTGAATTTTATTATGAACAAACTATGGGCTTTTAGAAGCTCGGTTACGGAGGAGGAGAAAAATGATTCATCAGCTTGCTGATTGCAAATCCTCAAATATAGGAAAGGACACAAATATCTGGCAGTTTTGCGTTATTTTCCCGGAAGCAAAAATTGGAGATAACTGCAATATCTGTGCGAATGTGCTTGTGGAGAACGATGTTATAGTGGGAAACAATGTGACCGTAAAAAGCGGTGTTCAGCTTTGGGACGGCGTTACGGTTGAGGATGATGTGTTTATCGGTCCGAATGTTACTTTCACAAATGACTTGTTTCCTCATTCGAAGATTCATCCGAAGGAATATTTGAAAACGATTATAAAGAAGGGGGCAAGCATTGGTGCGAACAGTACGATTGTTTGCGGTCATACGATAGGAGAAAATGCGATGATTGGAGCCGGAAGCGTGGTTACGCATGATGTTCCCGCTGGGGAACTGTGGTACGGAAACCCGGCAAAATGTATACGAAAAACTTTTTGAAGTAATTTTCGGAAAAAAATTGAGCATTGAGGGAAATTAGGAAAATGATTGGTTTGGAAGCTATAGGAAAAAAAATAAAAGAAAATTTTTGTCAAGATAATTTGTACTTTTTAAGTTCCATCGTTTTGAAAATTAGTATTCTTTCTTTGGTGTTGTTAATACCTTTTGTGCAAGATTTATTATATACGCTAGCTTTTAGTAAAGCCAATATGGATGTTTATCAATATCGACATATTATTGCATCAAAAGAACTTTTCTTATTTCCGATTTTGCTTCTTTTTTCAATTTTGATTTATGGTCTTGGACGGTTGTTTGATTATAAAAAATTAGATTTTGATCAAAAAATACATTTTTGGACTATGGTTGCATGCTTTTTTATCATTTTTGTTATTCATCAGTATTGGGATCCAAATTTTGGAGATGATGAATTTATGACTTCTGTATTAGATGGGCGTTTGTTTTCTCAATATGTTTTATCTACAATTAAGACTTGGCAGACTAGAATTGTTGGCTTGTATACTGCAAAGTTAGTTAGGTTGAATCCTATTATATGGAGACTCCTTGATTCTCTTTGTATGGTTACGATCATAGAGGGAATTGTTCAAATCTCTTTAACTGGGAAAAATAAAAAGTATGCTTTTTCAGTTTGTTTGTTATTAGGATTGATACCTGTCTCTATTTATAAAAGTGCTGGTTGGATAATGACAACAACAACTTATGTCTGGCCTTTAGCTTTTCTTATGCCAAGTTTTATTATAATAAAAAAAGAAATAATAGGAAAAGAATCTAGAAAATATGAATATATTTTATCATTTATTCTTGCTGCTATAGGAGCTACAGAGCTTTCATTAATACCTGTCATTTTGGTGGCATCTTTTTTATTTATTATCTATCAAATCTTTCTTCAAAAGAATAATTATTCAAAGCCGAGTAAATACATTGTTGCAATTTTTATTTTATCTATTTTAGAATTTGCTTTTGCATTTTTAGCACCCGGAAATGCAGTTCGTTCCGTTGAGGAATTAAAGTGGTTCCCTGAATTTCCATCTTTGTCGATATTGAATAAATTAAAATTAGGAATATTAATTACGATGCCTTATTTTTATGGAATTGCATCTAAGAATTTTATTATTTTACCATTAGAATTTGCTTTGTTTGTAAAATTTTATTCTGAGAAAAAATGGAAAATGTGTATATGTCAAATACCTTCTCTGTTTATAATTTTTGTTTTTGGTTTCTTTCCACTCTTTTTGAACAAAATTTTTAGTGTTCCGAAGTTTTTTTATGGTTTTAAAAATATACACTTAGCAGAATTCTGTAATTTTAGTCATGCGAATTTCTTTGTAAATGTAGAAATCTTATTTTATATTGTTATTCTGTTTTTAACTTTGTATTCCTTATATATGGCGGTTGAAAATAGATATAGGGCAATTTTTACTGTTCTTGTTTTTTTAGCAGGTTTTTTAACACGGTTTATATTGTGTTTTTCACCTACAGTTTATGCTTCTGGTTTTAGAACTAGTTATTATTGGGCAATATCAGTTTTTATTTGCTCTGCCATAGTTTGGGAGAATACTAAATCTGAAAAAACTTGTATAACATTAGAACGAGGATTAGTCTTGATAACTATTTTTCTCTTTATTGTTATTTGCTTATCTTGATTATAATTTCTAATCAATTATGCTTGCTGTATTTTGAAAAATTGATTGTATGCAATATTTTCTCTATCCTTGAATTTTTCGTCTTAAGAGTATTTTCCATGCGATTAAGCCGAAAAATCTTTTCATTATTCTAAATGTATTACGGATAATATTTTTGTCCAAATAAATATACTTGCAATTTTTTGCAAAATATATGAATGTAAACAAAGTCTTATCCTTTAATTCCGTGTAATAACGGATTGTTGCGTTTAAGAAATCATACTCGCGTTTTTTAAAAGGAATGGTGTTTTTAAGCAACAAAAGCCGTTCCAGTCTTTCGTCGTTTTTTGCACATTCGAAATCATATTTTTCTTTTTTTAGCGTAAGTCCTTGCTCTTGTATAAAAGAAAGTTTTTCATTTGCTATAGTTTCTGTATTTTCATGGCGGCGGTACCTTATTGTACATTCATTTAAATATATAAAACCATTTTTTGCACATGAATTAAATGCAAACCACCAGTCATGATATTTTATTTGTGCGGGTGCCGCAGAGCATGATTTTAAAAAGTCGGAATGTGCAAGCATGGTAGAGCCTTGTACGATATTGCTGTATAGAATCCTTTTAAAAAGTTTGAAGGTATCTTTTGGAATCCAATGATAGTTTGCAACATCTTGCATGGTAATGTTCTGAGATTCATTATTTTTATTTACTAGCATTGAATTTGAGCATATAAAGTCATACTCACCAATATTATTGACAAGTTTTTCCAGTTTGTCTGTCTCCCATATATCATCTTGATCAGAGAGGGCTATGAAATCACCTGTGCAGAGAGATATGGCTTTTTTAAAATTCTTGGAAAACCCAAGGTTGGCATCGTTAAAATACAATCGTATTCGAGAATCCTTTTCAGCGTATTCCTGCAAAATCTTTCTTGTCGAATCTGTTGATAAATCATCGCAGATGATAAGCTCAAGAGGTTGGCTAGTTGACTGATTCAATATGGAGTCGAGCTGCTCTTTTAGGTATTTTTCTCCATTGTAAGTTGCCATAGCTACAGAAATCATTTGTTTACTCCTTTTTGCAGATGAAATAATCTTTTTAGAATCCTTGGAATATCTTAGAAAGATAAATATATCCTTAGATAGTGTGAAAAATAATATGCAGTATTTTCCTATATCTTATTGGTGTAAGTCATTATATTTTCAATATTTATGCTTTCGATATTATACAAAATCACAGTCAGCACCATTCTTATCATAGATGTAATTATAAAATATAAAAAATGTTTTTTGCAACATGTATTCTCATTTTCAACGAAAACATTCTTAAAATTATTATTTTGTTTTTTTACAAAATTTTTCTATATGCAATAAAAGCCTTTGCAAAAATCCACCAGTGTTTTGCAGCTTTGAAATCTAATATGCAGTAGTCTCGAATGTAGCCCCAGATTTCCTTCCTGTAAATTTTCCCAATATTTGCTTTTTTTGAATACCTTTTATAAACGATAAGCTTGTTTCTGAATATATAAAACAATCTAAAGTCATTATGGTAGCTGCATTTCGAAAAAAAAGTTCTTTTTCTGGCACCAAGAGAATGAATCAAAGAAATATTATTGAAACGCACTATTTTGAAATCATTCAGTTTCACTCTTATGCAAAATTCATGGTCAACCTCATCGATAAATAAAGAATCATCGAATTGACCGATAGAATTCCACATTGTAAGGTTTATTATATTTCCAGAGGCATACACTCTTTCAGGATATTCTACAGGGGGACGAGTAATTTTGGGTTTGCTGAAATCTTTTCCAAGCGTATATTTCAAAAGCTTTTTTATTTGGCTTTTTATAAGAACTGACACTGGTAATATTTGTTTTGACGGATCGACAATCATGGGGGCAAAACAGCAGGCTGATTTGTCTTGGATAAATGCTGTATCAGCTAAAGCCAAATATTCAGAAAAATGATTTTCGGCAAACATCGAATCCTGATCCATTGTCAAGACCCAGTCAAAGCCATCGTTCATGGCGCGTTTGCAACCAATGTTTTGGGCTGTCGCTATTCCTAGATTTTTATTATTCGGAATATAAATTGCGTTCGAAATCTTTTTGGCCAATTCCTCGTTATTTTCAGCACTGTTGTCAACTATATAGACTTTTTCGATGAACTTTGAATATGACTCTATGTTCTGAATCAGATTTGAGACAGTTTTAGGATTATACCAAATTACTACAGCTGCAAGACGCATTTTTTTTAACCTTAGTTACTTATTTAAGCGGTTATTATATTATAATAAATAGTTAGCCTTAGTCAAATATTTCTGATGATTGAAGAAATTTTTATTTTTTATTAGAATCCTTATTGATATGTCTTATAAACAAGAACGCAACTCTGCTTTTGAACTTTTACGAATAATTAGCATGTTTTTAATAGTTATGCACCATTATTCTGTGCATGGTGGTTTTGATTTTATGAGTCCATTTTCTGTTCGATTGTATTTCGTGCAATGCTTGGAAATGGGTGGAAAACTTGGTGTTAACTTATTTGTGCTTATTTCTGGTTACTTTTTATGTAAATCTAATTTTAAATGGTTTCGACTTGTAAAACTTGAACTTGAAGTGATTTTCTATTCATTCGCTATCGGTTTGCTGTTTTTTATTTTTTCCCCTGAACGAGAAAGTCTTAAGGGGTTGCTTTCTGAATTGACGCCGATTCTTTCTTCTAAATATTGGTTTTATGAAACTTATTTCGTCCTGGTATTAATTTCTCCTTTTATCAATAAGTTGATTGATTCGCTACAAAAGAATGAATTTAAAAAGATTTTACTTTTGCTTACTATGCTATGGGTGGTTATTCCAACTTTTCCAAAAATAGGGCAACTGCAAATGTCTAATCTTGGCTGGTTTGTTTTTTTGTACTTGTTCGCAGCTTATATCAGAAACTTTCACGAGGATTTTAAAAAAACTCAGTTTGTTTTATTCTGGTTGGAATCGTAAGTTATGCCTTAATCCTGCTTTCTGTTTTAGCGTTTGATTTACTTGGATTGATAGATTTGAGATTCCGAAAGAAGTTCGATTATTTTCTTCCTGTAAATAGTATTTTTATATTTATTTCTTCTATAAGCTTTTTGGTTGGTTTTTCAAAAATAAATATTAAATATAGGAAGGGGCTGAATTTGATTGCTTCGTCAACATTCGGTGTTTATTTAATACATGATAACCTTCTGTGTAGGCCTTTTTTATGGAACGATTTATTTAAAAATGCCACTTATATTAATTCTAATAAAATCTATATTCATGCAATTGTTGTGATTATGGCAGTATATATCATTTGTACCCTTGTAGATTTCTGTCGAAAATTTCTATTTGAGAAAACATTTTTTGTATTTGTAGAAAAAATAAAAGACTTGTACTACAAAAACTTGAATAATCTATAGTTCCTCAGTAACATATAGAAAACTTTACTTTTTCCCTAAGATATAAATATTGGTTTAAAATGAAAAATTTTTTTAAAATCTTTAAAATCCTTACTCATCGGCAGATGCACATTTGTGCGCTTTTAATTGTTCTAATGTTTGTCGTTGCTGTTCTTGAGGCATTTGGCATAGCTCTTTTGTATCCTCTTATAACAATTATTGGAAATCCTGGATGGTTGTTGGAGCATGAGAGAATTGCGGGTGTTTTAAATGTGTTTGGAATCAATTCCCATAGAAAATTGATTTTTTTTGCCTCTGTTTCTCTGTTGGTTTTCTATGTGCTAAAGAATTTTTTAGTCATTTTGCAAAATAAACTTCAAATAGATTTTTCCCTGAATAATCAGAAAGTGTATACAAGAAGATTGTATGCATATTATATGAATAAACCTTATCTGTTTCACATTAATACAGATGTTTCTGATATATTAAGAAATCTTGTGGCTAGTGTTTCTGCTGTTTTTAGTGAAATCCTTATCAATACTTTGCAAATAATTACAAATATTATATTAACTGCTGTTATTTGGATTCTTGTTTTTATTATGGATCCATTTATTGCTGTTAGTATAGCATTTGTTATGGGGCCTTTGGTTCTTTTTATTATGAAGTACTTCCGAAAAAAGATAACTGAGGCTGGCCATGTTTTGTTCGAATGTGCAGGGAAAAATAATAAATTTGTTTATCAGGGCTTCTATTCACTGAAAGAAACAAAGGTCATGAAAAAAGAGGCATATTTTATTGACGAATTTGCTCTGACATATTCAGATTATGTTGACAGCAATAAAACATTCCTTTGCGTTCAGAGGTTTCCGAAAGCTATTCTTGAGCTTTTTGCGGTAGGTGGAATTCTGGCATTAATCGCCGTCAAAATGATTATCGGCTCTGATGCCGCCTCCCTTATTCCGACATTGGGCGTTCTTGCTTTGGCTGCTGTTCGGCTCATGCCGACGCTGAACCAGATGATTAGCATGTTCAACGCGATAAAATTTAAGTTCCCGCTTTTTAATGATATATATGATGACTTGATGGCCATCCGGGATGGAAAAAACTTTGAGGAAATAAACGGAAAATCAAAGTCCAAAAGCAAACTGCCTTTTGAACATGAGATTTCTGTGAAAAAGCTTTCGTTTGCTTATCCTGAAAAAGATAGTGATGTTTTTTCGGATGTTTCATTTTCTATTCCGAAGGGGGCTTTTGTCGGCATAGTAGGGCCTAGCGGTGCTGGAAAAACTACATTCGTTGATATTCTTCTTGGCTTGCTTTCACCAAAATCAGGTTCAATTACTGTTGACGGAGCTGATATTGCTGATAATTTACCAGGCTGGCTTGACAACATTGCCTATGTTCCTCAGGGAATCTACCTGATTGACAGCTCAATCAAGGAAAACATTGCTTTTGGTGTGCCTGAAGATGAGATTGATTCGGAGCGTATTGAGACTGTCCTGAAAATGGCAGAACTTTATGATTTTGTACAGACTTTGCCTGAGAAAGAGAATACGAATGTTGGTGACAGGGGGGCAAAACTGTCCGGCGGGCAGAAGCAGAGGATAGGAATCGCAAGGGCACTTTACAGAAATCCGAATGTGCTCGTGCTTGACGAGGCTACATCTGCCCTTGATAATGAGACTGAAAAACATATATCTGATACAATCCTAAAATTCAAGGGCAAAATCACGATTATAGCAATCGCTCATCGCCTTAGTACTCTTGAGAACTGTGATTTTAGGATTAAATTTGAAGGCGGAAGCGCGGAGATAATAGGGTAGTTTATGCTGAATGTAGCCGCAGTAGTTATATTATTCAATCCTGAGAGTATTGGATTCGAAACGATTGTCAAGAATATTAGTTCCTATAAGAATTATGTTAAGAAAGTTTACCTTGTAGACAACAGCATGAGTAATAACAGTGCTATTCTTGCGAATATCGAAGATGCCGAGTATATCTCGAATAGAAATCGAGGCGGAATAGGCGGTGCTCAGAATATTGGTTTTCAGAAAGCTCTGGAAAATGGATGCGACTGGGCGATGACCATGGATCAGGACACTTATTTTGAGCCTGGACAGGTTAAGGAATATTTCCGCCTGATTGAAAATTCTGTTGGCGAAAATAAAACCGTTGTCTCCTATTCCCTGCGTGCGGAGAACATGACGAATACTTTCTATTGGATTGATCCGTTGAAAAATGTTCTTCGTCCTTTTGTCCGAAAGATTTTTGCCAAAAAAAAGAATACAAAAATTTTTTCGTTTCCTGTGCGCTGTATTGCAAGTTCTAATGTAGTAAAACTTAGGGCCTGGAAAGATGTCGGTGGATTTGATGAGTCTCTTTTTATCGATCAGGTTGATTATGATTTTTGTTATCGCTTAATAGAAAGGGGATATAAAATCTTAACCTTCAATTCTGTTTATATGAACCAATGTTTTGGTGAGGCGCATGGATTCACTTTGTTTAGAAAGCATTATGCGAAATACAGCCGTATACGCTATTATCATTGTATTCGCAATGCTTTTGTGATGAAAAAGTATTATGGCCAATACGATGCGTTCTATAACAAGTATATTAAGGATTTATTTTTTGATAACTGTGTGAATTCTATTCATGTTTTAAGAAACTTGAAAATCTTTTTTAATGCTCTTAGGGATTCAAGAAAATTTAAACTGACTGTTAATAAAAAAATTGTTTCTTCTGATAATCAGCAGAAATTTAAGAAATATCAATTGTTTGAGAAAATTTCAGAAGTCCAGAATGCTGGCGGAAAGGCTCCGATTGATATGTGTTTTTTTGCCGAAAAAGAGGGCTTTGAGACGCTTCCATTATTTTTTTGGGGAGAGCGAAATTTATTTCATAGAATTACCGGCCATATAAAGCGTTTGTCCGAATATTCTATTCTGTTCTTCCGAGTAAAAAGAAACTCGGTTTTGTTAATGCAGTTTCCCTATGTCCGTGGCGGAAGAATCTGGAGAAATCTTTGGCTGGGAATTGTAAAATCTTTAAAGCATATAAAGATTATTACTCTTATTCATGATCTGAATGAATTGCGCTATGTTCATCCGGATATGGAAAAAAAACTGTTAGATTATTCAATTCGCTACACCGATGTGTTCATAACTCATAATGAAAAGATGTCTGCATATCTTAAGGATAAAAGGGGTGTTTCTGACTCAAAAATTGTTCCGATGTCGCTCTTTGATTATAATTCCCCAATACCAGAAGAGCACATTCCTTTCGAGAAAAGCATCTCAATCGCAGGAAATCTTGATGCGAACAAGAGTGCATATCTGAAAGCTCTGCCTAAACTTGGTTTAACTATATATTTATATGGCATGAACTATAATAATAATAATAATAA
>NZ_JAFRNB010000129.1 GCF_017430385.1 Treponema sp.
ACCGCGTCTCCTTCTTCTCCGAATTTATCTCTGAGCCATGAGGAAATGACCAGCTGCGGAGTTATTTGAATTCTGGTTCCGACACTGTGACCTTTCCAATTATCAAGATTTTTCAACTCGCCTGCGACTTTTTTATTTGCAAAAAGCATGTGACCGCCACCCATGGTTCCGGCAAACAAAACAATATCCGCGCCGTTTCCGGCAGAAACAAGAGTCGCCACCAGATTGTTAAGTCTTCCGTCGACTTTTCCAGTAATTAAAGGCTCAATTCCATCATTGTATTCGATTTTAGGCACAACACCATGTTTTTCTGCAAGGCCGTCCTCAGCTGAAAGATAAACTACCGGAGTATAGTTACTACTCAGCACATTGCTCAGCTTCAGTTCAGGAATTGAAGCAGTTTTTTTTGAGCAGCCTATAAATGAAAAAGAAAGCATAACGACAATCAGAGTACAGTAAATGAACTGGTTCCCATGTATATAGTTGTAATTATGGCCCATTGCCATTGCCTCAATAAAATTACTGAGTTTTTCTTTCAGTGATTTTACCAAGAAGCGAAGCTCACCTTGTCCGTTTTCTCTCTGTACATGATTTATCATACTTATTTCTCCTTGTTCGTGTATTTTTTCCTCAAAAAAAAGAAGGTAGAAAATTTATACAGAAAAATGACAGGTTTGAGAAATACAAGTTTTCTATAATGTTATAAGAAAAAAATATGTATATGAAAATTTTATTGAGGTTATCGGAAAAAAGTATTTGTACAGAATCGGAAATTATTTTATAACTGCGTTCGGTAAGTTCGATTTTCTTTTTTTGTGAAGAATTTTGTGCCTCTTCCAGAATTCAAAACAAAAAAAATCGCGCAGACAACCAAAAGCACTGAGTTCTTACCATACCGCTTTGGCTCAGTGCTTTTTTTGTTTTTAAAGGAGATGCTTTATTAATTTTTTTAGAATTCAAGCCTCATCTGGAGCCAGACCACGCCGCCGTGCGTTGAATTGGAAACGCCCTCGCTTTTGAAGCCGAATTTCTCGTAGAATGTGCGCAGTTTTTCCTTACAGGTAAGAACGATTCCCTTTCTGACCTGGCCTTTTGCGTCAGAAATGACCTGCTCCATTACCTTGGAGGCAAAGCCCCTATGCTGAAAGGCAGGATTTGTGTCCACGCCAAAAATCATCTGCCAGTCGCCCTTTTCGTCGTGGATTGATGGATTGTCGTACATTTCGTCAGTCAAGTCTTTCTGATTTGTCACAAGACCGTTGATGAAGGAAATCAGCTCCCTTTCATTTCCAGCCTCGTCACATTCAAACAAAAGCCAGAAGTGGTTTGAAAAGACTTTCAGCCGCTTTTCAAGTGATTGACGGCTGGCCGCTTCTGCAGGCGGAAAGCAGATGGCTTCAACCTCGTTCAGTTTTTCAAGGTCATTAAGATTTGCGTGTCGGATTTTTGTCATATTCGCACCTCCTTCAAATTATTCGAATGAAATCTATAACAGCATATCATGGCGATGGAAGTGAAAACCCAAACCACGGGATATGCGATTGAAACCACATAGAAGCTTGGGGTGAGGCGGGTCGCCACAAAAAGGAAAGTCTGCCGCAAGAGCACGAAACCCGCAAAAGTGATGATTGTTGGTGCAAGTGAAATTCCCAGTCCCCGCAGAATCTGAGCAAAAAACATGCAGACAGCACAGAGGATGTAAAAAGGAGCCGTACACCTGATGAAAATCGCCCCGTAACGGATTGATTCATCGTCATCAATAAAAATCGAAGTCAGAAGCTCTGCAAAAATGAAAAAAATAATCGCAAAGAAAGCCACAAGCGCAAGCTTCATGGAAAGGGCTGATTTGATTCCCTGCCTGATACGCATGATTTTTCCAGCACCGAAATTTTGCCCCGTAAAAGTCATAGCCGCAAAAGCAATGCTCTGCATCACGCCCTGCATGAGCTGATCCAGCCGAACGAAGATAGCCCAGCCCGCCGCACAGGAAGAAGTGAAGGCGTTCACATACTTCTGTATGAAAGTGTTGGAAAAGGCCGTGATTGAGGAAGCGATTGCTCCGGGAAGCCCGATTCGAAGTATTTCCTTCAAAATCTTGAAGTCAATTCTGAGTCTTCTGACTTGGACTTTAACAACATCGTCACTTTTCATCAGGACGAAAAACACAGGAAGAATCGAAAGACATTCTGAAATCACCGTGGCCCAGGCCGCACCCTTTATTCCCCATTTGAAGCCCAGAACAAAAATAAAATCAAGCGCAATGTTCACGAGCGAAGAAAAGACGAGGAAATAAAGCGGACGCCGTGAGTCTCCCAAAGCACGAAGGATTCCTGAGCCAATGTTGTAGAGAATTAGGAAGCTGATTCCGGCAAAATAAATCCTGAGGTAAGACAGAGCTGGCTCAAAAACGCTTTCCGGGACAGAAATCAAACGCAGCACAAGAGGAGACAGGGCAATTCCTGCCACCGTCATAATCAGGCTGATGAAAAAAGAGCTGAGAATCGCCGTGTGAATCGCATTCTGCAGGCGGCCGATATCTTTTGCCCCAAAGGCCTGGGAAATCACGACCTGAGCTCCAGTGGAAAATCCTGCAAAAAAACCGATTACTGTGAAGACATACTGAGTTGAAGCCCCGATAGCCGCAAGGGCATCCTTCCCTAAGAATTTTCCCACGACAAAACAGTCCATCGTGTTGTAGAACTGCTGGAACATGTTTCCGGCAAAGAGAGGAAGGGCAAAAGCTGCAATCTGAGGAAGGATGGCTCCTTCAGTCATGTCGAGGTTTCTTGACTTATTCATCTGAATCAAAATCTAACTCTAAAAATGGTTATACAAGTCTTCCATCAATGAGACTGCCCCACGACTTCCAATGTGGGAGCGGTTCAAAATCTCTTTATCAAGGCAAGGATTCGATGTGATTGCAAAAAATGCGTTCAGTTTCTGGGCAATTTTCTTTTCGTAGGAACTTCCCATAAAAAGCGTTGCTCGGCCATCATAATTTTTTGCAATCTGTTCAATTTCGTAGACATCATTCTCAAAGTAAACATCTGCCTTGCGGGAACAATCAAGATTCTGAATCTCATCGCGGATTTTCTGCCTGTCCTTTTCGTATACCGAATCTGTCAGAATCACAGCAAGGGGAATATGGCCGTGCACGTTGACCAGAAAGCGGGCGATTCCCAAAGCCTTTGCGCTTTCACCCACAAGAATGAAGCGGTGACGCTCAAAATTGCCGAAAAGCGAGTCCAGATATTCATAGACGTAAAGTTCTTCTGCATGTGCGGCTTTTTCCACGACTTCTTTTTTGATTCCAAGCTTTTCTGCCAAAATTTTAAGGAAAGAAGCCGTATCTTTGGGGCCAACCGGCCAGCCTGAAAGCGTGAGCGTTTCGATTCCGAAGACGTGCTTGTAGTAGGCGTCAACGTTTTTTGCAAGCCA
Source organism: Treponema sp. (assembly GCF_017430385.1). Lineage (GTDB taxonomy): Bacteria > Spirochaetota > Spirochaetia > Treponematales > Treponemataceae > Treponema_D. The sequence continues at coordinate 3,439 of NZ_JAFRNB010000129.1, forward strand.
GGGCGAAAGATTTATGTTGAGGGCGGCATTGCCAGAATTTTTGAACTCTTCGATTCCGTTCCGGCGGATGAAAAATGTGTTCGCCCTGACGCCGATTCTTGAAAGAATTCTCGTGATTTCCTCAAAATCACCCCGTAAAGTGATGTCCGAGCTTGGCGGCTGCCCGTAGATGTTTACCAAAAGAGGATCTGTCTTTGTTTTTTGGGCAAGGGCTTTGACTGTGGCAAGAAGAGCCATGTTGTAGCCAGTGTAAGTGTCACCACGGAAACCTGCCGTGTCGATGCTTGTAATCGGGTATGGGGAATCTTTGAATTCTTCGACAACGCTTTCAACATCGTCGCCGTTGATTCCCATTGAGCAGCCTGTAAGGACAGCGTAATAATCGCCGTCCATGATTTCAAGACTGCCTTTGATTGTCTCGCGGAGTCTCTGAGTACCACCGAATACGACTTCTTTCTCATAAGCATTTGAGCTGGGAAGGCCGTGATAGCCTCCAAGATAATAAAGATTTGTGTGATTCGAAGCCTGCATTGAACATCCAGGGCTTGCGTGCAAAATCGGAATCGCACGGTAAATATTTCCGATTACGTCAAGGGCTCCGTGAAGAGAACACAAATTTCTTGGTCTTTCAATACATTTTTCCATTGTTTACTCCTTAAATAGCACCACGCTAGTGGCGTTGCATGGAGGTGCTTTCTATAACGCATCCTCTGGCATCTGGAGATAGCTGAATGCGTCTTTTTTGTACCATTCCTCGCGATAAGCATTTTTTGAAAACTGCGAGAGATTTTTGTTAAAATTATTGTTGTCCAAAGCATCTTCAATTTTTCGCCCCAGATACAAAACACCCCGATAGCCGAAAGTCGGCCGTTTTGAGTCGAGGATATGAAGCGACGGAATCCCCAGCCTGCTTACCCAGTTAGACATTCCAATAAAAACATCAGGCTTGAATTTTTTGAGAAGATTGACCTGCTCGTAAGGCTGCATATCCGCAATATTCACCAAAAATTCAGAACCATGCAGTTCTTCGAGCCGTTTGAAGTCATCGATGTAAGCCTCATCATAATATGGCGTGTGCATGCACAGGAGTTTCATTCCATAGTCACCAATCAATGTTGCGGCGGCAAAACCACGGCCAGTTCCGGCTGTAAGGCAGGCTCTGAGTCCGTCAGTCTTCTTTTTAATCCTCTCGATTTCATCACGGACTGCGGCACTTTCCGAGGCAATAAAATCTTCCGCCTCTTTTTCCTTTCCTGCGAGTTTTGCAATTGCCCTGAGCCAGCGGTTTGTGCTTCGGGTTCCAATCGGCATGTTCGTTACCGCATAAGGAATCCCATATTTTTCGTTTAAAAATTTTATGTATTCGTCACCGAAAATCTGACAGACCGAAATATTGTACTCAGCGGCAGGGATTTTCATTATGTCTTCGTAAGTTGCATTGTAAGGCAAAATGTTCGCTTCAAGCCCGATTGCATTCAACATCCGCTTCATTTCCTGCTGGTCTGCCCAACTGAGAGAATGTGTCGCAAAAAGATTTATTAGGCCTTTCTGCTTTGGCGGACGGGCATCGCGAATCACATAATTTTGCAAAGTCGCAAGCGCAAGGTCGTAGCCTGTGGCGTGATTGCGGCTTTTAAAGCCCTCGCAGTGAACAGGGGCAAAAAGAATGTCACGCCCCTCAAATTTTCTGTACTTTTTTTCCATTCTTTCGGCAACGGCATCAATGTCGTCCCCGATAATCGCCGCCGCACATGAAGAAAGAATGAATACAATTTTCGGATTATATCGTTCCACAGCCTTTTCAATCGTCTCCTGCAAGCGTTTTTCTCCGCCCAGAATGACTTCTTTTTCACCAAGAGCCGATGAAATCACATGGCTTTCCGGCGCATCGTCTCGCCCGCGATGATGTTTGTAAACATTAAGCCGGTCAATCGCACCAAAAGCGGCACAGCCAGAGCAGCCCAGTGGAGAATGAATAATCATTACCGTGTCCTGCAAAGAAACAAGCGCATTCATGCTGTTTACCTGCACGCACTGAATTCCCTGCTCAAAGGTACGGTGTGCGTTTTTAAGACAATGAGACTGGGCTTTTTCTCGCAATACACCCGATTCACCCACCTGAACGTCGGCAAAACCCAGATGCTTGTCACGAATTGTGTCCTGAATCTGCTTTTGCATGATAATTTCCTTCTATATAATATAATCTGATGGCGGCAATATTCGCTTTAGGAACTGCTTTGTCCGCTCTTCCTTGGGGTGATAAAAAATATCGTTTGGAGAGCCTTCCTCAACGACGTAGCCCCCGTCCATGAATACGACTTTATCGGCAACCTCTTCGGCAAAGCTCATCTCGTGAGTCACGACAATCATCGTATGGCCTTCCTTTGCAACCTGCTTTATAAGGGCAAGGGTTTCGCCGACAAGCTCAGGGTCCAGGGCACTGGTAGGCTCGTCAAACAGAATCACCTCAGCGTCCTGAGCCACAGCCCGGGCAATTCCCACACGCTGCTGCTGGCCGCCTGAAAGCTGGCTCGGATAGTAATCTTCTTTGTCGGAAAGGCCGACTTTTTTAAGCTCCAGTTTTGCCCGCTCAATCGCCTGAGCCTTTGGAACTCCGTGGCCCGTGACCAGAGCCTCAACGATATTTTCAAGTGCAGTCTTGTTTGCGAATAGATTGTAATTCTGAAAGACCATTGAAGTTTTTCTTCTGACGTTAAGGACGTCTTTTTTCTTTGCGGCGTGCAGGTCCACCGAAATGTCTCCGATTGAAAGAGTTCCCTTGTCTGCCCGCTCCAAAAAATTTATCGAGCGCAAAAGGGTTGTCTTTCCACTTCCGCTGGGGCCAAGAATGACAACGACATTTCCGTCTTCAACCGTAAGGGAAACATCATGCAGCACTTCAAGATGGCCAAAAGATTTTTTCACATGCTCAAGTTTTATCATTTTCCTCACCTTTTTTTCGACAGATGCTTTTCCAGGCGAACCAGGAAGAATTCAACGACCGCGTTCACAGCCCAATAGATAATCGCCGCCGCCACATAGCCTTCAACGTAGCTGTAAGTGTCCGCACAGGGAATCGTGGAGCCGTTCAGCACGTCCACCACGCCAAGCACAAGGACAATCGAAGTGTTTTTAATTGAACCCAGCGTGTTGTTCGTAAGGTTTGGCAGGGCAACAGGAATCATCTGGGGAATTATGATTTTTTTAAGTGCCTGAAAAGTCGAAAGTCCGCAGCTGTAGGCCGCCTCGTACTGACCTTTTGGAATTGCCAGAAAAGCCCCGCGAATCGTCTCACTCAGAATGATTGTTCTGCTCAGCGTAAATGTAAAATAAGCCAGCAGCATGGTTCCGTTTTTGCCGGGCTTAAAGCAACTCAGGTAAATCAAGTGAAAAATCAGAAGCGTGACCATGAGCGGAATGCCTGAATAGACTGCGACGAAGACTTTAAACACTTTCTCAACAACCGGAACCTTGAAAATTCTTGCAACTGCAATCAAAGTTCCAAGGACAAGGCCCAGAGCCAGCGGGATCAGGGCAAGTTTGAGGGTGACGGGAATAAAGACCACGCCCGAAAGAAGGCACTTCCAGAGATACTCAAAACTGAATTTCATACAACCCCCATCCTTACAGGCTTCGCACCGAAAGTCAGCTTTTTGTCGATTTTTGTGGTGATTGCCGTAAGGGCAAAGTTAATCAGCACGAAAATGACCGCGATAATTACGTAGCTTTCAAGACTGTGGCCTGTTGTGGCTCCAAGCGCGCTGGCTCTTCCGATAATGTCAATCACGCCAATCATGAAGACCAGCGATGTTTCCTGAAAAAGGCCAATCAGAGTAAGACCTGTAGAAGGAAGGGCAACCCGCACGGCCTGGGGAAGTACAATCCTGACAAAGGCGTTAAATTCAGAAAATCCGCAGGCAATGGCCGCTTCCCTCTGACCTTTTGGAATCGAAAGAATGGCACCACGGAAAATCTCGCCCAAAAATACTCCCTGATTTAAAATCAAGGCCAGGTCAACAAAAATGATTTTTTCCCATCTGCGTGAATCGATTCCGAAAAAAGTCTTGAGCACAATCGGAAGGGCGTAATAAACCACCAGCATCTGAACCAGAAGGGGCGTTCCCCGCTCAAAGGAAATGAATACCGTCAGAATCTGATTGAGAACCGGAATTTTTTTGATTCTGGCAGTCGCAATCAGAAGGGCAAGGAGAAAGCCCAAAGTGAACGCAACCGCCACAATCTCAAAAGTTATCGGCAGCTTAACAATCAGAACCGGAAAATTTTGAACAAGTCTCTTCCAGGAAAATAAATCCGCCATAAGCTCAGTCCGATTTTATTCTATTTGTTTATATTCTTCGTTGTGTCAGAACCCAAATCTTTAATAGCAAGTTTTGCAAGTTCACCTGAATCAATAAGTTTTTTAAGTGCTCCATCTACGTCAGCCTTGAGGGTCGGATTGTCCAGATTGAAGATGAAATAAGCCGCTGAAGTTGAAATAGGCTCCTCAACGAGGCGGAAAATATTTCCATATTCTTTTTGAATCTGATTGAAGCTTGGAATATTTGTGAAGAATGCGTCGTAAGTGCCGTTTTTCATTGCCGCAACGACCTGCTCATTTGTGAGTGCCGAAGTAAGAATCGCATTAATCTGCTCGTTCGGATGGTCTTCGTTCCAGTGCTGCAAGATTGCGCCTGTCGCACTTCCTGTCGAAGCCTGAGCCGTTTTTCCAACCAGGTCTTTGAGGGAATTAACGTCAGTATTTTCCTTCAACACGACGATGTATTTTGAAAAGTCATTGTAGCCGTATTCCGTAAAAAGATAATTCTTCCTTCGCTCTGGATTTGACTCATAGGCATGGGCACCGATGTCAACTTTTCCTGCAGAAAGGGCAAGCAGAATGTTCTTGAAGTCAAAAGTCTGGAATTCAAATTTATACTGGGGCAAAAGCTCGTCAATCGCCTTCATTACGTCAATCTCGTAGCCTGCAAGCTCACCCTTTTCATCAAGATAGCAGTAAAGCTGCATGTCAGAGCCTGTACCGACGATAACGGTCTGAACTTCAGTCTTTTCCTTTTTGCATGAAAGCAAGCCAAAAGTCAAAAGGGCAAGTGCCAAAGCCAAAACAGTCTTACCAAGATTTTTTAAAGTAAATTTTTTCATAAAACCTCCTCTCTAGGTCGTTATTACCTAGCACAGTAGTAGGTATATATTTTTTTAAGAATCTTTACTAATATATTTTTTTTATAGGTGTTATAGGAATTTTCTATAACTGAATAATTGACAGAAAAATACGAAAAAATTACGATAAGAATCATGGCAAAAAGTGAAAAAATGATGAAAATCGTCTACCAGGTCAAAAACGGGCTTTATCTGAACATTACCAACCGCTGCCCTTGTGCCTGCACTTTCTGCATCCGGCAGAAGAACAAAAAATTCTATGTTCAGGATTCTTTGTGGCTGGAGCACGAGCCTAGCTTTGATGAAGTAAAGGCGGCCCTGCTTGCCGAGGATTTATCAAAATACAGTGAATTCGTGTTCTGCGGGTTTGGAGAGCCGACCGAAGCCCTGGATGTGCTTTTGGAGACCGCAAAATTTCTTAAAAGCCAGGTTCAAAAGCCAATCAGAATCAATACAAACGGTCTCGGAAATTTAATTCATAAAAAAGACATTACACCACTTTTTCAAGGTTTAATCGACTCAATCTCAATCAGCCTCAATTCAAGCGATCCAAAAATCTACGAGGAACGTTGCCGCCCGACTTTCGGAGAAAATGCCCATGCCGCCATGCTTGCATTCGCCCGAAATTCAGTAAAATATGTGCCGAATGTTACTATGACCACGGTTTCCACAACAATCACCCACGAAGATGAGGAAAACTGCCGCGAGCTGTGCAAAAAAATCGGTACAAACTACAGAATCCGCGAGCTGATTGAGTAAAATCCCCTTTTCCGTACAATACTAACACACAAATCCCGCGATATTCAAAATCCGCCGCACCGCATCGATGTAATTCAGGCTGATTTTTTCGATTTTTATGTTATTTTTTGTAATGTAGCCCAGCTCAAAACTGTGGCAGAGTCCGTCATCGGGATTCTGTAGCGGAACAAGGACAAAATCTTCGTTCGTTTCTTCTGCAAATACGCCCGAAAGAAAAGTGTAGCCGTCAAGAGTTTTGAGCAGGTTCAGTTCCGTGGCCCGGTCAGCAACCGTAATCGCCTGATTCAGGCCGTAGCGTTCAATCACTTCATCGGAGAAAAATGACTTAACATCGTCGGTGTCAAAAGTCACGAAGCGGTAATCCGAAAGCTCGTCGAGCGAGACAGACTCTTTTTTGGCCAGAGGATGATTTTTGTGAAGGTACACAAAGGCGTTACATTCGGTGAGATGATGAAATTCAATGTTGTTGGATTTGAGACTTTTTGAAATTGACTCCCGGTTTGAGTCACTGAGGTAGAGAATACCGATCTGGCTTTTTCCGAGTGCGACATCCGCAATCACAAGCGAAGCTTTTTTTTCGCAGAAAGCAAAATCATAGTTCTCGCCCGAAAAATCCTTTACGATTTCGACAAAGGCCTTCCGCGCAAAGGCATAATACAATGTCGTGACCGAAAAAGTTTTCTTTTCTGACGAAGTATATTTTTTGAGAAGTCTTTCGTAATGTAAATAAAATTCTCTGGCGTCATGGATGAATCTCGCACCAGTTTCTGTCGGCTTCACTCCGCGGGCTGTGCGCATAAAAATCTGAAAGCCAAGCTCATCTTCCGCGTCATGCAGAGAAGCTGAAAGAGAAGGCTGCGAGACAAAAAGCCTTTCCGAAGCCTTGTTGAGCGAAGTAGAATCTGCCACGCCAAGAATGTATTTTATTTGCTGTAGAGTCATAAAAAAATTGGGGGCGTTACGGGGGCGAGCCCACGTAGAAGGGGGTGGTGAGCTACGAAGTGCGAACCAGGGGGAAGGCTTTCCCCCCTTTAATTGCTAATTGCTCAGTCCCGATTCCTAATTATCTTTTGCTTTCCGCGTTGATGAACTTTTCGTTGCTCTGCTCGTACCACCATTTTGTGTACGGAAGCTTGATTCGGGCGGCAAGGTTTTTCTCGAACGAGCGGTTTGTAACGGTGTCGCGAATCAGTTTTGCAAAGCTCAAAGTTCCCTCGTAGCCAAAGACTGTGTACTCGTCGGCAACGAAGACTGCGGCATAGCCCTGCTTGATTGCCCAGACAGTAGTTCCCGGGTGACGGCTAAAGTAAACGTCCGGCTTGTAGCGGTTGAGGATGTTCAAAACCTCGTAGTTCTGCTGGTCGGCGACGGCAACCCTCATGTCCTTAGGGCTGTTTTTAAGCAGATGCTCCAGTGCCGGCGGAACTTGGCCGTTGTCGTACTTGTAATCGTAGTGCCATGCAAGGGCGTAATCGATTGTCATGCCGAATTCCTGCAAAACGCGGGCAATCTCGTAAGTAAAGCCTGGTCCCATTCCGATTACAGCCCGAAGTCCACGAAGCGGCTTGATTGCCTCTTCAATCTGCGGAATGTAAATTTCGCGCTGTTTTTTGATGTAGGCTTCAACCTGCTCGCGGCGGCCAATTGCATCCCCGATTCCACGGAGCCATGTTTCAAAGCCTGTTACTCCAGAATGGTTGATTGTACGCACGTAAGGAACGCCGTAAGTTTCTTCCAAAGCGTTTCCAAGATAAGTTCCCAGAGTACCGCAGATACAGACCGTTGCCAATGCCTCGCTCAAATGGCTAAGCTCTTCGATTGTCGAGTTACAGTACAAAAACTGAGGCTCAGCGTCAAAGACTTCGTTGAAAATCTTTGTAATCTGAGGACGTGCGCTCTCGTAGAAGTTCTTGATGTTGATGATTCTTCGTTTTTCTTTAGGCGGCTTTACGATTCCCTGCAAAATAGCGTGGTCGGAAATATCAAAGCCACTCGCCCAGATTCGGCTCTTGAAGCCTTCGCAGTGAACAGAAATCACAGGAATCGGAAGTTCCTCGTTGATTTCGTCGGCCAGGCCGTCAACGTCC
>NZ_JAFRNB010000130.1 GCF_017430385.1 Treponema sp.
TGGAAGACTGGATGAACAATCTTCCTAGAAAAATATTGGGTTATAAAACTCCAGCTCAACTATTTGAAGCTGAGTTAGATAAAATTTATAGAAAAACAGCTTAACAAATTTGTTGTTTCAAGTTGTTATTGCAATTTATGGGAAATTTATTTTTACGAGGCGTATTTATGGCAACCAAAAGAAAGACTAAAAGCTGGGAAGAACTTACCTTTGCGGACAATTACATGTTCACTCGTGTAATGAGAAACCTTGATGAATGCAAGCATCTTCTTGAAATCCTGCTCAAAATCAAGATTACGGAAATAACCATTCCTGAAGCGGAGTCCACCCTTGCCGCAAGCTACGAGGCAAAATCAATCCGCCTTGACGTGCGGACCAGCGATCCTGAGCATGAGTATGACATTGAGATGCAAACCACCAACGAGACATCCCTGCCGCTTCGGGCAAGGTACTATCAGAGCCTGATGGACATCGAGGCAACACAAAGGAGGACGAAATACAAGAACCTGAAGCAGAATGTCGTAATCTTTATATGCCTCAAAGACCCGTTCGGCGAGGACAGGCCGGTTTACACCATCAAGAACGTCTGCATGGAAAAACCCGAAACAAAATACGATGACAAGATGATAAAAGTGTTTTACAACTGTGCTGCATGTGATAAAATGGAAGATGAAGAGACAAGAGCATTCCTGAAATATGTCGCGACGAAAAAATCGACCACAGCCTATACTTCGCGGCTGGATAAGCTTGTCGAGGAGCTGAAAGTGACACCGCGCGAACAACTCTATTACAATAACTGGCTTGATATTACAGATGAAATCCGTGAAGAAGCACGCGAAGAGGGCCGTGAGGAAGGACGTGAAGAAGGACGCATGGTTGGCCGGGAAGAGGGAGCGCAGGCAAAGGCCATTGAAAACGCCCGAAACTTTCTGAAAGAAACGGACTTATCTGTCGAGAAAATTGCTCAGTGCTGTTCCCTTCCGCTGGAACGGGTGATTGCACTCAAAGACGAGTTGAAAGTAGAAAGCTGAAAATCCTCTTCCAGTTCCGGATTATCATATCTCATTGCTCATAATCCTTAAAATCACTATAATTTAATAATCCTTAGAAAGTTGTCGGGAGTGTTCCGGCGATTACATTTTTCCTTTTGGAGTTAAAAAATGGCTGTCAATTACAAAGATTCAGGCGTTGATGTTGAGGAAGGCTACAATGCCGTCAACGAATACAAAGTTCATGCTAAACGCACCCGCATTCCGGGTCTTCTCACTGATTTGGGAAGTTTCAACGGCATGTTTGAAATCCCAAAAGGAATCCAAAATCCTGTAATGGTTTCTGGAACTGACGGTGTCGGCACCAAACTCGAAATCGCTTTCCAGCTTAAAAAATATGACACTGTTGGCATTGACTGTGTTGCCATGAGCGTAAACGACATCCTCTGCTCTGGTGTTCAGACATCTTTCTTCCTTGATTATGTTGCTTGCGGCAAATTGGACGCAAAAGTTGCAGGTCAGCTCGTAAAAGGCATCGCAGACGGTTGTGTTGACACTGGCTGTGCTCTTCTTGGCGGTGAGACTGCTGAAATGCCTGGTTTCTACGACGAAGGCAAATATGACCTCGCAGGTTTCGGCGTGGGAGTAGGCGACAAAGAAAAAATGATTACAGGCACCAAAATCGAAGCCGGTGACGTTCTTATCGGTCTTTCTTCTACTGGCTGCCACTCAAACGGCTATTCTCTGGTTCGCAAGCTTGTTTCTGATTTTGACACACCTTTCGCTGGCAAAACAATCGGTGAAGTTCTTCTTACACCAACCCGCATTTACGTGCGCCCTGTAATGGACGTTCTTTCTGTATTTGGCGAGAGCGTTCACGGCATGGTTCATATCACTGGCGGCGGATTCTACGAGAATGTTCCTCGCATGTACGCAAAAGGAAAGAATCTCGTTTCTGTAATCAAAAAGGATTCATGGCCAAAGCCGGCAATTTTTGACGAGCTTATCCGCCGTGGTGCTGATTCAGAAGGCGTTTGGGGCACATTCAACATGGGTATCGGTTTCATCCTCGCTGTAAAGGCAAGCGATGCAGACGCAATCATTGCCCGCTTCAACGAAAAGGCCGCAAGCTTCGAGACAGAGCCTTACACAAAGGCCGGTGCCGTTCCGCTCAAAGCCTACAAAATCGGTCATGTTGAGGCCGCTACAAAAGACCTCGGCGAAGACCTCAAAGGCAGCCACGAAGCTACAAAACTGATTTAATTAGAATCTCACAAAGACGGTCTTAAACGGCCGTCTTTTTTTCCGGATATTTAAATAATCATGAAAAAAGTTTTTTATATTCTTGCATCAGTTTTTGCTGTCGGAATTTCCATGTTGTTCCTGTTATCTTCCTGTGACAAAAAGATTTACTTTGCCTTGCAGAACTTCATGGACAGGCGGGAACCTAAAGTTCCTCTGGTGCTTGCTTCATTTTCGGATTCTGATTTTGAAAAAACAGGCTTTTCCGTTCCTTCCAAAGAAGAGCTTTCCGAGGCCGTTTTGGTCGCGCAGGAGCTTGGGGCAGCCGGTTTCGGATATGATTTCGGCTCAAAAATTCCGGCTGAGGACATTGATTCGCTTGTCGTAAAATCTTCTGCAAATCTTCCAAAAGAAAAATCTTTGTTCAGCATCAAGCTTGTCTTCCCTTCAAAAAATGGCACAAAAATTGACCATAAAACTCCACAGCTTCCATCTCAAATTCTTGCTTCGGAAAAATGTTTTTCTCGGCATCTTGTTTATTTAAAGGATGGAAAATATTTTGCTGAGCCAGGATTTTCTGCAATCCTCGATTTTCTTGGCGTTAAAAAAATTGAAATTTCTGATTCTGAGATTGAACTTGCAGGTTTTGCTGATTCAAAAATCGCCAGCCCTGTAAAAATTCCGCGTGCTCCAGACGGTTCGGTTCTTCTGAAATATCCTGCGGATTCTTGGAAATCATTTTGCTCCGTTCCATTTTCTTCTTTTGCGGAGCTTGGTATGCTGGAAGAAAATCTTCACAAATATCTTAATGTCATGTCCTCGCGGGGCTTGTTCTGCGATTTGAATTCCGAAAATCCGCTTGATGTTTATAATTCGGCTTTGCTTGCAAAAAAATCGGGTGACAAGAATCAGTATTTTTCCCTCAAAAAAAAGTTTTATATGCTGATGCGGGCTTTTCTTGGCGGAAAACAGGAAAAGGCTCTTTCTGATTCGACGACTGATGAGAATGAGCGCGCGACTATAAAAAATTCTTTTTCGACTTGCCGGGTTATTTTTTCTGAGGTCGAGACTCTTCGCACCAAGCTTTCTGAGCCACTTTCAGGCTCTTTCTGCGTTTTTGCGCTTGTTTCGGAGTCCGCCGCAGATTTTGTTCCGTCGCCGTTCGATTCAAAATTTCCTGCTCCGCTTCTTTCTTATGTCCTTGCAAACATGATTTTTTCGGGCGATTTTATCCGTGCACTTCCTTTTGTTTTTCAGATTCTGATTGCGCTTTTTGCCTGTCTTTCATTTGCCTTTCTTGCATTAAAAATCCGTAAAACCCCGGTCTTGGTCGGTCTTTCGGTTTTCTGGATTCTTCTTTTTGCATCTGTCCTTGTTTTCCTGGCGGTTTATTTTAGAATTTTCGCTGGATTCTGCATTCCTTTAGCTTCCCTTCTGATTCTTTCACTTGTTTTGAATTTTAGTCATTTCAGGGAAAATGAGAAAAAATTGATTGAAGTTTCGCAGTCCTTTTCTCAGGTCATTCATGGCGGCGTGCTAAAAAAAATAATGTCGCATCCTTTTGATTTTGTTCTTGATGGCGAAAAATCTTCCGTTTCGTTGCTTTCACTTTCAATAAGGAATATTTCTGTTCTCCGGGCAATTCTCAGCGGGAATCAGTTCGTTGCGTTTTTGAATCATTATTTTGATGCTGCGGCAGAATGTGTCTTGAAATCAAACGGAATTGTCGAGTCTTATCGTGATGATGAAGTGATTGCCGTGTTCGGTGCTCCTGAGCATTGTGAAAATCACGGCCTGCTTGCACTTGAGGCTGCTCTTGCAATTAAAAAACAAATAAAATCCATAAACGAGGACATAAAAATTCTTCCAAATTCACCGAAGCCCGACGGAATGAATGATGATTTGTTTACGGCATTCTTTATTCTTAGTAACAACGGCGTTAAAATCATTGCTGATGTCGGAGTTTGGGGCGGAGAATCTTTCCTTGCCTGCATGGGAAGTGAGTCAAAAAAATCTTTCCGGATTGCAGACGGCTCGTGGAAAAATGCCATTGCACTCAAGGATTCTGCCAAAAAATACGATGCGGCTGGAATCATGCTGAATGGTGATGCCCGTGATTCAGTGCGTGATGAGTACATTATCAGAAAACTTGGCGCAGACAGCGAGGATATTTCTGAAAGCGTTTATGAGGTTCTGGATTCATTTTCTTCTGATGATGACAAGATTTTTAATTACGCGAATTTCTGGAATCAGGCGGTTGCATTGCTTGAAAAAGGTGAGAATGAAAAATCTCTGGCGATGTTCGTTAAGCTTAGTGAGGGGCGTCCCGGCGACAGGTCAGCCCGATATTTTATAAATTATCTAAATGGGAGTAAAACAAAAGAATGAAAATTGCAGTTTTAGTAAGCGGAGGCGGAACGAACCTTCAGGCTCTTATTGATTACGAGAAGTCTAATCCTGACTGTCCTTACAAAATCGCGCTCGTCGTGTCAAATACAAAAAATGCTTATGCGCTTGAGCGTGCCAAAAATGCTGGAATTCCTGCTGAAATCCGAAGCCCGTTCTCTGTCCTCGGTGCAGATAAAGCAAAGACTTCTGACCGTGATACAAAAAGAATTGCTATAAGCGATGCAATCCTTGATTTGTGCAAGGAATATCAGATTGATGCGATTGTCCTCGCCGGCTATCTTTCTGTCCTGGGCGGCAAAATCATCGATGAGTATTCTGGAAGAATCATAAACCTTCATCCGGCTCTTCTTCCAAAATTCGGCGGGGTGGGGATGTGGGGGCATAATGTCCATGAGGCTGTCCTTGCGGCTGGCGAAAAAGAAAGCGGCTGTACGGTTCATCTCGTTGATTCTGGCTGCGACACAGGGAAAATTCTTGTGCAGAAAAAAGTTCCTGTCCTTCCTGGAGACACGCCTGATACTCTTTATGCCCGAATTGCCCCTGAGGAACATGAGGCTATGGTTGAGGGAGTCTGCGTGCTTGCCCGAATGATTTCTGAAAAATAACTTTAAAAGTTGTTGCGAAAATATAGTTTTTTGCCGATAATGTAACATTGGAAGTCGTAAAAGGGACAAGGTGAATAATATTAAAATAATCTTTCTTTTTTTACTTGACTTTGAAAAACTTACTGTTAAAATAGATTATATGAGTGATTACCTTGATTCTACTAATGAAGAATTGTTAAAGGACTACTTCTCTGAGTCAGAAATGATGGTCGATAACCTTGAGAGCAATATTCTTGCTATCGAGAACGACCCTAACAATCATGACGCTATCGATGAAATTTTCCGTGCGGCACATACTCTCAAAGGAAATTCAGCAACTGTTGAATTCAGTGAGATTGCGCATTTCGCGCATACAATGGAAGATCTTCTCGATGAGGTTCGTTCTGATAAAATTAAAGTAACCGAAGACATTGTTGATACTCTTTTGACTGCTCTTGACGTAATTAAGGCCATGCTTGAAGAACGCAAGAATGGTTCTGTTTATGGCGAGAGCGTAGATGAAATCACCGAAAAGATTAAGGCGATGATTGCTGGTAGTGGCGGTGCTCCAAAAGCTGCTGCTGCTCCGGCTCCACAGGCTGCACCTGCTGCCGCTGCTCCAGCTCCGGCTGCTTCTGGAAGTGCTCCTACGGTAAATCTTTCTGAATATGAGCTTGTTGAACTCAAGCAGGGCTGTGCTCCAGGTCAGCAGCTTTGGTCAGTTGCTGTTACATTCGACGAAAGCAACCCTATGAATTCTGTAGGCGGTATTCAGGTATTTGCCGCTCTCAAAGCTTGTGGTACAGTCCTCAAAACTATTCCTGATTTCGATGCTCTTTACGAGGATGAATTCCATAAAGATGTAATTTATTTCGTAGCTTCAAATAACACTGGTGAGCAGCTTGAAGATACGGCTTTCCTTGATGATGTAACACTGAGTGTTGATGCTCAAAATCTTGACAATGCCGTTACAAGCGATTCTGGTGCTTCGGAAGCTCCGGCCGCTCCTGCACCTGTTGCTCCTCAGCCAGCACCTGTTGCCGAGGCTCCTGCCCCTGCCGCTCCGGCGGCTCCCGCACCACAGCCTGCCGCTGCAACTCCGGCCGCCGAGGCTCCAAAAAAAGAAGCTCCGAAACCGGCTGCAAAAACAGCTCCTGCAACGGGCCATGCTCAGCAGAGCACTATTCTCCGCGTAGACTCAAAGCGAGTTGATAACCTCATGAACCTTGTTTCTGAGACTGTCATCACAAAGGCTTCTTTCAACCAGAGCCAGCAGCAGTTCGCGGACATGCTCATTCAGTTCCAGAACCTCGATTCTTCTTACAAAGAAAAGATTCGCCGCATGTTCGAGCAGCTTCCTCAGTATCTCGAAGAAATTCAGAATGGAGTTGCTGTTAAGGACATCAAGGCAAATATTACAAACGATTTCGGCGACATCGCAACATTCTTCGATGCTTTCGAAAATCGTTTCAAGGATTTGAATTCCAAATTCCATTCTTCTACCCAGAACCTCGGTCGCATCACAGGCGAGCTGCAGGAAGGTATCATGAAAATCCGAATGGTTCCTATCAGTCAGGTTTTCGACCGCTTCCCTCGTGTTGTACGCGACTTGCAGAAGGATTTGGGCAAAAAAGTCAATTTGATTCTTGAAGGTGAAGACACCGAGCTTGATAAAACTGTAGTTGATGACCTCATGGATCCAATCATGCACTGTGTCCGAAACTCAGTTGACCACGGTATTGAGTCTCCAGAAGTCCGCAAAAATGCCGGCAAAGACGAGACGGGTACTGTTCTTCTCAAAGCTGCCAACGAAGGCAACAGCATTGTAATCGATGTCGTTGATGATGGCGGCGGAATCAATGCAGAAAAGGTCAAAAAGAAGGCTATCGATAAAGGCCTCATTCACCCAAGCAAAGTTCTTTCCGATCAGGAAGCAGCACAGCTTATCTTCCTGCCGGGATTCTCAACTGCCGAAAAAATCACCAATGTTTCTGGCCGTGGCGTAGGTCTTGATGTCGTCAAAACGATGATTGAAAAGCTCAACGGTACGATTCAGGTAACAAGCGAGCATGGCAAAGGCTCTAAGTTCTCTATCCGTCTGCCGCTTACTTTGGCTATCATTCAGGGCTTGCTCGTGCGTGTTGGCCGCGAAGTTTATTCAATCCCAATCGCATCGGTTATCGAAAGTGTTCGGGTTAAAAAATCTGAAATCAACACAATCGACAACCACGAGGTTTTGAATGTCCGAAACGAGGTAATTTCTGTGCTTCGTTTGAGCCGTTTGTTCAATATCCGTACAAACGAGGACGGAGAATATTGCTTCGTCGTAATCGTCGGCTCTCAGGACAAAAAGATTGGTGTCATGGTTGACAACCTTATCGGCGAGGAAGATGTCGTTATCAAGCCTTTGCGCGATCAGTTTACGCAGTCACCTGGAATCTCTGGTGCCTCAATCTTGGGTGATGGTTCAGTCTCGCTCATTATTGATGTAACTCAGTTGCTTGAGCTTGGTGTTCGTCAGGAAATGCAGGCTCGCCAGGAAAACAGCATAGAGGACTAAGGAGAAGATTCATGGAAAATACAACCGAAAAGCCTTCTATCAACTCCGTTTTAAAAGAGAGCTTGGGTAATATTCAGAATATTGCAGGCCCTGATGCCGCAGAGACTCCACGACAGGACAATTTGGTCGTTGTTGACTACAAAATGGTCACATTCTCTCTTGCTGGCAAGGACTATGCTATTGATATCATGAAGGTCAAGGAAATTGCAAAAGCCGGCCGGTTCACTTATGTGCCTAACGCATTGCCGTTTGTGCTTGGCGTTTACAACCTTCGTGGTGACATCATTCCGATTATTGATTTGCGATTGTTCTTCAATATCGATATGCCTGAGCGTGAGTATGATGCTCTTGAAAATATGCTTATCGTCTCAATCGGTGAGCTTACTTTTGGTATCGTTGTTGATGAAATCGACAAAGTTGTCGGAATCCAAAAATCAAGCATCAATCCGCCACACCCATTGTTTGGTGACATCAACATCAAATATATTCAGGGTGTTGTCGAGGTCAATAACCGCTTGTATGTCCTTCTCGACATTGAAAAAATCTTTGGTTCAAAGACTGATAACAAGGCTTCCGAAGATGCCGTAATGAAGGAAATGTCTGCGAGGATAGCTAATTCTGCTTCGCAGGGGGGCGGTGCAAAAAAACAGGCTGCTCCGGCACCTAAAAAGGAAGAGAAGGTCGATTATTCATTTGTAGTTGATTCTTTGACTTCAATGCGAAAATTCACTGCATCTATGCTGAACGACAAATGGATGCAGGTTCGATATAAGGAATGGGAAGGTGAGCGAGGCAAGGGCAAAACTCAGCTCCAGAATCCTACGGATGCCGACTTGTTCCTTAAAAAATTCTATTCTCCGTTCAGCGGAGCTTGGTGGGATAAGGCTTATGCAGATTCTATCTACAAGGCTTTGCCTGACAATACCGCTAAACAGATTGTCGTTTGGAATCCAGGCTGTGGAAAAGGTTGCGAGACTTATTCTTTGGCTTGTATTCTCAGAAAGCGTTATCCTGAGGCAAAAGTTAAGATTTATGCTCATGAAGTTGACTTGCTCAGTATTTCTAACGCTCCATTACTTGCAGTTCCTGCGGATGTTGCCAATGGTTGGTACGCGCCGTATATTACAAAAAAAGCTAACGGGGATTTCACTTTTATTCCAGAAATCCGCGATGGCATTATGTTTGAATATCATGATTGCGCTAACACCAATAATTTGCCATCTTGTGATATAATCTTCGCAAGGGATGTACTGTCATTCTTGCCGGCAGCCAGCCAGCAGACTATTGTCAACGAGTTCTATGAAAAACTCAAAGGAAACGGCGTTGTCTTGCTTGGTCAGAATGAATCTCTTGAAGAGGATCCTAAGTGGTCGGCAACGAAAGTTGGAACGGTGACTATTTTTGGTAAGAAATAGCAAAAAATAATATAGGAGTAAAAACTCATGAGAGTAGAGTACATTAACCCATTTGTTGAAACTTCATATCAAATCTTGAAAGAAGTCCTTGGTGGCGCAACCGTTACTCGTGGTGATTTGTATCTCAAATCGACTGCGATGCCTGTAATGGGTGTTGCTGCCCTCGTAGGTCTCGCTGGTGATGTTGAAGGTCGTGTTCTTTTCGATATGACTTTTGAGACAGCACTGAATATTGCTTCGGCAATGAACGGTGAGACTCTTACAAAATTCGATGAGCTTGCAAAGGCTACAATCAGTGAGCTTGCAAACCTCATCACTGCTCAGGCCGTAACAAAGTTGCATGAGCTTGGTTTTAAATTTGACCTTACTCCGCCTGCTCTTTTTGCGGGTGAAAAGATGGAAATCGCTGCTCTTGGTGGTGGCAATACAAACAGTGTAGAGGCTCTTATCGTTCCTCTTATTACTGAATGTGGTAAAATTGAAGTTAATGTCGCAATTCGCGAACGCGTATAATAAGGAGTGCTAAAATGAAAACAAAACAGGATTTTCCTTCAATTAACGAGCGTCCGCCAGAGGGCATGAATGCTGACGGCTCAAAAATCCGAGTGCTCGTTGTAGACGACTCAATGTTCGTTGCAAAACAGCTTGGGCAGATTCTCACAAGTGAAGGTTATGAGGTCGTAGCTACAGCTGTTGATGGTAAGGACGGCGTTGATAAATATAAAGAGTTGTGCCCGAATATCGATTTGGTAACAATGGATATTACTATGCCTCGCATGGACGGTATCACGGCTCTTGAGCAGATTGTTGCATTCGACAAAAATGCCCGCGTTGTCATGGTTTCAGCTCTTGGTAAAGAGGAATTGGTTAAAAAGTCACTTCTTCTTGGTGCAAAGAACTATATCGTAAAACCTCTTGACCGCAAAAAGGTTCTTGAGCGAATCTCTGCTGCTCTCAAATAGTCAGTAACCACAGAATACAAATATTCTGTGGTGGTTTAGGATTTGATAAAAATCCTAAAAGCGAATGGGGCAAGGCTGTGACCTAAGCGTGCCTTGACCGCTCGTATTTTGTTTTTACATTTTTCTCTCAGCGCGTAGCATTAAAACAAACATAGATGTTTTATTCGCTACGTGTTTTTTTGCTCAAAATATTAAGAGATATTTGTGGATTGTTGTTTCGTGATGCACAAATACTTGCCGCATTTAATCCGCTATTAATTGCATCTATTTATAGTATTTTTTTTCTTATTCTGATATAATCTATTACATGTTTCAAGTTCGTGTTAAGGCTGATTTTGCGGCGGCTCATTTTTTGCGTGATTATCACGGAAAATGCGAAAATTTGCACGGCCACAATTACAAAGTTTATGCCCATGTTCAGGGAAAGAATCTTGACGAGGGCGGAATGCTCCTTGATTTTACGGAGTTGAAAGAGGCATTAAAGGCTGTTTGTGAAAAGCTAGATCACACAAATTTGAACGACATCGCTTTTTTTGAGCAGAATCCAAGTGCGGAGCGAATAGCAATGTACATTTATAATGGAATTATTAAATTGATTCCTAGCTTAAAAAAAACAGATGGCGAAGCGGCGTATCTATACGCAATTGATGTTTTTGAGACGGATAATAACAGGGCAAGGTTCATGCCTGATTAAAAGGCTAGGGTATGTAGCCCCGAAGTAGCCGAAGGCTATGAGCGTTAGCGAAGGGCGGAACACCCGACCCGAAGGGTAGCCCCATGGAGATTTTTATGAAACAGATTTCGATTCTTGATTCTACTTTGCGGGATGGTTCTCAGGGCGAGGGCATCTCTTACTCGGTGCAGGATAAAATTAATATCGTTAAGGCTTTGGACGAGCTTGGGGTGAGCTATATTGAGGCGGGAAATCCTGGGTCGAATCCGAAGGACATGGAATTTTTTGCAGAGGCTAAAAAACTTAAGCTTGAGCACTCTAAGATTGTCGCTTTTGGCTCAACTCGTCGCAAAGGAATTAAGTGTGCCGAGGATGCCAATTTGCAGAGTTTGCTTGCGGCTGATACCGAGGTTGTCTGTATTTTCGGTAAGACTTGGGATTTTCAGGTTACGGACATCATTCATGCCACTCTCGAAGAAAATCTTGAGATGATTCGGGAGACGGTCGAGTTTTTGGTCGCAAATAATAAGGAAGTTATTTTTGATGCCGAGCATTTTTTCACTGGCTACAACGAGAATGCCGAATATGCGATGAAATGTCTGGAAGCGGCGGTTGAGGGCGGTGCAAAAACTTTGTGCTTGTGCGAGACTAAGGGCGGAATGTTGCCACTCCAGTGCTTTGAGATGACGAAAGATGTCTTCGGGCGTTTTGGAAAAATCGCTTCGATAGGTATACACACGCATAACGATTCTGGCTGTGCGGTCGCAAATTCGCTTCTTGCGGTTGAAGCTGGGGCGACTCATGTTCAGGGCGTTTTGCTCGGATTTGGCGAGCGCACTGGAAACGCAAATCTTTCTTCTATTATAGCTGATCTTCAGCTTAAAATGGATTGCTCTTGTATTCCTGCCGAGAATATGCAGAATCTCACTCCGATTTGTAAGCGGGTTGCTGAGATTACGAATATTGCGCTTGATGCCGGAATGCCTTATGTTGGTGGCAGCGCGTTTGCTCACAAGGCCGGAATGCACATCGATGCCGTTATTAAAAATCCGTTCGCTTACGAGCATGTTACTCCAGAATGCGTTGGAAATGAGCGCGTGTTCTTGATGAGCGAAGTTGCGGGCAAGAGCATGATTGTCGAGAAGGTTCAGAAATTCGACAAAACCCTCACAAAATCAAGTCCTATTGTCGCAGATATTGTCAATCGCGTTAAAGAACTGGAGCATCAGGGCTATCAGTTTGAGGGTGCGGATGCCAGTTTTGAGATTTTGGTTCGCAAGGCTATCGGAAAGTACCAGCCGTTCTATAATCTTCATTATTACAAGACGAGCGGTGAGTTCCCGCGCTTTGCCGATGATCAGAGTGCGTTCGCTCAGTTCAAAATTGATGTTGATGGAAAAGTTGTCGTGACTGCGGGTGACGGTGACGGTCCTGTAAACGCGCTCGATGTTGCGATGCGAAAGGCTTTGGAGCAGTTCTATCCGAATGTGGCTCAGATTCATCTTACTGATTATAAAGTTCGTGTCCTTGACGGAAAGGGAGCTACGGCCAGCCGGGTTCGTGTTTTGATTGAGTCCAGCGACGGCGATGAACATTGGGCTACGATGGGCGTTTCAAGCGACGTGATCGAGGCTTCTTATATCGCGCTCGTGGATTCATTTGAGTACAAATTGATTAAGGATTTGGAACGAAAATTCGGAAAATTGATGTAATTCGAACTTAGCAATTAACAGTTAGCAGTTAGCAGATTTTAACAGGACTTCGAGACTTTCTTTCTGAGTCCTGTTTTTTATTGCCGTTTGAAACTTTTTTCATTATATTTTGTTTATATAGTGAAAAGATTTTTTGCTTTGTCCGCAACAAGGGCTTGCTAGAAAATGAGGCTTTATTTTGAATATCGATGAACTTGCATCTGAGGCAGTTCCTGATGGAGATTTGCCGAAGGTTATAAACCGGGAGTTAATCAACAATCCCGATAATTTTTATAAGATGGCGTTCGAATTCCAGCAGATTATGATGGTTTACGAGAGCGCAATCAAGCAGATTGAGACAAAATTAGACATTCTTAACAAAGAAAATAAGGTTTCTGGGCGGCGTAATCCTATTGAGACCGTAAAATCGCGCGTAAAGTCACCGCAGAGCATTGCCGGTAAGCTCGAAAAACGGCATTTGCCAGTCACTTTTGACTCGATGGTCGAGAATCTCCACGATATTGCTGGTGTCCGCGTAATCTGTCCGTATATTTCCGATATTTATTCCGTTCGAGACATGCTTTTGAAGCAGCCGGACATCACTCTTCTTGAAGAAAAGGACTACATCAAAAATCCTAAAGAATCAGGCTACCGAAGTTTGCATCTCGTGATTGAGGTTCCGGTTTATCTTTCACAGGCTACGCATAATGTTAAGGTTGAGATTCAGTTGCGCACGATTGCCATGGATTTCTGGGCTTGCCTGGAGCATGAACTGCACTACAAAACCACTACGAATGTTCCTGAGAGCATTAGGCGGGAGCTTTTCCGTGTGGCGGAGACAATCGCCATGACTGACCGCGAGATGGAAGAAATCGCGATTGAGCTTCAGAATATGGATTGACAGAAAACGGCAGAAAATTTGACGATTCCAGAAAGGTGATATAAAATTAAATGTATTTTAAGTATTTATTTCGCTTTTCTGGAGAGTTTATTATGGAAAATTTTATGGATTTTCTTTCTAAAAAGAAAACCCTGCTTTTTTTGCTGATGTGTCTTTCTGTCCATGCCGTTTACGCCGTTGTTTTTGGCGTGCTTGGAATTTTCCCGCTCTTAATCTTAAATATTTTCAGCACGGTTTTCTATATAATGGTGCTCCTGCTTTTTAAGCGGAATCAGGATTTTTATATCGGTTTTACCTACTTTGAGATAATTACTTTTTCATTGTTAAGCGAAATATTTTCTGGCGGCGGATTTTTTTATATTTTCTTTGTGGTTGGAATGATTTCCGTGATTTTTTATCTTCTTCCACCTAAGACAAGGCTCAAGCATATTTATCAGGCAATCGGAAGTCTGTTTGCGATAGCGATTCTTTTGATTTACATAAATCGAATCTGTCTTTTTCCTGAATATTTGCCCCTCATGGAAGTTTATAAAAATAAAATTTGCTTCTTGAATCTGTGCATAACGCTTTTTACTTTGTTTTACATTTCAAATCTTTATTTCTACGAGCTAAACACTACCAGCGAGAAACTTGCGTATACCAGCAATCATGATTTATTGACAGGCCTTTTTAACCGCCGGTTTTTTGAGTATATCATGGAGCGCAACAAAACCGAAAATGAAAGCGAATATACAATCGCAATTTTTGACATAGACGATTTCAAAAAAATCAACGACACTTACGGGCATCAGGCCGGGGATGCTGTTTTGCAGACGGTCAGTGGAATAATCGGTGATTGTGCTAACAAAGGTTATATTCCGGTCAGGTGGGGCGGCGAGGAATTCATTCTTTTCATGCCACAAACTGGCGCAGAAAAGGCGTACGAATATTTGTCGTGCCTTTGCGAAAAAGTCAGGAATGAAGTCGTGGATTTTGACTCCAAAAAAATAAAAATCACACTCACTGTCGGAATGTGCACTGGCACAGACTTAATCAATTACGAGTCTATAATCAGAATAGCCGACAGCAGGCTCTACACCGGCAAACGCAGCGGAAAGAATCGAATCGTAAGGGCATGAGGGGGAAAGCCTTCCCCCTGGGTTCAGCTCGCAAGCGGTCTTCACCACACCCCCTTCTGCGGGGCAAAATCTATTTGCTCTCGGCCCCGCAACGCCCCAATTTCTGTGATGTAATCAAACTTCGCACTCGCGAATCAACTTTCCTTCTATAGAATACAGTCCGATTTTTATCTTACAGCTTTCCGTTTTCAGTTTTCCGCTTTCTACTTCCAAGATTCCGCAGGTTTTGCCGTCTTCACATTTCGGGAGAGAAATTGAGCCTGGATTAAAATAGAAAAGGCCGTTTTCTTCTTCCATTACGGTGACATGCGTGTGACCGCTCAGAACGATTGTACCTTTTGGAAGCCAGCTTGAAAGTTTTGCGCGGTCGTAAAGATGGCCGTGGTGCAAAAAGATTCGGCGGATTCCGCCTTGTGTGGGGAGTGCGATTGTGCTGTAAGCGTTAAGGCACGGGAATTTGAGCATCATTTCGTCAACTTCTGAGTCGCAGTTACCGCGCACACAGATAAGCTTTTCTTTGCGGGCATTCAAAAGTTCCGCGGTGCGTTTTGTGTCCCAGCCTTCAGGAAGCGGGTTCCGTGGGCCATGGTTGAGATAGTCGCCCAGGAGAATAATTGCGTCAACTTTGCTTTCAAAGGAAGCGAGGGCTGTTTCGAGACAGGCTGCGCTTCCGTGGATGTCGGATAGGATTAGGAAGGTCATATTATCGCATTGTACTACTTTTTTTAGAAAAATAAAATTTATTCGGAAGATTGTAAAATGAACTTGAAATAGTAAAAATAAAAACACCCATACAAATGGAAATTTGTTAATATGTTTTTCACCACAAAAACCAAAATTAACAAAGGAGAACCATAAGTATGGGCTTAAATCATGTTACTTTAA
>NZ_JAFRNB010000131.1 GCF_017430385.1 Treponema sp.
ATGAATCTTCTGAAGCAAGCAGATTTTTCGGATGTCATAAAATCCAAAAACATTACAATTTCTCAAAAGCAGCACATTTGCGATAAATGCGAAGATTATCTGGATAGAGTCATTAAGTTATTTTAATGCGGATGCCCTGCTAATTGCTAATTTCTCATTGCTAATTGCACATTGCACATTGCTAATTGCTAATTGCTACTTGCTAACCACTCACTTCTTAGAATCTTTGCTATACAGCCTGAGCAGGGCTTTTTCTGCGAAGTAACTTTCTGCGATTAAAAAATAATCTTCCGGCTTAGCTCTGGCGATTGCGGCGTATTGCTCCAGATACAGCTTTGGATTTTTCTGAATCTCGCCGCTTTGCATTAATCGGGCGGTTCCTTCCTGGCTTCCGGCTCCTGAAATCACGGCCATGAGCCAGTTGTTTTCTAGGCGGGCAAGCAAATCGCTCTTTTCAAGGTCAATCACGCCCTCTGTCCTAATCTCAATCTCGCGAGAAATGTCGTTTTTAATAGAAGAAATTGAATCGGCGTAAACGGAATCAACTTCGGCGGTGTGCTCCACGCTCGTCACTACAATCCGGGCAAAAGGCAGGTCGTTTTCAGGAAGAAGGGCTTTTACCTTTATTTCGGGATATTTTTCGGCAAGGCGCGCTTCCATTCGTCGGGCAAGTTCAATCAGAACCGCGTCAAAAAGTGCGCAATCCGTGCTTGAAAGGTCCGGGGATGAAAGACAATACAAAATCGGGTCCAGGAATTTCGTGGTCGGAATGAGAACTGCCGGCATTGGGCCAGCCTTGTCTTTTGAAATGTCCGTCAAGAAAAGATGTTTTAGCGGGATGCGTTTTTCGGCTGCTTTCAGCTTGGCAAAATCAGGTTTTGGAACTCGCAAATCTGTTGAGCGGGTCTGCTCGATGCTGCCAAGATTTCCGAAACTTGAATCAAGAGTTTTCTGCAATTTTTCATCTTCTTTGAGACCGCCGGAAAGAATCAGCGAAAAGCGGGTTGAATCCAAAAGAATCGGATAAGCTTCCAGAACGCGCTTGAATTCAAGATTTTCCGCAGGTTTGTCGCCGGTATTTTTGTAAAGTTTAGGATATTCCGTGCCGTCGTACAAAAGCCTTACAGCCTCGCACAGAAGCTGGAATTCGGTGCTGCCGGTTTTGAGCCGCCACTGGGTTCGCTCGTCATAAGTCACGCCGTCCGCCGTTGCAGGGCTGATGTCGCAATAAACAAGAGCCGTGTACGCCGCCTGAATCGCAAGCTCCATTTCGCCCGAAAGACATGTCACCGTGATAATCGAATGTGTCGAAAGTGTCTGTGCCCCAACTTCATAAAATCCAGAAATCGCACCGTTTTCCGCGAACAAATCCAGCTGGCGGTTAATGTTCACCGCAATTGAATCCGTCACAACCGAAGTAAGCCCCGGAACTTTGTCGGCAAACAAAAGCTCTCCGCCCGCAATCGTGAGCGAAAGAACAGCCGTTTTTGAATTTTCACTGCGCTTGACCGTCACTGGAATGCCGTTTTTGAGCATGAACGAAGAATACTCTCCAAGATTTTTGGAAATGAATCGCTCCGCGGAAGCAGAAATTTCTTCAAGCAGATTTTTTCGGCTGTCATCGGATTTTTCGGCCGTTTTGAGGAAGTTTTTATAGAAAGCCTGATTGTACCATGCCGCTTCTTTTTGATTTATTGCCTCGAATCCAGCCTTTTTGAACTCAGCGGCATATTTCTGGTAAACTGCGGAATTTACGAACACGAAAACGAAAGGCTCTTCCGCCTGGATTTTTTGCTCTAAGTCAGTGATTTCAATTTGTGAAAGGCGGTCGATTTTTCCGAAGAAGGACTCTGCGGCATCAACTGAATTTTCGGAAAGTGAGACCGTGCGCGAAAATTGCTCCATCGTGGCATCGCTGCTTTCCGAAAGACGGGTAAAAGCCGTGCGGGATTTTTTGAGGGAATTTTCCAGCTCTTTTTTTGAAAAAACATCCTCGTCTCGGCTCATCGTAAGGAACAAATCTGCCTGAACAATCGGAGAAACCTTCGCCACCCCCAAAAGCGACTGAATTATAAGCCGTGAAGCTGATTTTTCCTGTGCCGAATTGACATCAATGTACTCGTCTCCCAGAATTTTAAGATTCCGCTGCTTTAAAAGAAGTTTTTTGAAAGCTGCCCCATCCTGATTCCATGCAAAAGAAAGCGCATCCGCCTCATCGCGTGCAAGCCCTGTGTACTGAACGACAATCTGAGTCATTTCATCAGAAAAATCTTTGTGATAAAGAACGAATTTGCGTTTCTGGGATTTTTTTTGTTTTAGAAGCGAGCGGATTTTTTCTGAATCTTCATTGTGGACGATTTTCGATGAATAGGCAGGAAATGCCGAAAAATATTTTTTGACCAGACTAAGAATCGCACTCTCAGTGATATTTCCGTTCACAAAGAGAATTGAATTTGACGGAATGTAATAATTTTCGGAAATCGAAGAAAGAAGCGAACGGAGCTGCTCATTTTTGCGTGAAGAAAAACCCAAAGGAACAACTCCGCTCTCACGGCTCCACGGAGCATCGGGGAAGATTTTTGAGTCAATCGCAGAATTGATGTAGCCCGCCGCACTTGCCGAATACTCCAGAATCTCGGCGTTCATTGTTTTTGTAATTGAAGAAAGCTGCAAGTCAGTCGGATTCAGGGGCTTTAGTTTTGATGAAAGCGAAATAAGTTCCCGTTCTGCGGCACTCGGCGCAACAGATGAAACAAAGCGCACCGTATCATTTGAAATTTCGCCGCCCAAAAGCCTGGCATACATCGCAAAAAGCGCGCCGTTCTCCTGATTCTGATTGGTAAAGCCCGCGTTCACGCAAAGTTCAAGCCGAACTGTCGGCGAAGAAGAATCTTCAAGGAAGTAGATTTTGAGTCCGTTTTCAAGGGTAAATGATTTTATGTCGTCTTTAGTAAATGCAAAAAGAGAGAAGGAAATGAAAAAAATTAAAACGAATGTTATGAACTTTTTCATAATAAAAAAAGCCTAGCTAAGAAGCCAGGCTTTTCGACCCCTGCTGGGCTTGCTTTCCATTCGTTCGCATCCGTGCTCACTCATTCCAAGCCGCGTCCACTCGCTGTCGGCGCATCCATGCGCCTTTTCGCTGACGCGCGCTCGTTCCCGTTCAAGCCCGACTAAGTTTAGTATATAAAAAAATATCCTTTGGAAGGATTAACTACCAAAGGATATAACCTACGACCCCTGCTGGGCTTGAACCAGCGACACACGGATTAACAGTCCGTTGCTCTACCGACTGAGCTAAGGGATCATTGTTCGTTCGGAACGAGTGTTATATTATACCAAACGAACAAAAGTGTCAACAGGTTATTAAAAAATTTCCAAAAATTTTTGATTTTTTTTGAAAAAAAATTTTGCCCCAAGTTTACGATTTCACCCCGACCGTGAACTCAATCTGCTGCTCGTTGTTCAGCCAGTCGGTCACGAAAAGCGTGCCCTTGCCGGCCTTGCCTTTTGAGCGGACATAAGTTCCTGCCATGCCGCCTTTGAGAGAAACCAGTTTTGGACCAATCAGCTCGATTTCGCCCTCGCAGCGAAGGAAAACCGCTTCCTGACAATACGGCTTTACATTTCCGTGCTCGTCGAGTGCCTTGAAGCTGACCGCTGCGACATCGTAAGTTGTTTCCTCGACAAGCTCACGGCGTTTTGCCTCAATATCAAGATGTGTGTCCATTGCCGGAGCACGAAGAACTGTCTTGACGAGTTTTCCGTTTCGGTAAGCCTCAAATTTGTATGTTACGACACTTGCACCCCACGCGCTGATGTATTTCGCATACAAATCAGTGAGATGCTTCGGATTTGTCACTCCCCTAGCCCACAGGCACAAGCCTTTGAGAATCTTTGAAAGCGGAAGATTTTCTGCTCCGTACTTTTGGATTGCGAAAATCATGTCTTTGATTGGCTCGGAATTCTTTTCCTTAACTCCGTCCTCGTCAACCAGCCTGTGACCGATGTAATCATCAATCAGAATCGGACCGTGCTCAAGATTTTTGAACGGAGAATTTTTTTTGGTGTACTCCTTGATGAAAATGTCATTCACATACATTTTTACGCTGTCAGCATTTGTGATGATGTAGGCATCGCCCCTCATGCTCGCAGGATATTCGCCGATGTCCATGCCGGAAGTGACATAAAGCACATCGCCGACAACATCCGCATTCTGCTGGCTCTGGTAAACATAAGCCGCCATTTTCGGATTTCGGAACATGTCCATTACGCCGTGATAGCAGATGTAATCTCCCGAACCAAAATCTTTGTGGGTGTTGTAATCAAACATACACCAGCCGCTTGATCCAGAAATCTCGTCATGGCCTGCGACAGCATCTAGGACTTTGGCATGTCGGACAGCGTGCTCAGTTCGGTGAGCCTCACAATCAAAAGTCTTTGTCGGGAACATGTGTCCGTTGTATTCGGTAATCATGTAGCCCTTATTTGTTTTCGTAGCCTTTTTCTTCGGCAAGCAGCCCTCGTTGTTTCCGTAGAAGCTGAAATCATTGAAAGTGT
This sequence comes from Treponema sp., assembly GCF_017430385.1. Classification (GTDB taxonomy): domain Bacteria; phylum Spirochaetota; class Spirochaetia; order Treponematales; family Treponemataceae; genus Treponema_D. The sequence continues at coordinate 4,561 of NZ_JAFRNB010000131.1, forward strand.
AGACATCCTCAAGCAAATGGCTGTTGCGCAAGAACCTTACGCCGCCGGTCGGACGAGTCGAGTCAAGCTCGTGCGCAACCTTGTTCGTTCGCTCGTAGAATTCATCATCATCCTGGCTTTCGTTGATTCGGACACCCCAGATGAAAATTGAAGGATGATTGCGGTACTGCAAAATCATGTCACGGACATTCTGAACGGCCTTGTCCTTCCATTCCGCGTTACCGATATGCTGCCAGCCCGGAATCTCAGTGAAAACGAGCAGGCCGATTTCGTCACATCGGTCGATAAAATACTGGCTCTGCGGATAATGTGAAGTGCGCACTTCGTTAAGGCCAAGCTCGAACTTCAGTTTGTCGGCATCCTCAACCTGCATGTTTTTTGGCATTGCGTAACCGACATAAGGCCAGCACTGATGGCGGTTGAGTCCGCGGATTTTGACTTTCTTTCCGTTCAAATAGAAGCCGCTTGCATCATAACGAATGTCACGGAAACCAAACCGAGTTTCTTTTGAATCAAGGAGATTGCCCGCCTCGTCAGTAAGATTTGTTTCCAGAATATAAAGATAAGGCTCCTCGACTGACCACAATTTTTTTTCGCTGTTCGGGTCGGTCGTGAATTTTACATTTGGAGCCGATTTGAGTGTGTGAGTGATTTTATAATTTTTTGCATCGTTTTCTGAGCATCCGCCAAGCTTAGCCTCAGCCTCGAACTCAGTTCCGTGAGTTTTTACGAAAACATCTTCGATATAAACAGGATTTTTTACATCAAGGTAGACATCGCGGTAAATTCCGCCGTAAGTCATGTAATCGACGACAAAACCAAAAGGCGGCTGATTCAAAATTTCCCGGCTATCCACACGGATTGCAAGGATATTTTTGCCACCAGCCGGCGCAAGGGAATCGGTCAAATCAACCGTGAATGCAGTGTAGCCGCAATCGTGGGAAGCAAGTTTTTTACCGTTCAGATAAACTTCGCTACGGTGAGCCGCACCTTCAACAGTAAGAAGGACTTTTTTGCCAGCCCAGTCGCTTTCTGTATCAAATTTTCGCTTGTAAACCGCATCTTTCTGGTAAACATCAGAAGAAAAAGAATTGAAAGGCGTCTCCGTAAATGTGTGCGGGAGGCGGATATTCTCAATAGAACCCAAGGAATCGGTTGCAACCAAATCTTCCAAAAAAGCGGGAGTAAATCCCCAGTCGTTGTTTAAATAAATTTTAGCCATAGGGGATAGTATAAGAGAGAATTTGAGAAAAGACAATAAAAAAAGACTGCCTTGAACAAGACAGTCTTGCGATTCGGGAGCGAAGGGGCTCGAACCCTCGATCTCCGGCGTGACAGGCCAGCGCGATAACCAGCTTCGCTACGCCCCCAAAAGGTTTATATAGTATAAGGAAAACACTAAAATGAGTCAAGTGTTTTATATAGATTTTTTGATTTTTTTTGCAAATATTTTTTTTCATGTTTCTATTGACAAAATCCCAGAAAAGGCTTAAATTATTCTTATGAATCGCAACACTTCTAATGCGACAGGAAAAATTTCTCTGATAGCTATGCAGGCTTACTCTTATTATGGCTATTACTATTTTTCTCGATTCGGTTGGAAGTCTTACGCCGCAAACAATGCGTAAAGTTGCGAATTTTATTGGCAAATTACAAGGACTTCCATAACGGAAGTCCTTTTTTTTATGCCCAAACAGGAGTAAAACATGATTGTCGTATTGAAAAACGGTGCCGAAGCACGAAAAATCGAAGAATTAAAGGGAAGCCTCAAATCAAAGGGGCTTGAAATCCATGAGTCAAAGGGAAAAGATGTCACTCTCTGGGGCCTTGTAGGTGACACGAGCCGCATCACGCCGGAAGAACTTCTCGCCAACGAAATCGTCGAGAGCGCGCAGCGGGTAAAAGCCCCATACAAGCAGGCAAGCCGAAGTTTCCACCCGGAAGACACTGTAATCGATGTAAAAGGAAACAAAATCGGCGACGGAAAAATATGCTCAATCATGGCAGGTCCATGCTCAGTCGAGACCGAAGAGCAGATCATCGAGGTCGCAAAGGCCGTAAAGGCAAGCGGAGCAAGATTCTTGCGTGGCGGAGCATTCAAACCACGCACATCTCCTTACAGCTTCCAGGGATTAGGAGCCGAAGGACTGGAACTCCTCAAAATCGCACGCAAGGAGACAGGGCTTCCAATCGTAACCGAGCTTATGGCAATCAACCAGATTCCGCTTTTCGAGGATGTTGACATCATTCAGATTGGAGCCAGAAACATGCAGAACTTCGACCTTCTCAAGGAAGTTGGCAAGCTCAAAAATCCGATTCTTTTAAAACGCGGACTCAGCGCAACCGTCAAGGAATTCTTGATGAGCGCGGAATACATCATGGCGAGCGGAAACGAAAATGTAATTCTTTGTGAACGAGGAATCCGAACATTCGACAATTACACCCGGAACTGCCTTGATTTGAGCATCGTTCCTTACTTAAAGAAAGAAACTCATCTTCCTGTCATCATCGACCCAAGCCATGCCTGCGGAATCCGCTGGATGGTTCCGACACTGGCAAAAGCTGCCGTAGCGGTCGGAGCGGACGGACTCATCATCGAAGTGCACAACAACCCAGAAAAAGCCCTTTGCGACGGCGAACAGTCTTTGACACCAGCGCAATTTGATGATTTAATGAAAGTGCTCGCAAAATATGCGGCAGTTGAAAACAGGACAATCTAAGGAAAAAAGATGCAGTTAAAAAACGCGACTTACGGAATCGTAGGATTGGGAATCATGGGCGGCTCATTCGCCAAATCAATCCGCCAGAATATTTTGAGTCAGGCAGGAAGCACTGGAAAAGTCCTCGTCTGCAACCGAAGCACGGCATGTCTGTCACAGGCAAAGAGCGAAGGTGTCGCCGACGAAACATTTACCAGCGACAAAGTGGGCGAAATGCTTCCGCTCTGCGATGTGGTTTTTGTCTGCCTATACCCTCACGCCACGCTGGAATTCATGAAGGAGCACCGCGAGCATTTTAAAAGCGGGGCAATCGTCACGGATATTTCCGGCGTAAAAGGCATCTTTGAAAAATCCATGCCGGAAATTCTGCGGCCGGATGTCGATTTCATCATCGGCCATCCGATGGCAGGTGGCGAAAAGGAAGGATATTCTAATTCCGATGCAAAATTCTTCGTCAATCACAATTACATCCTTTGTCCTTCAAGCTTCAACAAAAGCGAAAACCTGGACTTCATGCGAAGTCTGGTCGCCGAAATGGGCTTCACCCGCATCACCGAGACAAGCTGCGACACCCATGACTGGAAAATCGGCTTCACAAGCCAGCTCTGTCATGTCATTGCAAGCGCGCTAGTTGAAAGTGCCGAAGATCCGGAAATCACTGCGTTCGGCGGCGGAAGTTTCGAGGATTTGACAAGAATCGCGATGATTAACGCGCCTTTGTGGACGGAACTTTTTATATCGAACAAAGAAAAGCTCATCACGCACATCGAAAACTTTGAGAAGCAGATGGACAAATTCAAACGCTTCATAAAAGAAGAAAATGCAGACGAGCTTAGGGAAACTCTCTCCCACACCCGCGAGCAGAGGATGAAAATGGGTTCGATTCGTACGGTCAGAAAGTAGCTCAAAAATCAAAACCTAGACTATAATTCGTAAATATGCTATACTAACTCGTTATGAACAAAGACGAAATCTTGGACAAGGCTATCCGCCGAGTGCCCGACTTTCCAAAGCCAGGCATTTTATTTTTTGATGTCACGAGCATTCTCACAAACCCGCAGGCATTCAAGCACACAATTGACCGCATGGTCGAAATTTACTCAACTAAAAAAGTCGATGCAATTGCTGCAGTCGAGTCGCGTGGATTCTTGTTCGGCGCACCATTGGCAGAAAGGCTTGGTATTCCGCTCGTCTTAATCCGCAAAAAGGGCAAGCTTCCGGGCGATGTTTACCGCGCAAGCTATTCTCTTGAATACGGTGAGGCAACAATCGAAGCACACAAAACCGACATCGAATCAGGCAAAAACTACCTCGTAATCGACGACCTCATCGCCACAGGCGGCACTCTCAACGCAAGCAAAAACTTGATTGAGCAGGGAGGCGGCAAAGTTCTGGAATTCTTCGGCGTAATCGGAATCCCGGAGCTTAACTACAAAGAAGCCCTCGCCCCAACCCCAGTCACAACGCTGATTGACCTCTCTGAAAAATAAGAAAAACACGAATAAATCAGGAAAGACTTTCGTTAACACGAGAGTCTTTTTTTTACCCCTCACAGAGCGAAGGAGAGCACAGAGAGCACCCCTTCTGACAAAAAAAACACCTCAGTCACATCGTTCGCAAAAACAACATGACTGAGGTATTTTTATTTCGTATCACAGAAAACTCTCTGTGTCCTCAGTGCCCTCTGTGAGGAACTTAAATTAAGCGCGTTTGAGGTGGATTGCGAAACCGCCAACTTCTTTGTCGAGGTAAACGACCTTGAGAGGAGAAGCACCTTCTTTGCCCATCCATTTTTCAGTTCCAGCAACCGGATTGAAGCCGAACTTTTTAAGGTAAGCAAGTGCACGCTCAACATTGTTGCAGAGTACAGAGATGTGTCCATGAGTTCCGCGGCCGTTCTCTTTCATGATTTCAATCTGGTCAGATGCGAAGATTGAAGAGTTTCCGACTTTCGCAGCAAAACCGAATGCTCCGAATCCTTCTGCGATTGAAGCAGCATCGTCAGCATTTTTGGCATTGATACCCATGTGCTCAACACGGAAGTTGTGCATTGCTTTTACAGCGTCTTTACAAATCTGTGTGATTTCGTCCCATTTGCAGCCTTCGATGAGTGGCTTTTTAACCATCCAAGTTCCACCCATGCAGAGGATGTTCTTGCGTTTTGCATACTCGCCAACGTTCTCAGTTGTTACGCCACCAGTTGGCATGAATGTGCACTGTGGGAAAGGACCACCGAAGTCATCGATGATTTTATATCCGCCCTTGCGCTCAGCAGGGAACAATTTAAGATGTGTAACACCCTTGTTGATACAAGCTGTGATTTCTGATGGATTTGAGATTCCAGGCATTGTTGGAACATTGTTTTTGATACACCAGTCAACGACATCCGGGTTATATCCTGGGCTGACGATGAATTTTGCACCAGCTTTAACAGCTTTTTCAGCCTGCTCAACGTTGAGGACTGTACCAGCACCAACGAGCATGTTTGGCTCAGCCTTAATCATTGCTTCGATAGCCTCAGCTGCACAAGCTGTACGGAAAGTAACTTCACTTGCTGGCAATCCGCCCTTTACGAGAGCATGAGCCAAATCAGCTGCTTTTGAAGCGTCCTCAATTGCGACAACAGGAATAATACCGATGTCACGGAATGTGTCATAAATATCTGCCATTTTTATCTCCTATAAACAGAAATTCCAAGTTAATGTTAAATACTAATATATTACTGAATGATGCGAGGTTTTGTCATTGGTGAAAACTTACCAATATTTTCAAAAAAATGTCTTTTAAAATTTTAGGGAGCAAACTTCTTCCACCCCACTCACGAGAACGCCGCCCATGCCCAGCTCTATCGCAAGCGACAAGTCGATGTCGTAACGGTCGCCGATTGAAACGCACTCTGAATATTCAACCTTTCGGCCAAGCGCAAGTTCCGCTTCTTTGACGGCGGCATCCAGGATTTTTTTGGAAGGTTTTGAAGCCATGCAAGTGTCAAGCCCGATAATTTTCGGGAAAAACTCGGAGATTCCGATTACTTCAAGCGTTTTGCGGGCCGGCTCCACAGGATTGTTCGTCACACAAATCATGTAATACTTTTTTGAAAGCTCGGTGAGGGCTGAAATCAACTTTTCGTCACGGTGAAGATAGTCCGCGGGATTAAAAAGCGTTTTGCGCCATTCAATGCTCGTCTCAATTGAAACGCCAAAACTTGTAAAAAGATTGCCCAGAGAGATTTTCTGACCGTTGTGGTCGGCCGCCCATTTTCGCCGGAAATCCGCAATCATGTTCCGCGCACTCTCGACAGAATAGCCGTTGAGTTTTGCCCAATGCCGGATCTGGCAGTCAATCTGCTCGTGAGCATATTCCGGGCAAGTGTAAAGGGTCATGTCTATGTCAAAAATGAGAACTTTCGGATTTGAAGGAAGATTATATGTCTGCATCGCCTTATCTTATCACATTTCAACCAAGAATCGCAAACACGGCCTCGGTGATGTCGTCGTAATCGCCAAGCCCCACACGGGCGAGAATCAAATCGCCGAGCAGTTCCGCATCCCCACAAGGCATTTTTTTAATTTTTATGCCACAAGCCGCTTCTTTTTGGGCAACAAGACTTTCATTCAAAGCCTGACCGCCGGTAATCGTCATGAAGTCAGGAAAATACTCGCCGTAAGAAAGAGCCGCCTCACGAAGCAAGTTGATTCCATGGGAAAGCTCGTCAAACTTCCTCACAGAGGCCACAGAGTTCACAGAGGGATTTTCACCATGGGAAGGATTTTCACACAAAGAAGTCTCTCTGTGCCCTCTTAAGCTCTGTGAGGAATTTATAAGATAAGAGACATTCCACAGTCCGCTCACTACGCTGGGCAAGGTTCTTAAGCCCTCTGCAAAAACAGGCTTGGACGTGCAGAGATTCAGCCCTTCGCTTGTTCCCGCCCTGTCGCACAAACGGCCAGGGAAAACCGTGCCTGTTCCAATCAGCGCGACAACAAAATCAGGAGCGCCGGCAAAGACGAGGGTTCCTTCCAGAAGACCTGTCGCAATGGCCGCACTCGCGCTCACCTTGCCGACAAAGTTGCCCGCTTTCACAAATCCAGGAAACTTTTTGCAATCATCCTCGGAAAATCCGCATTTTTTAAGCTCGTCCTCGTTCCAATAGGCAGGCAAAAACCGCTCTTCGGGCAAAATCGCAACAGATTCACCGGTAAGCTCATGAATCAAGAATTCCGGCGCACCAAAAATATGTGCCGAATCATTCCAGCTGAACGGAAAATTAAGCTTGAACCCGCAGAATCTTGGTATAAAAAGAGATTTTGTGTTTTTCAAAGCAAGTTTTTTCTGCGCGCTAAGATTTCCGGCCTGTCCGCGGCCTCCGTTCACAAAAAGCTGATTATATAGAAGAGTCGTTCCATCGTCAGTGACAACCGTTGGCCCGTTCCCGCTCACGCAAACAGCCTCAACCGCATAGTCAGGATTTTTCGCCGTAAGCTCAGCCACAGCAGCCTTCAAACAAGGAAGCCATTCCTCAGCCACGCGATTCTCAACCACGGCCTCTTCAGAAAAATACTGGCGTGAGACAAAAATCTCCCCCGCCCGCAAATTGTCAGGCAGGAGAGCCGCTTTTAGAGAAGAAGTTCCAATATCAACGCATAAAATCGTATCTGTCATAAAAAAAATGCGCCGCACGGATGCGGCGTAAGAGCAAGGAGAGAATTTTCTGTAAGAAAATTCTCGTACGAATCAGAAATTACAGGATGTAATTTCTGTTCGAACTATTCAGCTTTCTCTGCTTTTGCAGCAGCGTCAGTGTCTTTCTTAATCAATTTGTCGATAATCGTGCGGTTATCAAGCAAATCGCTCAAGCTCTGGTCGTGATGGATTCGTGTGATTACATTTGCGAACAAACCAGTTACGTTTGTTGAGATGAACCACTCTTTGTCCTTCAAATCAGGATGATAAACAGCGTTTGTACCGATTACGCGGTAGAAAAGGCCGTCTTTGTAAGCCTGGTCGAAAAGCTCAACTGCGTTACCCGTGAAGAACGGAAGAGAAATTGCAGCGATGACCTTTGTCGCACCGTTGTTGTGCAGGAATTCCATAGCCTTGAGCAAAGTACCGCCTGTTCCGAGCATATCATCTGCAAGGAAAGCAACCTTACCTTTGACATCGCCGAGCAGCTTAACGCTCTTGATGTTTGTGTTTTTGGCATCCTGAGTGACTACAGAATAATCGCGCTCCTTGTAAATCATAGCCAGAGGAACTTTGAGACCTGTAGCATAGAATTTGTTGCGGTCGATTGCACCAGTATCCGGCGAAACGACAACCAAATCCTCTTTGTTAGGGCCTGTAAGATTAACGACTTTTGCAAGCTCACGGATAATCTGATAAGAAGCGTGCAAGTTGTCGAGATATGTTGTGTTAAATGCATTTACGATTTCACGAGAGTGAATGTCGAGAGTGATGACTCGTGTGACATGCTTAAGCTCGTAAATATGGCAGAGCAAAGCGGCTGTAAGGCCTTCCCGGCTCTTCTTTTTGTGCTGGCGGCTGTACGGGAACGAAGGCAAAACCAAAGTGATTGATGCGGCCCCTGCCTGCTGAACAGCATCGATTGTAACAAGCAAAGTCATAACATGGTCGTTTACAGAGAAAGTGACCGTGTTCTTTCCGCCGTTCATAGGAATTGGAGAATGGTTCTCAGCATCCTGGAAAATGTAAATGTCCTTTCCACGGACGCACTCCAAAAGCTCGGCCTTAACCTCACCGTTGGCAAACCATGTGAACTGAGTGTTCACTTTGAAAACTGGCGGACGATATTTATCGACTGTTCCGCGCACGACCAGGTCAGAAGTAGCAAGGTCGTTCCGGAAGTTAATGTCCTGAACCAATTTATCCTTTTCGAGATTGTATCTCTTTGAAATAACATCGCTTTTAAGTGCAAAGCGGTGTTTATACATGTGGCGTAAATGTGCAATGACCTCATCTGCAAATACTGCGCCACCCGGACAAGCAACGACACCAAGATTAGTCGGTTCTGAATATGGCATTTTAATCCCCTTAGAGAATTTAGAAATCCATACAGGATTCCTTCAATACTTTTATTGTAACTTTTTAAGAGAGAGTGGTCAAGAAAGAAGCGTAAACATAAGAAAACATTAGCAAATTTCGCAAATAATACGGGCGTATCCCCCGACATCCATGTCGTAACGACAACTCTTCGAGTTGTCGCGGAATTATATTGCTTTTAGCAACGCGACATCCATGTCGCATTTGTCAAAAAACATTTATTCAGCTTTGCCGGGGGGTCGGGCTTTTCGGGGTTCCGCTAATCGCTTCATTCGCTACGCGAACGCTATCGCGCCCCTACAATCCCTTACGCAGAAACGCCGTCCACACACTTACAGTGGCAACTTTCTTTACTTTGTGATAGACTTTCTTCCATGAAAATGACCCTGATGGGCACCGGCACAAGCCACGGTGTCCCGGTTATCGCCTGTGACTGCGAAGTCTGCAAATCAACTGATCCGCACAACAAACGCCTCCGATGCAGTGCCCTGCTTGAGCACGAAGACAAAGCCTTTCTCATCGATGTTGGCCCCGACTTCCGCGAACAGGCACTAAAATTCAACATCTGCCATCTCGAAGCCGTTTTCATCACGCACTCGCACGCGGACCATCTCCACGGAATCGACGATCTTCGCATTTTCAGCCACAAAGATTCAGCGGCAATGAAATACGAGCCAAAAAGCCTTAAAAAATTCCCTGAGACAAAGGGAGCAGGTCTTTCAGTCTACACTAGCGAGCGGACAAAAAAGCACATCCATGACAGTTTTCCATACATTTTTGTTGATCACGAAAAAGGCGGCGGAAGTCCAAAACTCAATGTAATTCCGGTTGACTCATACAATGCCTCAAATCCGCTCGTTCCATGTCAGGACACAAAAATCGAAATCACACCGATTCCAATGCTGCACGGAAACCACCACACGATAGGATTCGTTTTCGCAACAACAGATTCATCCAATGAAAAACGCTCAATCGTATACCTCACCGACTGTCACTTCATCAGCGAAGATTCAATCGCACAGGTAAAAAAAGCGGGCGGCAAAATCGAGCATCTTGTGATTGACGCGCTCAGGGAACGGGAACACTCAAGCCACTGCAACTTTCTGCAGGCAATGGGCTACGCCGAAAAAATCGGGGCAAAGCACACCTGGTTCACGCACATAACCCACGACCACAGCCACGACGAGATTAAGCTTTACATCGAAAAGCATCTGAACGAATTCCCAGGCTTAAAGGAAATCGTCGAAAAAGGCGGCAGCGTTTCTCCTTCTTACGATGGGCTTGTCCTTGAAAGCTAAGCTGCATCACCGGGCATTTTCTATGCAAAAACGGCTCCATCTTATTGACACTAATTCCCGATTTTCATATAATGTTCAAACTTAATTAGTATTTAATTTTAGGTAGGTAGAATCATGTCTAGAATTTGTGATATTTGCGGAAAAGGCTCTCAGCACGGCAACCGAGTTAGTAAATCATACAACCACACACGCCACACTTGGAGACCAAACCTCATCAAGGTAAAGACAGAAGATTTCGGAAAAACTGAGACTTTGACAGTATGCACTCGCTGCTACCGCTCAGGCTTCGTTACAAAGAAAATCACTGTAGTTCCTGCAAACGCTGGCGCTCCAAAAGCTGCCAACTAATTCAATTCTCACAATTGGATGAACCCACCGAAAGCTCGGTGGGATTTTTTTTAGTCTCGTGTCACCAAAAGAGCACACAAAACGATAAGGTGTGTCGCAAAGCCATAGAGCCAGCTAAGGAAGTTATTCATTCCGCCATTGAGCAATCCGCCCCTGCCGAGGAAATCAGCAAGAACAATAGCAGCAGCCCATACGATAACGACAATAAGCTTAAGGATTGAGCCGAAAGCTCCCATTCTGTCACCGATGAAAAGCTGGAGAATGATAAAGATTCCCGAAAGCAGTTCGATTACGCCGAACGCAATCACAATGATGCGGAGCAAGTTGCCAGAAAGTCCTGAGAATACAGTTCTGATTGCATTGCAGCCGAAGTCACCGCCACCCTGCAAAGCCCAGATTCCACCAACAGCAAGCATTGCGCCCACCGCAAGATTCAGCACGACCCAGAAAAGCCGCACTCCAGATTTGTTAGCCATAACAGCCTCCTTTTATAATGAGCAATTAGATTGCTAATTTATCATTTCCTATATATTACGCTGAAAATTTCACAGACAATTCTTGAATCTTCGTGAACCTCAAAGCCGCACGCATGGGCTTCGTCCTCAAGATTGTCACGCATTTTTTCACGCCACTCATCAAGATTCTCGTCCTCTCCGTCACGCTGAGCCAAATCCCACGGAATTTCATTGAAAGGAATCACGCTGACATTGCTCACCCTCAGGACGGCGCAAGGTTCTTCCTGCGCATCAAGAAGCACATAAACCTCACCGGCCACAGGAATCGACTCGCGGTTAATCTCAAAGGCATCAAAAGGTGTAAAAGTCGCCGTTTTTGCCCCCGAAAGAACCATCGTAAGCTGAGTCTGCCCGGTAACGCCTGAATCCTCAAAGCAAAGCTCGCCAGAATAGACGGCCTCGCCTTCCTTCTGATTGGTTGCCTCAAGATAAGTTTTCCAGAATTCTGCCGTTGTCATTATTTTCTCCCTGTTTTTATCAGCATCAGGATAAAAGCCATGATTACGAATAAGCCCGGAACGATCGCAAGCACGAGCTGGACAAGAGGGATTTCATTTCCGAGTATGGATATTTCTCGCGCCGTGACAAATCCGAGCCTTAAAAGCAAATCGAAAACAATCGAAGAATAGCCCGTAACAGCCGCAAACACAAGGAACATCCATGAAAAATCCCTTGTACGGCTCCAGAGCATAATCGCAAGAAAGGCAATCACGCCGCCGAGAAAAAGTTTGATTATGAAGAAGATGATTTCAGTTTCGGTCATCCTCAGCCTCCCTAAAAATCGAAAGGCTTGTTTTTAAGAAGGGTGAAATTTCCTTTGTCAGCACCGAACGGCACGATTGACGGCTGATTGTACCTAGGGCTGATTACCAAATGACAATCAAGACAGTGCAAGACGAATGCCGAATAATCTGACTCCGGGACTTTCGGGAAAAGATAAGGGCCTTTTCGCTCCCAGTATTTTGTAATAATCTGATCGTAAATGAACCAGTGTTTTTCCTCACGCTCCTGCAGGGCTTTGACAAGGTCGTAGATTGAGCGGGTAACAGCAGCCGAAATTGGAGCCGAGAGAAAAGTCTCGCCAGGATAATCCTTGAACCTGGTTACGAATTTTTGAACCTGAGCCTTAAGCCCATCCTCATCAAGAGCAAGGAACTTTATCACATCTTTTTTGACTGCCAGAACATAGATGCTATCCGCCCACGGAAGAGGTGGCTCAAAAACAATACAGTCGATTGTACGAGGATCTACATTCGCTCCATTCCATGGCTTCCACGCCGAAGTTGACTCAATCGAAAGATAAAGGCCAATCTCAAGGGCAGCCTGCTTGTCAGAGAATGTGAATGCAACCCGCTCGTCGCCAAAAAGAGCCGAAACCGCACGGTCAAGCTGAGTTCCCTCACGCCCGCATGGGGAAGAAAAATCAGTGAAGTAATTGCCGGTGATTCCCCGCTCCAGGACATTTTTGAGCACTGTAAAAACAGAGCCGCCCCAACCCAAAATCGCACGGCCACCTTCCTGATAAAGGTCAGTGAGGCGGACAGATTTTGCAGTGTACAAAAAGCACTTTCGGGCACGCTTTACAGTACCGAACCGTGAGAAAATTTCCTGCGAAAGATTCAAATTATCCGCTGACATTGCATGAATTATAACAAAAAAAGGATACACCGTGAAGATGTATCCTTTCAAATTCGCTGGCTGACATCACCAAAAACTGAAGTTTTCAAAGATGTCAAATCAAGTTTTCCCTAGTTTCCAACGATTTTAAGCGTATTGCCGATATACAAATGCGTTCCATCGTAAATAGCAGCTCCCTGGTCAAATTCTTCAACTTCAGTCACTGTTTTTGTCGGGTCGTCTTTGTCAGGCTCGGTTGAAATCGACTTTCCTTTTACACAAAGAAGACCGCCTTTGTTCGTGTAAACACCTGTAATGTCACATCCTCCAGTTTCAGTGGTGTTTTTCATATTCTCCTCAATCATCTTTTTATGTGATGCATATTCTTCATCAAGTTGCTTTATATATTCCTCATCATAATATTCTTGATTCTGCGCCTCTTTTTTCATTCTGGCAAAGTCTTCTTCCAATTGTTTCAGCATGGCCGCTTTGTAAGCCGACAGATCAACTAAAGCTGTATATTTCATGGCTCCTGTCAAGGCACCGGCACTTGTCGTTGTTATCGCCATATTCATATTGATGTTGACGGTCGCCATATTCACTTCGCCGCCCTGATCTCCTTGACCGCTTATATTCTGAGTGAAAGAGAAATTGTAAGCAAAGACAGAATCCAAGCCGCTTCCGCTGACACGGTTCATACAGAACTCATATAAAAAATATGTGTCGCCTATTTTAAACAAACTTGGAGCAAACGGCTCGTAATCGTCATAATTTTTCGCTTTTTTGGAGAATTTGCCGGTCGTTTCGTCATAGTCATATTGAGCAACTACCACACCAGCATGCAGATTTTCCAAAGTCTTACCGTCAGAACTGAATTCATAGTACTCAGCGGAATCACCTTCGTTTACAATCTGGAATTTTTTGCCAGCAAGTTCAGAGGCCTTAGGAATTGTTTTTCCAGATAAATCCTTGGCATCAGCGGCAACTTTTCCGGCACCATTTCCGACATCAACCTTTTTGACCAAAGAAACAACAGGCTTTCCACTGTCAGTCTTATCACCAGAAATAACAGCCTCAATCAAGACACTGCAATCATCATTTGGAGTTGTCGCAGTAATCTCAACCGTAATTTTGATTTTTGTGACTTCTTTCAAAGTTATGGTAACAGATTCAAGTCCGCTATCAGTATCTATAGCCGCACGAGAACTGCTTGCACTGACAGAACTCTGTCTGAACAAGTCAGCAGGATTAAGACTGCCGTCATTCAAAGCAGCTACAGTCGAGTCGCTCAGAGGATTTGAAGTCAAATCAACGGAAACATCTTCCTTATATGTTCCGCCCTTATCAACAGTGGTGGACTCAACATTCGCGCTGATTGTGGACAAGACCGAAGGACCAGAATCATCATCGTCCTCATTGTTCTTACAAGACGCGAAACCAAAAGCCATGGCGACTGCAGCGACAGCCATAAAAGTTTTGAAGAGATTTTTCATAGGGTAAACTCCTTATCTGAAAGCTCAGATTGAATAATAAAGTTTACCCCCCCCCCGTATACTATACAGAAGAGGATAAATTTAACTTCAAGGGCAATCCAGCCCAAAATTTAAATTTATTTTAACACAGACTGCTCAAAAATCAAGGGGAATTTTTATGGATTTTCACATTTTTATATATAAAACTAAAAAGGACGCAGATTTTTCATCCGCGTCCCTTTCTGTAGTTTTAGGTTAACACTGAAAAATCCGCAATCGGATTTATTCAGTGTTTCCTTAGACACCTTATAGCCACAGGCTCAGCCACCGTTGTTTTGTCCGTCCCTCACAGGCATCGAACCAACAAAAAGGAGTGTTACAGTTTTGCCAGTTTCTCGCTTACAAGTTTTGTCGCCACACCCGGGTTTGCCTTGCCCTGAGAAGCCTTCATAACCTGCCCCATGAGCCAGCCCACTACGTTAGTCTTTCCGCTCTTGAAGTCAGCTACGGCCTTTGGATTTGCGGCGATAACCTGATCGACGATTGCTTCGATTGCACCTGTATCAGTAACGCTTTCCATGCCTTCGCTCTTGATGATTTCAGCTGGCATTTTTCCGCTTTCAAGCATTTTGGCAAAGACAGTTTTTCCCTGCGCCGAAGTGATTTTTTTATCGGCAATGGCATTAACAAGCTCTGTGATGTGAGCAGGCTTAATGTTGACTTCGCTGATTGTGATATTCTTTTCATTGAGAACGGCAAGAAGCTCGGCCAGAATCCAGTTAGCGACCTTTTTGACATCTTTTGCGCCCTCAGCAGCTTCCTCAAACCAAAGGGCAAGCTCGCGGGTATTTGTCAAAGTCTCAACATCAAAGTCACTAAGGCCATAATCCTTCTTGAAGCGAGTGCGTTTTGCTTCCGGAAGCTCGCCGACACGGCCTTCTGCACGTTCGATAAGTTCTTCGTTTACGCTGAAAGGCTTGATGTCCGGCTCAGTCGTAAAGCGGTAGTCAACGAATGAGTTCTTTGTTCGCTGGACGACAGTCTGACCTTTTGCCTCGTCCCAGCCCATCGTAACTTTGAAGCCTGCGTTGAACTCCTGGCGGTCACTCTGGAATTCTTCGAGCTGTCGTTTTGCCTCATAAGTACAAGCCTCGCGGATTGCCTTGAAGCTGTTCAAGTTCTTGATTTCGGAAATCGGAGTGTGATAAAGCTTGCCATCTTCCCAGACATTGAGGTTGATGTTAGCGTCACAGCGCATGTTTCCTTCTTCGAGGTTACCTGCAGTAACTTTTACATAGCGAAGGATTTCCTGAACAGTCTGCATGAAGAGAGCGGCTTCTTCCGGGCTGGACATATCCGGCTTTGTGACAATCTCAATCAACGGAGTGCCGGAACGGTTGTAGTCGATATAAGAATGTGCGCCCTGCAAGTGGAGAGACTTACCTACGTCTTCCTCAAGATGGATTCGCTCGATTCGGACACGGCGGTATTTGTTATCGATGATACATGGCTCTCCCTTGAAATTTACAGGACGATGCTTTGCTCCGCCAACCTGCTCGTCTTTCGGGAAGTGAGAAAGCGGCAAATCAACATAGCCGTCTGTACACAAAGGAACATCGTACTGCGTAATCTGATAGCCCTTTGTCAAGTCAGGGTAAAAATAATGCTTACGGTCAAATTTTGTGAAACGAGCAATGTCACAGTTGAGAGCAAGGCCCGCAACAGCACCAAGCTCCACATACCCCTTAGAAATTCGAGGCATCGCACCAGGCAAGCCCAAACAAACCGGGCAAACTCGAGTGTTCGGCATTCCGCCATAACGATTTTCACAAGCACAGAAAGCCTTAGTCTTAGTCAAAAGCTGCGTATGAATCTCACAGCCGATTACAATTTCGTATTTATCGATAGCCATTTATTTGCTCTCCTTAACCGGAACTCCGCAGCCTTTGTGGTCTTCTTCCCAGGCTTGTGCAAGCTGCAAGATTTTTGCTTCGCTGAACATTTTGCCTGCGAACTGGATTCCAACTGGCATTCCGTCTTTGTTTGAACCAGCCGGAACTGAGATTGAAGGGATTCGGGCAAGGTTTACGAAGACTGTGTAAAGGTCGCTCAAATACATTGCGAGCGGGTCATCGTATTTTTCACCGAGCTTGAATGCAGGTGTCGGACAAACCGGGCAAAGAATGATGTCGTAATTCTCGAACAAGGCGGCAACCTCGCGTTGGATTCGTGCACGAACGCTCATGCCTTTTTTGTATGTGTCGCCTGAGAACTGCTCAGAAAGAACATAGTTTCCGATGATGATTCGGCGTTTTACTTCCGGACCAAAACCTTCGCTTCGGCTGTCAACATAAAGCTTGTCGTAGCCTTCACCATTGTCAACGCGACGACCATAGCGAATTCCGTCGAATCGGCTCAAGTTTGAAGCGGCCTCAGAAAGTGCGATTACATAGTAAGCGGCGATTGAAGCGTCAAGAATCGGGAGATCAACGACTTCGATTTTTGCACCTTTGCTTGTGAACCATGCTTTTGTGTCCTCGAAGACTTTTTTAACATCGGCATCCAAGCCTTTTGCTTCTTCGAACTGCTTTGGAACAGCAATTTTGAGTGAAGAAAAGTCTTTATAAGCGCACAAGTTTTTGAGAGAATCAGACTCCGGCAAATCCGCGCTCGTATCGTCATAGAAATCAACTCCGCTCATAAGGCTGAGAGGAAGCGCGATGTCCTGTGGTGTGTGACCAAGAATACCAACCTGATCAAGAGAAGAGCCGTAAGCAACGACACCCCAGCGGCTGAGAACGCCGTAAGTTGGTTTGAGACCGTAAATGCCACAATAGCTTGCAGGCAATCGGACAGAACCACCAGTCTCTGTTCCCAAAGCAAAAAGTGCCTGATTTGCGGCAACGGCAGCAGTTGAGCCGCCAGAAGAACCGCCGGAAACATAGTCGCGGTTGATCGGGTTGCGTGTCGGGCCGTAAACAGAATACTCCGTTGAAGAACCCATGGCGAATTCGTCCTGATTGCAGCGACCGAGCGGAATCGCTCCCTTTTCTGCAAGGCGGGCAATTACAGTTGCGCTGTAAGGAGCAACATACCCTTCAAGGATTTTGCTTGAACAAGTGAGGCGGTGTCCTTTGCAGGAAATATTGTCTTTGTTTGCAAAAGGAATACCCAAAAGCGGTTTTTTCTCGAAAAGAGCGTCGATTGTGCCGTTTTTTTTGGCAGCGGCAATCTCAGCGTCAGCGGCTTTTGCAAGCTCAATTGCATCTTCATAAATTTCAAGGAATGCGTTCAAAGGCTTTTCTGATTTCTGGTCAGCGGCAAAAGTGTCGATTGAAGCCTGAACAAGTTTTTCACTGGTAGTTTCGCCCGATTTCAACGCGGCGACCGTTTCTTTTATTGTATAATACATAATTTCCTCATTTACAAATGGGCTAGGCTATGGAGCCCCGAAGTAGCCGTAGGCTATGAGCGTTAGCGAAGGGCGGAACAGCCGACCCGCGAAGCGGGGAGCCCTTCGTTCGCAAAACCTCCTGTTTTGCTCACTTCGACAGAATTTCTAACGAAATTCTGTCCCTGCCTTTACCTTGCATCCATGCAAGGCACTTAAGCGCCTTCCCCAAGAACTTTTGGAACCTGGAAGTAGCCGTCCATGAATTTGTCGGTGACTTTTTTAACATCCGGGATATCCAGTCCCGCAACAATTTCGTCCTCGCGGAGCTTTTCTGCCTCGGTTGAAGGGTATGCGTCGTAAGGATTTTCTGAATCGTCGTATTTTGAAAGAATGTCGAAATATCCGACAATTTCATCAACCTGTTTTTTAAGAGTAGCCATGTCAGTGCTTTCTGGTGACAGGCGAGAAAGATACAAGAGATTTTCAAGAGTTGTCTCGTCAACTGTTTTATGAGTAGCCATGCTGACAGTATATCAAAAAAAAGCCCGCCGAATCAATCAGCGAGCTTTAAATCACACGGCAAGCGTTAGTGCATTTCCTAAATGTCTAATTGAGCGCGAGCCTTAAGCTGACCGCACCAGAAGGAATTTTTGAAACGACATCGTAGCTTGCGCTGAACGTAAGGTCAACGACCATCATATCGATTGCAAATCCTCCGTAAAGAACTGGCCGTACATGATCCGTGAACTTACTTGAAACGCCGTCAGAGAAATCCGAAGGAAGGAAGCCGTAAGAAAGAGCTTTCTCAATGTTACTATTGTTGGTATTCAAGATTGAAGCCCAGTTTGCATGAACCTTCCAGTCAACATTGCTCTTTGACATCATAACTCGTGCGCCTACGAACGGAACAAGGCACAGGAGCTTGATAGAAGCCTGCGTGCTGAGAACGATGGAAGTCGTGTCAAAATCAAGCTGTGCGCGAGAGCCGTCCTGCTCCACGCCGAAATTTCCTTTTGTGTAATATCCGCCGAGTCCGACGGAAAGTTTTGGCCGCAAAAGACCGCCTTTGAGGATTGCGTAACGGACATCGCCGCCGAGCATGAAGAAGTCGAAATATGCAGGATCCATTGCCTTTCCGATTGGCTTGATTGTGTTTGAGTCGATGGACATTGCCGTAAAGCCGACGTCAAACGGAAGAATGAATCCGCCGACACGGACATCAGCCGTAATTGTAGGCATGACGAGCGTTTCAGGAATGTCGCCGCCATTTTTCATACCGAGCGCTTTTGCAACAGAAACAAGCGGCTGCAAGTCCAGTTTTGAGACACCTGCATTGATACCGAAACCGAGATTTGGCTTAGGAAGAATATGACCAATCCATGCGTTCGCCCAAACATTCTGCTGAATCTGGGTGTTAGGAACAACATCGAGCATGATGTCAGAAAAATCATTGAGGCCGTTGACGGTAGTTGTGTAAGGATTTAGTGTCGAGATTCCAGAATTGTTTACATAATCCTTGTAGGCCGTTGTCGCCTGATTAAGCGCATTCTTTGCATCTGAGCTTGAAACCCCGGCGTTTGCCAATGCAGTCTGAATCTCGCCCAAGTGCTCTGCGGCAATTTTTATAATATCAAGAGGAACATTTCCGACAACATTAGCCCCAGAGGAATCTGAAGTATCGATTGTTAATGTCTCGCCGTTTCCCCAGTTAAGAGTTATGCTCTCCGAAAATGACGGGAAAGCTATGACAAGCGAAGCTAATGCCATCGCAAAAAATTTAACTTTCTTCATATTGACTCCTTAAAAAGTAGTTAGTCCTCTAATACTTTTTGGACTTCCGTTATATTTACCTTATTTTAACATAATTTCAAGTAAAAGCAACTGTAAATGCAGAAATTTCTAAGCTTACCTGTCGTCGTCGTCTTTTTCGTCCTCTGCCATTTCCTCATCGATTCCTGAGCGGTTGCGCAGATACTGGAAATTCGAGTAACCTTTTGCATTGCATTTTTTAATGATGTCCAGTTCCGAGTGACCGAGATTCAAATCAAAGGCTTTCTGGAGATATTCTTTTGCGACATCAAATTTTTTGTTCTCATAGTTGATTTGAGAAACACCGATGTAAGCCATGTATTTTTCGCCTGGAATTGAAGCGGAGACGGAAGCGATGTTGTACTGAGTCTGAGCCTTTGTCTTTCCGCCGCCCGCAAGCTGAGGTGCGTAAAAAAGCCAGTTTCCAAGATTTACCCGTGCCGAAGCCCTGTTCGGATTGATTTCAAGGGCTTTTTCGTAATAGCCCTTGACTTTGAATCCGTAAAGGAAAGTTGCCGTAACCGAACGCGTCATATAGTAAGAAGTTGCATCGCCCGCAAGAAGGCAAATCCAGTCGCTGACCTGACCTTTTTTGCGCGAATCAATGCATTTTACAGCACGCTTCATCAGTTCCTTCATTTTTTTGCGGAGTTCTTTTTGATTTCCGACAGAAACCAGAGAATGCTCATAAATTTCCGTAAAATAAAGCGTTTCAAGAATGCACTGTTCCTGCTCAAAATCAACGGCATGAGGTGGAAGCCCTGCAATAGCCTCGTCCCTAAGGTCAGAAATCTTTTTTACCGCAGTTTCATACGGCTCGTCCTTGAGCGATACCCTTAGAGTGACAAAATCCTCAGCCTTCTGCCGGGTGTAAGAAGAAATTGCGTCATTGGCTGAAAGAAATCCGCAAAAAAAAGAAAAAATCAGAATAAAAGAAAAAAATCGCTTTCGCATATAAATAAAAAATCCTAAAAAGCTAAGAGTTACTGGGAAATATAAAGTCTTTTCATTCAAACAAAATTATATTAGAGAAAATTCCAGTCTTTACGGAAATTGTAATTTTTTCACCGTCCCATGTCAACTTTCCTTTTCTTCTGGAAAGAAAAGCTATGCCTGACTTGCTGAAAAAGCCCTTTTTTCCGCTGATATCAGGCAAATCCGCAAAGGAAACATTTATTTTGACAGGTTTTTTTTCACTTATCCCCTCAGTTGCCGCTGCATAAATTTTTTCCGCAGAATCTTCAAGCTGAACAAAAATCGTCTCATCATCAATCGTAAGGAAAAAAGCTCCGACATGAGGCAGTTCCGGAATGTAGTAAAGGCTGGCATCTTTTTTAGCGGAAGGGCTCTTTCCGTCAATCTTTTGAGGAATTTTCGCAAGCGCAAAATAATCAGGGAAGGAATCCCTTAAGAATTTATCGCGCCCAATCTCTTCATTTTCGTTTTCAAGGTAATCCAGTTTCTTAAGGAGATTTTCGTAGCTTTTTATGCGCAGTTTTGCAAGTTCAATGAGGGCAGGATACATGAAAAACCGGACTTCATACATGGCACGGAAATTTTCAGCATTTGTATCGATAAGCCGGTTTCCGAAACTCGCCATTGTCTTAAACTTTGGAAAATCAATCTGATTCAAAAGAGTGACCGTTGCCACAAAATCCGCCAGACGGAAGCCGACTCGGAAAGCGTTTGTACCGTCCTTCTGGTCACCGTAAAAGGCAATCTCACCGTTCAGGTAAGAAATGAATTTTTTGTTCACATCGATTTTTTTCCGGATTTCGTCATAATCCTTTTTTGAATAGAATTCTTTTTCCGGAAAGGCGTATTTTTCATAGCTATAAACCGGGAGCATTAAATCTGATGCGGAAATGACTTTTACTTTGGCAGAATAAGAGCCTAAATCATCGCTGTCACAGAGAACTGAAAAATCTTTTCCGTCCGCACACTTTCCGCTGATACGGACATAATTAGTCGCCGCCTCACCTGCAAGGGCGAAAAGAGCCTTGTCGTTTTTTGAAAAAAGATTTTCGAGCAGGGAAGCAAATTCTTCATGGTCGGCGAATTTTCCATCTTTCGTGCGGTATGCGGAATCCAAATCAAGGGTCACAAAATAGCGCTTGGGAGTTCCGTCAAATCCCGGATTGTAGCGCGTTTTGTAAGTCCACATTTCAACATTGTAAAGAGTAAAATTTCTGGCCTCGCTCCAGCCGTCTTTTGCCATTTTAAGGGAAAGGGTGAATTTTCCTTCGGAAGCAAGGTTCATGCCTTTTAAAGTGCAGGAAATTTCCGGAATCCTCTTTTTCCCAAGCACCAGATTTCCAGAATAATGAAATTCCGTCGGATTTCCCCGGACATGTTCCCCTGAAAGGAAGTCATCTTCATTAAGAATAAGATTTACAGGCTTAAAATTCCATTCTGAATCAGAAAGCTGCTTGAAATAATATCCTGTCTTACCCTCAGAATTCAAGCCAGCCACGCGAAGTTCACGCGCAAAATTTCCCTGACCATTCTGGTGAATCGAAATGAAGCGCGAAAGCCGGGCTTTTCCTGAAAGCGGAATCTGATTCTCTTTTTTCCAGTCCTCCGCCGGTAATCCCCAGAGCGTGTAGTTTGAAAGATAATCCTTCCCGGTCCACTTCTGCGCTGTATTTTCATAGGTATATTTGAAGAACATTGGATCGCAGCCCATCGTGTCAAAATCAATGAGCCTTGTATACATGGTTCCGTCGTCTGCAATCAGAAAAAGCGTGGAACCGGAACAGGAAATATTCCGGGCTACAAACCGCCCGTTCTCAGGATTTTGAATTTTATTGCTGAAATCAACCGGCATTCCAGAATCGGTGAAATAGATTTTCTGTCCGTCCTCACTCAAAAAGTAGACCGTCGCCAGTCCCATCGTGCCATAGTGATGCTGGTTTCCAAACCTGTCCTCGTACCAGAGAATGTCACTTCGCCGCACTCCCATTGCCCAGCCGCGCTTGTCTCTGACCAGCTCATTCTGATAAAGGACCTCTTTCTTAGGCCAGCCGAAAACATTTGACCAGACCCAGACTTTTTCATCAGGAAGTTTCTGCGTGTAGATAAAATACATCCGGGCCTTGTCATCAAATGCAAAAAGGCAGTCGCCGTCAGCAAAAATTTCCGTAATTGAATCAGGGCTTTTCCATTTTTCAACGGGAATCAGAGAAGAATAAAAAGGAAGACCAGTTCCTAAGAAAAGCTCCCAGTCACTATATTTTTCATATTCAGGATTTTCAGGAGCCGCTTTCCGCCAGATTTTTCCGTCCTTGATCATGAACTGCCAGTCTTTCAAAAAAGTCTGGGTCATGCTCTTTACATGTATTTCTGACGGACTTGAGCCGTTGAGATTTTCACGCGATGTCAAATCAGGAAGCGTGACATTTGGTGCGGAAAAAGAGGCCTGAACGCTCTCGTAGTAAGCCTTGTCAGCATGCCGAGTGGAAGCACAGCCAAAAATAATAAATAAAAAGGCAAGCAGAGGGGCAAATTTTCTCAAAACTGATTCTCCTAATCCTTTACAATCATCAGGCTTGATTCCTGATACTTTGGCAAAAAACGCTTGACTCCGCCGTTCTCAAAGCTGACCGTGATTGCGTACTCTCCCTCGTCGTTGGTCTGCGTGTTCATGATGATGCCGTAGCCGTAATCATCGTGATAGATTTTTGCTCCGCGGCAATATTTTCTCTTAATCGGGTCAGCCTCAACATCAGGATGGCTCAGGCCACGCTCGCCGTAATCTCCGCCGTGAAAGCCGCTTCCCCGGTAGCGTGAAGGGAGCTGACCGATTGCCTTAACGCCCTCGCGCCCCATTTCAAGCAGGAAAGGACTGCATTTCATGTACTCGATGTGGCCGTACATTCGGCGCACGGCACAGCTGGTAAGATAAAGCTCGTTCTTTGCACGGGTAATTCCGACATAGCAAAGACGACGCTCTTCCTCCATTTCTTCCTCGTCGTCTCCGTTTCGCGGGAAAACGCCCTCCTCCATTCCTGTCATAACGACCCGGTTGAATTCCAGGCCCTTCGTGTTGTGAAGAGTAATCAGAGTTACGGCATCCTCAGCAATGTCTTCGTCCGCATTTGAAAGCGTGCGGTCAAGCTGAATATTGTCCAGAAAATCCAGAAGCCCCTGACGAGCCAGCGGATAAGGAACGGCTGAGTTCGCAAGCTCCTGAATGTTCTCAACGCGGAAAGTATGCTCATCCTTGTCACGCTCCTCGTAATAAGAAGCAAGGCCTGATTTTTTGGCGATTATCTCAATCAGTTCGGCAAGAGTCTTGCGACTTTCACGCTTTTTTAGCTCATCTGATGAATTTCTCACAGAGGCCACAGAGGAATTTTGAGGAAGATTGTTTTCTCCATCCTGAGAAAGCGATGCTCCCGAAGAATCTATTTCTCCAGAAACGACCTGCTCTGCCAACTCGCCACCAGCTGAAACATCTTCCCCAAAAAGATTTTCTATCTCGTCAAAAATTTCTATGAATTTTGAAAGTTCTCCGCGCACTTTTGCAGAAAGAGACGGCATTTTGTAGCGGCAGGCTGCGATTATGTCATTCGCCTCAAATTTTTGCCTGATTTCGCCATTTTCTTCTATTAATTGATACTCCGTCTGAGAAGCAAGCACTATCGCGTCCTGGGTTTTGTTTCCGATTCCGCGCGCAGGTTTGTTTATGATTCGTTGGAAAGCGATTTCATTCTTGTGGTTCGCGACAAGTTCCAGCCATGCAATCAAATCTTTAACTTCCTCACGCTCAAAGAATTTTAACGATCCGACGATTATGTATGGAATCTTTTTTCGCACAAACTCGCTCTCAAAGCCCATCGACTGTGCGTTGGTTCGGTACAAAATTGCCCAGTCCGAGTAAGGGGTTCCCATCGAATGAGTTTTTTGAATCAAATCTGCGCAGAAATGAACCTCATCGTCCTGATTCGGCAAAAAAGCCAGCACAGGAGTCTTTCCGCTGCCCCGCTCCGCCCGCAATGTCTTTCCAAGACGGCCGGAATTGTTTTTAATCACATTGTCCGCAAGCGAAAGGATTTCCTGAGTTGAGCGGTAATTGCTTTCAAGGCGAACGATTTTAGTTCCGTCAAAAATCTTCGGGAAGTTGAGAATATTCTGGATTTCAGCCCCACGGAATTTATAAATCGACTGGTCATCATCGCCGACAACGCAAACGTAAGTGCCGCTGCCCTCATTAAAGCCAGAAAGTGCTTCCAGCAATTTGAACTGAGCCACATTTGAGTCCTGATACTCATCGACCATAATCACACGGAAACGACGGTACATTTTTTCGCGAAGGGCGGCATTTTCTTCAAGCGCAAGATACGGAAGAAGAATCAAATCACCGAAATCAACATTTCCGGTTGCCCTGAGTCGCTTTTCGTAGGCCTCATACATCTGAGGAAAATCGCTCGGATTCAAAAATGCTTCTTTTGTAAGAAGTTCCGGGCTGTCAGGCTTAAGACAATAATCTTTTGCAAGTGCGATTTTGCGGGCATACTGAGCAGCTTCTTTTTTGGTAAGCTTTGGCTCGACTTTCTGAATCAGAGAAACAACGTCCTCATCGTCATAAACTGTGAAATTTGGATCAACGCCAGCGTATTCGGCATACACGCGCAAAAACCATGCGCCGAAAGAATGGAATGTGCGGATTTGAGCTTCACTCGCCAAAGGTTCCAGAGCAACAGCCCTTTCGTGCATCTCATTTGCGGCCTTTTTAGTGAATGTGACCGCAAGAATTGAATACGGGTTCACTTTTTTTTCGCCGATGAGATAAGCAATTTTTGTAGTGATTACACGAGTCTTTCCAGAGCCGGCCCCCGCAAGAATCAAAAGCGGGCTTCCTTCGTGAACGACAGCCTCATGCTGCTCTGGGTTCAGAACTGAAAGATATTCCTTAGCCCGCTCCGAAAGCTCATCAGATTGAGAAGATGTTATGCCAGAAAGGATTTCGTCTTCAAGAGCCATTAGTTATTATTTTCAATTTCCTGCGCAAACTGAATCTCATCTGACTTTGCGATTTTTTCATTCAATGGAGAGTCACACACAAAATCAGCGTTCAGGTCAACATCACCGCTTGAAACGATTTTTACGCGGACAAGACGGCCTGTTTTGACGGCATTACATTCTGACTCAGCACTTCGGTCGTAACGCACGACAACGCTTCCGTCAACTTCCGGAGCCTGGAACCATGCGCGACCGATTGCCAAACCTTCATCGGGATTTTCCTCGCTCTGAGAAAGCACTTCCTCAATAAGAATGTCACATTCACCGCCACAACGAGTCTTTAATCGCTCGCGGGTAATTTCTGCCTGAATCTCGACAAGTTCTGCCGCACGCTTTTCAGCGATTTTGTGCGGAACCTGTTTTTTGAAACTGAAAGCCGGAGTGTCGTCTTCTTTTGAATATGAGAAGCAGCCGCTCCAGTCAGTCGAAGTCTCTCTCAAAAAGGCTTTTGTGTTCTCGAAAGACTCTTCTGTTTCACCTGGGAAACCTGCCATGAAAGTGGTGCGAATTGCCGCATCAGGGAAAGTTTCGCGGATTTTGGAAATGAGTGCCTTGTATTTTTGAGCAGAGCCTACGCGGTTCATCGATTTGATAATCGCATCATCGCCGTTCTGGAACGGAATGTCAAAATAATGCAAGAATCGTGAATCAGCCTTCATAACCGGAAGAATATCTTCGTTGAAGTGATCCGGGTGAATGTAAAGCAGACGAACCGCAAAAGTTCCTTCAATCTGAGAAATCATCTTGATAAGCCGTGCAAGCCCGCTTTCTTTTTTATCCACAGATGGGCACAGATTATCACAGATTGAGTTTTCGTCATTTATATCTAATCGGTGCAAATCTGTGGAAATCTGTGGATAAATCATACTTCCCGGCGTTCCGTTCGGCAACTTTGTCCTTCCGTCGCCGAAGCAGTTGTCTTCAGCTCCAGTGCCGTAGGCCGCCAAATCCTGACCAATCAGGTTGATTTCGTACACGCCTTTTGAGACCAAATCTTTGATTTCTTCGATAATTTCACTTGCTTTTCGGCTTCGAAGGTCGCCACGGATAATCGGAATCGCACAGAACGAGCATCGGTTGTTGCAGCCCTCTGTGATTTTTACGAAAGCCGTGCCTTTAAATGAAAGAAGAAGATTACGGTCGCCACAGCAAACGCCCTTCTGCTCAGGCACAAGCACAGGTCGCTCGTCTTTCATAAGAGGCTCAATCACTTTATAAATCTGGCTCAAATCTCCGTTGCCAAAAAAGCCATCGGCCTCAAGCAAATCGTCTTTGAGTTCGTTGGCATATCGCTCGGCAAGACAGCCCGCAAGCAAAATCTTGGCTTTCGGGTACATCTGCCGTGCGCTCATTACAGCGTTAATGCTCTCTGTTTTGGCAGACTCGATGAATCCGCACGAGTTTACGACGATTAAATCAGCTTCGGTCGGCTCAAAAGTCTGTTCCCAGTCCTTTTTTTTGAGGAGATTGATGATTAATTCACCGTCAACCTGATTCTTAGCACATCCATGCTGGTCAATAAAAAATCTCATGAAAAAAAAATTACTCCAGATATTTCAGTTTGCAAAACAGAAAAGGCTAATTTTCCGTTTTCCACTTTCCGCTTTCTAGTCAATATCCACAATTACGACCTTGTATCGGCCGTCAGTATCTTTAATCCACTTGATGTCCTGAGCGATTACTTCGCCAGCTTTTGGAACAGCCAGATCATAAGTCTTAGAATTTGCGACAATCTGCAACTTAGCGGCATTTCCGTTTGAAATCCACAGGCGCACGCCGTTGCTTGCAGTAATGTTGACAATATCACCAGTTGCGAAATAATCCTCGACAGTTTCCTTTCGGTCCGGGCGATAACGGAACAAACATCCGCCACGGAAGCTTGCGTTGATTGTGAATGGATAAGCCCTTGTATCAGAGAAGACTTCGGTTCGAGCCTGCTCCTTCGGCAAATCTTCGGCGTTAGGAATCTGATTTTCATCAGGTGAAGCAATTGCCGCATTCGAAGAGCTTTTGAGCATGATTTTTACCTCGGCTCCACGGTCAACATTCTTCTGAGAAACATCAGAGACATAAACGATAAGGTCAGAAATTGAATTTCCATCAACATCAAGCTCCAGTTCCTCAGAAAGTTCAACATACTGAACGCCTGCAGGAGTCTCCAGTGCAAAGATTCCCTCGGTTTCTGCGACAGTAAGGAAGATGTTGCCTTTGTCGGTACCCATGATAAGCTGGTCGCTTTTGAAGAGTCTGCCAGAGAACGGCTTTTCTGTAAGCTCGTATTTTTTGAATTCATTTCCGCTTGAAAGAGACTCGTCTTCTGCCTTGCTGACAAATCTTGCCCTGAAAACAAGAGTAAGAACGACAGTTGCTCCAATCAAGAAAATGACACAGATGGTGACAATCAGCGGAATCAAGAATCTTGGGCGTTCCCGTGCAGTCAGAGCAAGCGGTGGCGGAGTCTCCTGAATTTTCTTTGCATGGTACAATGTAAGGACATGCTCGGTATTTACTTCAAGGTAATCAGCATAAGTCTTCAAAAATCCGACAAGATACGGCTCGCCTGGGAAAACAGCAGCCTCTTCTTTTTCAAGAGCCTGAAGATATTCCTGAGTGATAGCAGTTTCGCGGGAAATTGTCTCAAAATCGATTCCCTGTGTTTCACGCGCTTTTTTTAGGATTTCACCATAGCTTTCCATTTTTTAATTACTCCGAGAAAAGGAAATTGTTGTAATTGTTTGCCGATGTCGGCGGATCATAAATAAACCGCTGGTCAGAAATTCCAGAATTCAGTTTGTAATTTCTAAAATCAAAGACAAAAGTTTCACCCTGAGGAGTCACAGCCGAAATTCTTCGGATTAACATTGAGCTTGGGGTGACGGCCATTCTGATGATAGAAAACGCCTCGCTCATGTTTCGGCGGCGAAGCACGAGATTGACGACCATTTCTTCGCTTCCTTCCTCAAGAGGAACAGCTTCCTGACCGGTTTCATAAGCCGGAGAGTAGTAACGGCCGAGCAAAGCCAATCCCTGCGCCGTAGCAAGGTTTGCGCCATTGTTTGACGAATTATCCACTGACTGATTCAAGATTGCCGCATTTCCTGGCAAATAAATTGTAAGCAAATCGCCGTTAAAGCAGATTACCTGATCTTCCGGGCTTGAAAAGTCAATTCGAAGAAGGTTCGGCTTTTTATAGGAAACCTTTCCCCTCATTGAAGTTTTTCCAGCTTTAATATCAACATCAGCTTCGTAATCCTTGATTGTTGAGTAATTTTCAGAAACCGACTTAAAAAATGACGACGCTGTAAGAATTCCCTGTGCAGAAACAGAAAATGACGAAAGGAAAACGCTTAGAAATAAGAATTTAGTAATTAGGAATTTTTTCATTATTCTGCCTCCTTTGACTCTGGCTGAGCAACCTCTTGGGTTACGGCTGCTGCCGCCAAATCCTCGCAATGCTCATGCGCCTTGATAATGTCATTGAATTCTTTTGAATCCATTGTCTCAACTTCAATCAGACGGTTTGCAATATATTCAAGCAAATCTTTTTTGCTTCTGAGGAGAGCAAGTACATGCTCGTAACGCTCATTCATTATCCGGGCAATTTCCTCATCGATGAAGTTCTGGGTTGCCTCACTGAATTCGCGGACAAGATTTGGCTCGCCGCCACGATTTCCGAGAACGCCTTTGCCCAAAGTCATATTCTTGAATTTGTCGCTCATTCCGTAATCGGTAATCATGCGCTTGATGATGTCAGTTGCCTGCGCGATGTCGTTAGAAGCACCTGTAGAAATATCACCGAGCACGATTTCTTCTGCGGCACGACCGCCAAGTGAAGAATCAACCTCGTTAATCATATCCTTGCGGGTCAAGAAATTCTTTTCTTCTTTTTCTTCACGGAACTGAGTAAAGCCTCCGACACCGTGAGAGCGCGGAACGACAGTGATTTTATTAACCGGCGTGTGATCAGGAGTGAAAGCTGCGACCAGAGCATGGCCAGTCTCATGAACTGCGACAAGCCGGATTTCTTTTTCGTTGTCTTTTCGGCTCTTCTTTTTAAGACCAATGCTGACCTTATCAATTGCCTCGTTGAAATCAGTCATTGAAACCTTGTCATGACCATTTCGTACAGCAAGAAGAGCTGCCTCGTTGACGACATTCGCCAAATCTGCACCTGCAAAACCTACAGTTCCATGTGCCAGAGACTCAAAATCAACAGTATCGTCAAGTTTTACATTTTTTGCATGAATTCTAAGGATTGCCTCACGGCCCTTTACATCAGGTCGCTCAACAGGAACCTGTCGGTCAAAACGGCCAGGACGAAGCAAAGCCGGGTCAAGGATGTCGGCACGGTTTGTAGCGGCAAGGATAATCAATCCCTTCTCGTTGTCAAAGCCGTCCATCTCGACCAAAAGCTGGTTCAAAGTCTGCTCGCGCTCATCATTGCTTGAGAATCCATTCATTCGGCTCTTACCGATTGCATCAATCTCATCAATAAAAATGATACAAGGAGCCTTTTCACGAGCCTGCTTAAACAAATCACGCACTCGGCTTGCACCGACACCAACGAACATTTCGACAAAATCAGAGCCGGAAATTCGGAAGAACGGAACCCCGGCCTCACCTGCAACGGCACGGGCAAGCAAAGTCTTACCTGTTCCCGGAGGTCCTACGAGGAGAACGCCTTTAGGAATCTTACCACCAATGTCAGTGTATTTTTTTGGAGATTTAAGGAAATCAACGACCTCGACAAGCTCATCCTTAGCCTCGTCAACGCCTGCGACATCAGCAAAGCGGGTCTTTACCTTTCCTTCATCAACGGCTTTGTTTCGGCTTCCACCGCCAAAAACAGAGCCTAAGCCCCCCATTCCGCCGGTCATCTTGCGGAACATAAAGAAATAGATTGCCAGTAAAATGAGGAACGGAAGGATATTGATAAGAATCTGAACGAAAATATTAGTCTGTTTTGTGACAAATTTGTACTGAATGCCCTTTTCATCGAGGAATTCAATGAACTTTGCCATGAGAACGCCGGTCGTCTTGTAAACCTTGCGATTTGTCGGCTGCGGCTGGTTGCGCCTCAAAATCGGGAAAGTCCTTAGAGCAAGGCTTTCTTCGGATTCAGTCGATACGCTGAATTCTTCGGGACCATAACCAATGAAAACATTTTCGCCCATCTCAACCTGAACGATTTTTCCGTCATCAATCAGTTTTTTAAACTCAGAGAAATCGATAAGAGTCTCAGGCTTTTGCATGAGGAACATGTTCACAAATGCAAGCGCAAGGACAACCGCGACCATGAGTGTGAAAAACGGAAATTTGAAAGGCTTTTTGTTGCGGTTCTGATCGTCATCACCACTGTCAGGGTCTAATTTAAAAAAATTGTACGGATCTTTGTCGAAATTCTTTTTTTCTTCGTCTTTTTTTGTTTCGTTAGTATCTGCCATTAGTTTTCTCAAATATAAAATATGCTATTATAAATATAGAGAATTTTTCGCTTTTAGTGAATAGAAAAATCTAAACTCATTCACTTAGTTTCCGAAAATAATAGAGAATATCTGTTTTCGGGAGGGAAAACAATGGCGTTTGGAAATCCGTATGCGGCTTATCAGACAACGGCCGTAAAAACTGCAAGTCAGGGCAAACTCGTCGTAATGCTCTATCAGGGAGCTGAGAGGGAACTGAGTGCAGCACAAAAATGCTTCGGTGCCGATGATAAAATTCCTGCCTCAAAAATCGAGGATTTCGGAAAGCATGTCATGAAAGCTCAGGAAATCATCAATGAGCTTCAGGTTTCCCTGGACATGGAAAAAGGCGGCCAAATCGCGCAAAACCTTATGTCCCTCTATGTTTATTTTAACAAAGAACTCATGGACATCAGCATCAAACAGGACAAAAGCAAACTCCGCCAAATCCTCAGCATGATTAAGGATTTAGGCACGGCTTGGGAATCTGCGGCACAAAATACGGCAGCAGATTCAGTTCCGCAGGCACAGAGAACGCTCAATATCACGGGCTAAGTGCAAAATCAGGAGCAAGATATGGCTAAAGAACTTTCGAAAGAAGAATTGGACGAGAGAATCGCGATTTTAAAAAGATTCCGCAAACTTCTTGAGCAGCAGAGGAATAAATTTCAGGAATATCTGATGGTTCTCGAAAGTCAGGAAGGAAGAATCGAAATGGAAGACGGAGATTCAATCGCCGCCCACGCAGAGCTTGAGAATCAGATTGTAAAAAATCTTGCGAGCCTTCAGAAAGTCATCGTTCCGATGCAGGGAATGTACAACGCAATCATGCCGGGAGTTCCTGTCGCGGATAATGCGAGCGTGGAGCAGCTTCAGCTTGACCTTGCAAACCTTCAGAAGCAGGTTCTCGCACAGAACGAGCGCAACCGAAATCTTTTGCAGGCTCAGATGGGCAAAATCAAAGCACAGCTCGGTAACATGAATCTGATGAATCCGTATCGCGGAAGAAGTTCGGTCTACGCAGAAAAAGCCGCAGTCGGAAGCACGATTGAATATAATGTTTAAGGATCTACACCAAGCCCAAACAACGCGAAATCTTTCGAACCGAAAATCCTTCCGTGGATTTTCGGATTCGTACGAGAATTTTTGTTCCAAAAATTCTCTCTTTGCTTTTACCTCGCCTCCTGCGAGGCTATACCCAAACCAAATAACGCAAAATCTGCCTTTGTTGGGTCGTCGGGGAAAACCTCGGCGACTTTTTTTGTCAGTTCTATCGCTGTTTTCAGGTTCGCGGATTTTGAATTAATCAGGCCAAGCTCATTCGCCTGCTGCATGACATGAGTGTCGAGCGGCATGAGCAAGTCTTTTTTACTAAACCAAGTCCACAGCCCTAAATCCACCGGGGAATTTGTACGCACGAGCCATCGCAAAAGCATGTTCACCTTCTTAGCCGCAGAATCCTTGGAATGAGGAAGAAGCTTGCACTCAGCCGGGAAAGCCTCCGAAATCACCTGATGAAGAAAAATCTTTTGATTTTGCTGGCATGAGGATTTTTTAACTCCTTCCCATTTTTCTTTGAAATATGCCCCGATTGTCTCAGCCGACTCAAGAATCACACGCAATCCGTCAAAGAAAAGTCTCATATCCGTATTCGTGTACATTCGATAGAAAGAAATATCATTTTCAGGGAAGAATTCGTTGTACTTTTTGGAAAGAATCCACTCGCAGGGAGATTGCCCCGCCTCACTCAAGATTTGCTCGACATGTGAAAGGATTTGCTCGCGACGGCCAAAAGCAAGGTTCGCCGCAATAAAAGCGACCGTCTCAGATTCGCGCACACTGGAATAACGGTGCATGAACTGAGACGGATCTTTTTTGAGGAAATCGGCCGACTCATACTTCTGAGCCAGCTCGATTAATTTATTTGTTAAGGATGAATTCAACTCGCCTGTTCTTCCATGCGTTGTCTTTATCACCACGGGCTGCGACAGGCTGACGACCACCGCGACCAACTGCGCTCAGGCGGCTTCCGTCAACACCGTAGCTCTTGAGCTTAGCCTTGACGAATTCCGCACGATCTTTCGAGAGCGGTTCAAGAGCGAGACCGTGCTTGTTAGTTGTCTCCTCTTCTTCGGTGCCAGTGATGCTGTTTGCGTGGCCTTCAACGGTGACTGTGTAATTCTTGAATTTGTTGAGAATCTGTGCGATTCGCTTGAGGATTCGCTCGTTGTTTGCGGCCTGCGCCTCAGTGATTCCGGCTTTCTTGACATTTCCGGCTGCATCGACGACACGAACGCCAAAGTCTGCGGCATCCTGTCGGAATATAATAGAAGGAACTGCCATTTTGAGGACATCACCAACGCGGATTACAAGAATATCGACCTCAATTTTGCCCTCAACAGTGCTTGTCATGCCGAGAGTGTCAGTAACAGTGAATGTGTAAGGATAATCAGTAGCTGACTGGACAAGCTCGCCGTTCTTTCCGCGGCCGTCCCAAATAATTCGCTCTGTAATAGAAGATTTTCCGCTTGTTGACCAGAATGGCTTTCCGTTCGGGTCTTTGATTGTGAACGACCAGTTCTTGAGAGGAACAACATCGTTGCCCTTAAGCTGGATGTACAAATCATCATTCTCACCATCGTTATCAGGAGAGAAATACTGAGGAGCAGTCTTTACAGTGAGCTGAGGAGGAGTGATAGAGCAGATGAACAATGAAGAATTGACATCAATCTCGTTACCCTTTGCATAAGTCATCTTGAGGTTTGCGATAAATGCACCCTCCGCAACCTTTTCTTCTGAATCAAGGCCGTTCCAGATGATTTCAGCAGGCATGTCCTTCTGGTCTTTGTCTGACCAAGACTTAACGACTTTGCCTTCTGGAGTTACGATTGAAACGCTCCAAGAATCAACTCCGTCTTTGAGTGACGGGCGAAGTGAAAGTTTCTGAGTTTCGAGGAAGTTGTCACCGTTCGGACTGAATGCGTCATGCTCGGCCGTAATGTAAGCCTTTGCCTCGCGGTTATCAACTCTGATGTTTCCGATTTCTGCACTTCCTTTGTTTC
This sequence comes from Treponema sp., assembly GCF_017430385.1. Taxonomy (GTDB): domain Bacteria; phylum Spirochaetota; class Spirochaetia; order Treponematales; family Treponemataceae; genus Treponema_D. The sequence continues at coordinate 38,342 of NZ_JAFRNB010000131.1, forward strand.
CGGCAGCATCTTCTGCAAGGACTACGAGTTTATAAGTTCCGTCCTCAACTTTGTTTCCGGCTGAATCAGTGCCGTCCCAGACAATGCTTTCAGGAGCCTTGCCCTGCCATGTGTATGAACGCATGACCTCGTTCGCTGAATTGAGGACATTTGCAGTCCATTTATCTTCGTTAGATGTCTGTGCAGTGACATTCAATGTATCTTTTTTGCCGTCACCGTCAGGTGAGAACAATGTGAAAGGTGTGCTCAAAGCAACGCTTGGTGCGACAGTATCGAGGATAAACAGCTGAGAAGAAGTTTTTGCCTCGCTTCCGTTTGCAGATTTTGTCGCAAGGCTTGCAAAATATTTTCCGTCCTCGCATCTTGTTCCGTCCGATTTGAGGCCGTTCCAAGAAATTGAAGAAGGAAGTGATGTTCCGCTCTGCGCCCATACAGTCTCGCCGTTTATGTCCTTGACCTCAACAGTGTATTCGTTGATTGTGCTTCCGGCTTTTACGACAGGAGAAAGTTTGACAGAAGATTTAGCTTTGTCTGTTCCTGCAGGATTGAATGCCGTCGGTGAGACAGCAAGCAAAAGCTCGGTCTTGCTTGTATCAAGGTTGATGTCGCTGACAGTTGATTCCGAAGAGTTTCCAGCCAAATCCGTTGCCGTAAGGACATATTTGTATTTTCCGTCTGCGGCAAGTTTTCCAGAATCATCAAGACCGTTCCATTCAACTTCATCTGGAAGGAATGAACCGAAATCAAACTGGCTGACAGCATTGCCTTCCGAGTCGATGATTTTACCTGTCCAGTTTTCAACAGGAGAACCTGCATCGCTCGCGGCTGACTGGCTGATTACCATGATGTCGGAATTTCCGTCACCGTCAGGAGAGAATACGGAAGTTTTTGCCTTAACTTTTGCAAGCGGCGGAGTTTTATCAAGAGTGAATTCCGGAGATTTTACCAAATCAGGAACATATCCATTCGAGTATTTTGCGCTTACGACAGCCTGGTACAATCCTTCTGCGGCTTCTGAACCAGAATCAGTTTTGCCGTCGAAAATGATTTTGCTCGGAGGATTGTCTTTTCCGCTGTAAGTTTTTACGGTTTTTCCGCTCTTGTCGTTGATTTTTACAGACCATTCGACAAGTTTGTTGACTGATTTTGCATCAGGAACAGGAATTTTTACGAAGAAAGAAATCGTATCGTTGATTCCATTGCCGTTCGGAGAGAAATACTTGCTGCCAGAAATTGAAATGTTCGTAGCAGGTTTGTCGGCAGAATAAATGATGTTGGCGATTGTTGCAGGATTTGAATCATTGCCCGCACGGTCAGTTGCCGAAACTTTGTAAGTATAAACGCCGTCAGGAAGAGGGCTGCCAGAATCATCGGAGCCGTTCCACTCAAAGCTGAGCGGAGAACTTGAAGTCCATTTGTAAGTGCGGACAGCCTTGCCTGTTGCGTCGCTGAAAATACCAGTCCATGAGTCTTCCTCAGAACCGTTCTGGCGGATAGCAAGGACAGGTTTTGCGCCCTCACCGAAGATTTTTTCATTTGAAGAAGGTTGTGCAAGATCAACCTCTGGCGGTGTATTGTCCACGATGACGACAAGTTTTTTTGTTTTTGCAGAATTGCCGTTGTCATCGGTTGCAGTAGCGTAGTAGTAATATGTTCCGTCCGGAGCAACATCACCGTCATCCATGATACCGTTCCATACGACAGAAGAAGGAACAGTTACGCCGGATTTTGGAGTGAAAAGAGCTTTCCAGAAAGTTTTGAAAGTGATTTTTGACTCTCGTTTTTCCTTGTTGCCGATTGTGCGGACAATATTGCCCTTCTCATCCTCGATGATGAAAGACCAGTCCTTGACATATCTGTTTTCCTTGATTTTGAAAGGAACTTCAAGGACATCCTGCTTGCCGTCGTTGTTCGGAGAAATGTAAACAGGAGATTTTTCTGAATAGGCGACTTCTGAAACAAGAAGAACCGCCGCAAATGCAAGAATCGATTTTTTCATTTTTATTCTTCTCCCCACAAGATAACTTCAGGTGCTTTTCTGTCCTCAAGGCCGAGATTCATGAGCACGCCGCCACTGACTGCATTGACATTCTTGTACATCTGCTTCCATGCTCCGGAAACTGTCATCTCGCTCTCAGCCCAGCCTTTTCGTGCGAGGTAAGAACCTTCTTTTGATTTGAACAGGAATTTGAAGCTGACTCCGACAGAAGGAAGGATATTTTTTGCATCGTAAGCGAATTCGCGGGCATCAAGCTCCCATGAAGAAGAGACTTTAAGGAAATCCCTGAACTGGAACTGAAGGCCGGTATCAACAACGACATTCTGGAAACCAGGATAAGAAAGGTCTAAAGAAGCTCCCAGATTGAAATCCTGCTGTTTGATGAAAACTGCCGCAACGCCAGTACGGATTGTGCAGATTCCAGGCCATGCGTCAGGCTTTGTTCCATAATCTTCGTCTTTTGCAGATTTGATTCCGATAGTTTCTGTATTCGTAAAGACTTTTCCGAGATTGTTGATTGAAACACCGAAGCGCAAATCTGAGACAGGGCCGAGGTCGCCGAAATTGTAATAGGCTCCCAAAGCACCACTTGCAGACCAGTCAGATTTGGTAGCATCACCATAAAGAAGGCCGAAATTGCCTGAAATACCGACCGAAACCTGATCAGTGATATCTTTTGAGACACCGCCGGTAAAATTGAGGCTGTTCCCGACAGGCATGTCGATGAATTCAGTCCATACGCCCTGGAAAAGAAGCGTTGAAACGCACCATCGTGAAGGAATAAGCAAACCGCCGCTAATAGCACCGCCGAGTTTGTGGTCATCATCGCTGTTAGTGCTGACGAATGCAGTGCCGGCAGCATCAAGAGTGATGCGCTGTTCCCATGCTGTCAATGCAGGGTTGTTGACTATTGAAGCCGGCGTAACGCCGAAGATTCCGCCACCACAAGCAGAATGTGCTCCAGTAATAAGCTGAGGTTCGGTAAGCCGAAGGACATTCTGACCTCCGGCTGGCGGGTTATACGCAAAAAGACCCGCGCAAATCAGGCTGGATGCAAAAAGCACACCCAAAATTTTTTTCATATAAATCCTCCAGAAGAAAAGCAGAAGAACCGCAAATCTTTTATAGGATAGCAAAAAAAAATATATTTGTCATTAAACAAAACTAAATTCTATATAATTGAAATAAAATTGCATAAAGCATTTGACTTTATATCAATAATTTTGCATTATTTAAACTATGGCAAACAAAGGATCATTCTTCCAGAAACTTTTGGACTCTCTGGTCGGCGGAAAAGATGCGGACGCCGCAAAGAAAAAACAGCTTAAGAACATCGCAAAAGTGCTCTCAAAAACACATTTTAAATTCTATAAACCAAGCTCGGATCAGGCACTTCCTGTCATGGGCAAATTCTTTTACGATTTGTACAAGGCTCTCTCTCCGTGTCAGATTCTGTTCAACAGTCAGCCAAATCCAAATCAGTACAAAACAGCGGTAATCAATTTCGGGCTTTCGGACAATCAGAAGGCCCTCATCGAGGAACTTTCCGAGGAAGCAATCGTCGAAAACTCAAAGAAAATGCCTTTTGACCAGCTCAAGGCAAAAATGAAGTCAGACATCGCGGCTTTCACAGGCGAATTCGATCAGGCTAAAATCCAGAAAATCGACAGCCTTTACCGCCAGCTTTTGATTTTCAAATCATTCTGTCTTTTCGACTATTATTTCATCCTCAAAAAATTCGATTCAACAATCCGCGAGAACGAATTCTCAAAATCTCCGCGACTCAACGCAATCGATGCTTCATACATAGCAAACGACCTCAAGGATTTCCTCGCAGTCCTTTATTCAATTCCTACAAACGAAGACTGGACCGACCTTATCCAGCTTCTCAAGGCAATGCGTGGCGGAAACGAGCCTATCAAGGGTAGCCAGTGGACAAAAATCACGATGCGACTCAATCAAATCAAGGCTTCACGCGTATTCGAGATGATTATCCAGCTCACAACAAAAGATCCGCTCTATGCCGCAAAATATGAAGAAAAACGCGAGCTGATTGTCGAAGACTTCATCGAAAAAACAAAGAATGAGGCTCAGGAGGCAGTCAAAAAACTTGAGAATGCACAGAAGAATTCCAAGATTGACGCACTTCTCAAACAGATTTTCGGAACGACCGACATTTCTTCACTCCAGTATTACACAGACGAGCAGAGCGCGTATTTCCTCAAAAAGAATCTCGGTGGATTTGAATTCACAAAACCGCTCAACTACCTCAAAGCATTTCTTCTTGAATATGTCAAAAGGGATGTCCGACAGTATGCGGATTTGGTTCTTGTGCGCGGAAAATGGACGACCTCGCCTTTTACGGCAGAAATGAGCGACGCTTACAACGCAATTCTTGAATACTCAGAAAAAATCACGATTTTCGACAAAAAACTTTCTGAAGAAGACGGCGAATACGGCAAAAAGCTCAAGACTCTTCTTCCACGGGCAGACCGGGACAAGGAAGCAGCAAACATCATCAAAACAACATTGCGCGACAACAACAACATTGCGCGTGAATATATCGTAAGCGCGACAAAGCAGCTGATTATTTTCGCAAAGATTACAAAACTTCTTATCGAGGATTATCAGAAAAACCGACCGGAGCTTATGACAAACTGGAAGGAGCTTGAACGATTCGCCGAAACTCCAATCGCAGAGCTTGGCGTAAATGTCTACAAAAAGATTTATCTGGTTGTTCAGCTCATGCAAGGGCTTGTCGGTAGCGGCGCACAGCAGAGCTAAAAGCTAGGCGATTACCCAAAACAGCAGCATAGAAAGCAGGCTTCCGGCCGTAATAAAAGGTACGAACGGAATTGCGAACAGAGGCCTGTGGATATGCTGCTTTTTTTTGATATTCTGAACAACCGCCAGGAACAGATAATACAGCACGCCGAGCAACGCCGCAAAAACAGTAGCGATTATATTCATGTAAAAGCCTGTGTACAATGCGGAAAACATTCCGAAAAACACATCACCAAAACCAAGTCCGCCGGCAGTCAGAACTCTTGTGCAGAAATAAATTAAAAAAGCCGATGCGAGCGCAACGGCAAGATTCTTAAAATATGGAAGGAAAGGCTGGCTAAGAACAAAAAACCTGCAGAAAATAATTGCTAAAGCCCCGAAAGCCAGAAACGGCAACGAAATCCTGAATTTCCTTGAATCCATGAATGACGAAGGCAAGGCGAATACAAGATATGCGAGGCTGAGAATCAGCAGGCTTTTATTCATTTAAAATTCCTAGCGTAGAATAGAGTCAACGAGTTTTTTAAAATCCATATTGAGGGAAAGTTTGTTTGGCTGAGAAAACTCCGTGACATGGAAAGTTCCGTCGCTGTCCTGAACGATAGCATCGCCCATAGCTGGAGCAAGTTCCATAAGTTCTGAGTTCATATCTGAACCAAATTTTGTAAACATAAAAGGCATATTTTCTCCCGGATATTCCAGAGGCACCACATAGTCCGCATCATCAAGCGGATCCTCATCTTCGGCAGGCTCAGAGGCAACTTCCTCAGACGGCGCAGGCTCTTCAATTTCAGTATATTGAATTTCGGCAGATTCTTCTTTTTCTTCACTAAATTTTTCAGATTCTTGCGAAATTTCGTCATGAATTTCGTCAGAGAGTGATGGATTTTCATCTTGATTTTCGTCGGTGGCTGCTGGATTCTCATCCGGAATGTCATTCGAGATTTCATCAGATTCACCCGGATTCTCATCAGATTCAATCGGATTCTCATCTTGATTTTCGTCAATGGCTGCAGGATTCTCAAAAATAACTTCGTTTTCTTCATCATTCTCCTCAGGAACTGACTCGTACATATCATCGTCAGAATCATCTTCATCCAGGCCAGAATAATCGACAGAAGCCGCAACGAAATTTTCAGCCGCACTTCCGTCAGAATCGTCGCTCACAATGTCAGACGAAGGCACACCGAATTCAATTTTCTCAAGAAGAACCTCATCCTTGTAAACATCATCGTCCGAGGAAACATTGTTGTCCAGCAAATGCGGGATGTATTCTTCTGGATCAACGATTTTAGGCTCCTCACCTTTCTTTGTCGGATCAAATGTTTCAAGTTCCTCAAGATTTGTATCAACCTCATCGATTGAGCGGGCAGCATCCTTGAGTTTTTCAATATCATGCAGCTCTGAGTTTGTGAATTTTCGGCTCAAGCCTTCAGAGTCAAGTTCTTCATTATCATCATCGTTTAAATGAGGCGGGCGTTCTGGAAGTGCAGCGAGTGTCCGTGCCATATCAAGGGCCTGTTCCTCGTGCTCGGAAACTTCCGGGAGCATTTCAAGCTCTTCGTCAAACTTCTGAAGCCGCTCTTCTTCCGTAACGGTAGAAAAATTAGTCTCTTCGCCATCATCGCCAGCATCACGGCCGTCACCAATCCGAAGCTCTTCCTGGATGTCAGATATAGGCTCAAGCTCATCGCTAACATCAGCCTCAGAAACCACGCCAGAAAGTTCTTCTATTTCATCAAGCTCTTCGGCTTCTTCAACGGACTCAACTTCCTCAACAGTGTCAGCATCTTCTACTACATCGAGCGATTCAACATCTTCCGCCTCAGGAATCTCTTCCACAGCATCAAGTTCTTCGGCTTCTTCAACGGATTCTGCCTCTGGGATTTCTTCCGCATCTTCAACGGACTCAACTTCTTCAACAGATTCGGCATTCTCTAATTCATCGAGCGATTCTACATCTTCCGCCTCAGGAATTTCTTCCACAGCATCAAGCTCTTCGGCTTCTTCAACAGATTCAACATCTTCGACCGACTCAACTTCTTCAACAGATTCCGCATCCTCTACTTCATCAAGTGATTCAACATCTTCCGCCTCAGGGATTTCTTCAACTTCATCAAGGTCGTCGGCTTCTTCAACGGATTCAACTTCCTCAACAGTTTCAGCTTCTTCTACTTCATCAAGTGATTCAACATCTTCAACAGACTCGACTTCCTCAACCGATTCCGCTTCCGAAACTTCTTCTACTTCATCAAGTTCTTCGGTCTCTTCAACATCATCCGCCTGAGGGATTTCTTCGACATCATCAACATCTTTCGCCCGAGGACTTTCCCCAACATCACTCCTAACTCCTAACTTCTCACTCCTAACTCTCTCCCCCATCTCCTCAAAATTGCTCATTGCTAATTGCTCATTTCTAATTATCTTCTGCTCACTACTAACCGCCGCATTAATCTGAATCTTTCCGTTTTCCAAAATATCTTCTAGCGACGAGCGAACAATTTTTTTGAGTTCTTCGGCATTGATGACTGGGGCTGCATGAGACGAAATTGAGAGGGGAGAAGATTCACCGAATGATGCAAGCATTTCCTGCCAGTAACTTTCAAAAATTGATTTGAATTCGGCGGCGTGCTTTTCACCTTTTTTGCCAAGAGATTTTAAAATACGCCTTTCAAGGACTGGCTTCTGCTCAGCAAGGTATTCTGGAGACTTCCCATCACCCATTTTTTTGTAACCGATGAAAAATTCATTCTCATAGCGGCGAACTTTGTCACGGATTACGACGATATCATCATGCTTGAAGCTCAGAATCAGGAAAATTGCAAGATACAGCGTGACAAATGCCGTGACAAGCAGCAAAATTCTTATGTAAGGCGGGAATTTCAGTTCGTTTTCATCATAAAGAAGCGTGATAAAGCCAAAATCTTCGCGGGAATTTTTGTACGAGAACGCACAGACTGAATTATTTTTTGATTTGTCCAGGATTTCACTTTCTTCGCCGGGAGTTTTCATGAGGTTTTCGGCAGGCTTCAGCTTCCAGAAAGTTTCGGTGCCAGAACGCCAGTTTTCGAGGATTTCTTTTTCGATTGAAAGCTTACCGTAATTTGGAAGCCCGAACACAAATCCACCGAAGCCATCGAATTTTTCTTTTTGATTTTTCTGCGCGGTGACAAGTTTTGCAAATCCTTTGATGTCAATAAGATTGCGGTTGTACAAGAACTGGCTGAAATTCACAGCATCACAGTAAAAGAGAATCGTACCGGTGAATTCATTTTGAGTATTATAGAAAGGAAGTGAAAAAATCAGCCTGTTTTTGTCACCGTCCTTTATTATCCGGCATTTTGAATCAGATGGAGCGGCCTGTTCGACAAGTCTTTTTGAATGAACGGAATCGTAGCTAAGTTCGTCCATTGAATCATAATTACGGTAAGAAATGCCTTTGCTGCCAGAAATTATGTCGGATTGAAATGTCGAGTAATAGACATTGCGGCCATTGTCATCGATGATTCGGATTCCGAAAAGTGCCTGAGTTGATGTTACGAGCTGGGCACGAAGAATCTCACGATTTTTTGCGGATTCATCACTTGGGCGCGTCTCTGCGTATGTTTTTACATCGGGAGAGACGGAAAACGCGTCGAACCGCTTCATGAGAGTATCGAAATATTCGTTTTGAGCCGCTGCAATCTCGTCGATTTTCTTTTGCTTGATTTCCTGCACAATCGGCTGATAAAAATTCACTTCGAGGAGGTCAAAAAGCCCCGAAAAAGCGACAACCGTAAACGCGCAGAACGCAAGAACTGAAATCAAAAGACTGAAAGCGACCTTCTGGCCAGAAGACATACTTTTATATATTTTCGGCTAAATTTTATAGAAAATCAACATGAAAGAAAGCGAAAACTGAAACTTAGTTTTTTTTGAGAATCAGTGTACATCCGTGTTAATCTGTGGTTAAATATTCACCATGGATTTGATAAATCTCGAAGAAGAAAAGAATAAAAAGATTCGCGCTTTGCTCGTTGGCGCACCGGCCGCTGACATTTCAGAGCTTTGCGGGCTTGTAAAAACATTGGGCTACGAAATTGCGCGCACCGTAATTTTGACCCGCATGGAGCAAAATCCTGTTTACGGATTCGGTAAAGGCAAGGCAGAGGAAATTGCCGCTCTCTCAAAAGAACTTGAATGTGATTTGATTATTTTTGACTTTGAGATTTCACCGCGAAAGCAGCGCAACTGGGAAAAACTCGCAAAAATCCCTGTCATTGACCGTCAGGAAGTGATTCTGCGCATTTTTGCAAGCCGTGCTCAGACAAAGGAAGCCGTTCTCCAAGTTCAGCTTGCACAGCTTGAATATGCGCGCCCTCGCCTGGCTCATTCTTACGGCGACATGGCTCGTCAACGAGGCGGAAATTTCGGTTCAAAGGGAAGCGGCGAGACTCAGCTGGAGCTTGACATCCGAAAAATCCGCGAAAAAATCCAGCAGCTCAAAAGAGAGCTTGAACAGGTCGTGCGTGACCGGGAGACCCAGAGAAAACGCCGCGAAAAGATTCCGCTTCCGTGCTGTGCACTGGCTGGCTACACAAACGCAGGAAAATCTTCTCTTTTGAACGCGCTCACTGGAGCCGATGTCTTTGTCGAGGATAAGCTTTTTGCCACCCTCGACCCGACGACCCGAAAACTGCAGCTAAAATCTTCCATTAAAACAAGCGAAGAAGAAAAGGGCTTTGGAGCCAACATTCTTCTTACGGACACGGTAGGATTTATCTCGAACCTGCCCCACTCGCTCGTCAATGCTTTCAAATCCACCCTGGAAGAGGCTCAGCGGGCAAATCTCATTCTCCTTGTGCTCGATTCAAGCGACGAAAAGGCGGAATTCCAGTACAACACAGTCGTAAAAGTCCTTGAAGAAATCGGGGCCGAGGACACTCCGCGAATCATCGTTCTGAATAAAATCGACAAGCTGGCGGACAATCCAACTCAACTTGCAAAAATGACAAGCCTCTTCCCGGATGCAATTAAAATCAGTGCGAAAACTCATGAAGGATTTGAGGAACTTTCGGCAAAAATCTGCGACGAGCTTTTGGGCGAGGAACTTAGCTACATAATTCCGATGGACAAGCAGAATCTTTTGAATGAATCACGCAAGACCGGCATCATCCTTGAAGAAAACTGGCTCGACGACGGAATCCATATCAAAATCAAGGGCGGAGAGCTTAAAAAGAATCCGCGGCTTTCAAATCTTCTCGCCCCGCATGCAGAAAATCCTGAGCAGGCAAAAAAAGCTCAGCCGGAGCCAGAAAAATCCGGATTCAAAAAGAAATTCGGAGCGGACTGGTAAGGAAAGTGGAAAACTGAAAGCTAAAAGGTGAAAACTAAAAGGTGAAAGAGGAAAAGTAAAAAATGAAAAGTGAATTTTTTAAGGGGGATAATTATGCGAAATTTTAATAAGGTTCTTTTGTTGTTGGCTAGTGTTATTTTGATTTTTATTACGGCGGTTACGGCTATTGCGGTTTGCACGAAGAATGCTCATCCGGGGGTGGGATTAAGGCGCGAAGATCCAAGTCCAAAGTCAGTTTCTTCTTCAAAGACGGCTTTCAACAATATCGGGCAAATCCGTGTGTTCACAAAAGAGGATGAAAATTCTGAAAAAAGCGTGATTGTCCTGACTCCATGGTTTGAATATGACGGCACGGATCAGGCTTTTTACGAGGAACTTGACCGCAAGCACCAGAGCTTAAAATCTTTAATGACAAAATTTTTTGCCGGCCACACAAAAGCGGAGCTAATGAAATTCGGAGAAGAAAAAATAAAGAACGAGCTTAAGGCTCAGGTGAACGAAAACTTAGTTCTCGGAGAAATCAGCCAGATCTACTTCAACGATTATTTATTTTTGGACTAAATGCAACTTCACCCAAAAGATTGTGTCTAATAAAACGGGGCGTTACGGGGTGTCCCCGTAGAGAGGGTAGCGACCAATGAAATGGGCGCGCAGGGGGAGACTTCCCCCTTGAGTTTTTTGAGGAGTAAAAAAATGGAACACATAACTTCGCCTGCCGCACAGGTAATCATCTCGCTTATCCCAATCGTGGGCATTTTCATCGGCGGCACAGTAATTTTCTTCGCGCTTTTGTGGATTCATCACGAAAACAAACAGAAAATCAAGGCTGGCGAAAAATCAAAATCAAATTTCAACTACAAGGCCGCGACACTTCTTGCTGGGCTTTTGCTCACAGGAATCGGAGGAATGCTCTCAATTTTCTTCGTTCTTTTTGCCGGAATCACACCGTCTTTGCTCGGCGGACTGATTCCACTGACAATCGGAGTATGCTTACTTTTGTTCTACCGGCTTTACGACTGGAACAATGAACCTCGAACAACTGATAACTAAAAAACGCGACAATGCGTTGATTAAGGCTACATTATCAGGTGACTCAAAGGCTTTCTCAAAGCTCGTCTCAAGCTATAAAAAGCGGGTTCGGGCATTGGGAATGAGTTTTTTCAAGAACGAAGCTGACACGGAGGATTTCGAGCAGGAAGTTTTCTTAAAGGCATACACAAATCTTGCAAATTTCAAGGGGGATTCTTCCTTTCCGACTTGGCTTACTTCAATCGCCTACAATACGGCGGTGAATGCAAAAACGAGGCGAAAGGAATATCTTCCGATTTCAGACGAAGAAAATCTTGAGGACTCGGATTTGACTCCAGAAAAGAACCAGATCCGAAAAATCACCGTGCTTGCCGTGCGAGAGGCTGTCAAGGATTTGCCCGAAAAATTCAAAATCTGCGTCGAACTTTATTTTTTTTATGATAATTCGCACGCAGAAATCAGCAAAATCACCGGCGAAGGCATAAACACGATAAAATCACACATTTTCCGTGCAAAAAAAATCCTGCGCGAAAAATTAAGGAGCTACTATGAAGAATGAAAATTGTGAAAAGACAATGGACACTTTTCTTTCTTTGGACAAATACGAACGGATTCCGCTTAGGATAACGCTCCACTTTCTCTGCTGTAAAAAATGCCGGACTCAGGCGCGATATCTGACTCTGGCGGAAAAATTTGCGAGCGAGCCGATTCGCCCTACTCCGCTCAAGGATGCGCTCGAAAATATCCCGATTAAGCCTGTCTCGATGACAAAATGGATAATTTCCGGCATCATTATGATTTTAATGATGGTCGTTTCTGGAATCTTACTGAACAAAACCGAAAGCCCGGCGTTTGCAATCATCCTGAACATCAACTTCGGGCTTATCATCACCGCATACTGCGCAATCTTCGTAGGCACGAACATGGACTTTTTTATCAAGAAGATTGGAAAAAACGGCAAAAATAATGGCCAGAACTTAAAGCTCTGGCCGGATAATTTACTCGCCTAAAAGAACATCTTTAAGAATCGCAAGGCCCTCATCGATTTCTTTGTAAGAAATGTTGAGCGGCGGAACGATTCGGAGCGTATTCTTGCCCGCTGTTGATGTAAGAAGACCTTTTTCAAGGAGTTTTTTCTCGACTTCAACGGCATTGACCGGCTCAATCATATCAACGCCAATCATCAATCCCTTTCCGCGAATCTCACCGACGCATTTTGCGCCGAATTCTGAGATTTTCTTTCGCATGTACTCGCCTTTTTCAGAAACGCTCTTAAGGAAGCCTGGTTTTGTAAGCTCATGAAGAACTACGAGACCTGCCGCACAAGCCAGAGGATTGCCGCCGAATGTTGACTGGTGATCGCCCGCCTTGAAAACATCAGCAGCCTTTCCGCGAATCAAGATTCCACCGAACGGAACGCCGCCTGCAACGCCTTTTGCAAAGCTTACGACTTCAGGATTGAATCCAAGCTGCTCGCTCGCAAGCAATGTTCCTGTGCGGCCAAAGCCTGTCTGGACTTCATCAGCCATTACGATTGCTCCGGCTTTTCGTGCTGCATCGGCGGCCGCTTTTGCCCAATCAGCATCAACGATGTTTACGCCGCCTTCGCCCTGAACGCACTCAATCAAAAGGGCAGCCGTAGTGTCATCGAAAGCAGTTTTGATTGCTTCCCAGTCATTTGCCTTGATTGTCTTGAAGCAGTCAACATAAGGAGCAAAACATGCAGGATGGAATTTGTCCTGCCCGGTTGCCGTCAAAGTTGCAAGTGTGCGACCGTGGAAAGAACTTTCCAAAGTATAAATCACGCGGCGTTTTTCTCCACCGTTGAGATAGCCGTATTTTCGTGCAAGCTTGATTGCGGCTTCGTTTCCTTCTGCGCCTGAGTTTCCAAAATAAACCGCGTCAAAGCCTGTGTAGCCAAGCAATTCCGTAGCATAAGCAACACCGACATCGCTCACAAAATAGTTGCAAACATGAATCTGTTTTTTTGCCTGTTTTGAAATCGCCTTTACGAGAGGCTTGAAATTGTGACCGAGAGAGTTGACCGCAATTCCAGCAAGAAAGTCGATGTATTTTTTGCCGTTAATGTCGTAAACGGTTGAGCCTTTGCCCTTGACCATAGTGACATCAAACGAACCGTAATTATTCACAACGATTTTAGAACCCATATTTTCTCCCAAAAAAATATATATGGAAGAAGATAGCATAAAAATAGTCTTGATTCAATTATTCTGGAGAATTTATAATTCTGTTGCTCTTTGCAAACAATCACGATATACTTTTTTTCACTGGAGGACTCATGAAAAAGTCACTGTTTATTTTGTCTTCTATTTTTTTGACATCATTTCTGCTCATCTCTTGCAACAAAACAAACTCTAAATCATCAAAAAAGAACGAAGTAATCATCTACACTTATGACAGTTTCGCCGCTGACTGGGGAGCTGCACCAAAAATTGCGGCATCATTTCAAAAAGAAACTGGCATAAAAGCCGTTTTCGTTGACTGCGGAAGCGGAGGACAGCTGTTAAGCCGCACAATCATTGAAAAAGACTCACCAAAAGCGGACATCATCCTCGGAATTGACAACAACAATTCCATAAAGGCACTTCAAGCTGATATTCTCGATTCGTACATCCCGCAAAATGCAGATTCAATCATCGATCCGAATTTGCAGGCTCAGCTCGGCACAAAAGACAAGCTGATTCCTTACGATTACAGCCATTTCACATTCATTTTTGACAAACGGGCGGAGTTTAAGGAACCGAAATGCCTTGCTGATTTGGCAGATCCAATCTACAAGAACAAAATCATTCTTATGGATCCGCGCACAAGCACTCCGGGACTTGGTTTTGTCGCATGGACAAAGGCTGTTTTTACAGATGACGCTGATTTTTCGGCTTACTGGCAGTCCATCAAGCCAAATGTCCTCACTATGGCACCAGGCTGGAGCGCAGGCTACGGTCTTTTCACAAACGGCGAGGCTCCGCTCGTAATCAGCTACACGACAAGCCCTGCCGCAAATCTTGAATATGACAAAATTGACTACTACAAAGCCCTTGTTTTCGATGACGGACATTACATGCAGGTTGAGGGAGCAGGAATTTTAAAGAATGCGCCTCACAGAAAGGAAGCGGAACTTTTCATGGATTTCTTGATTTCAGAAAAAGCCCAGTCCGCGCTTCCACTCACTCAATGGATGTACCCGGTAAACAAAAATGTCAGGCTTCCGGATTGTTACGCAATGGCGGCTGCAAAACCAAACAAAACACTTTCCGTAAACACAGAACTTTTGAGCGAAGCTGCAGAAAAAGCCATTTCAATCATCAAATAAAACCGTGCAAAATCTTCTTTTTGTAAGTGCATTCACCGTGGCGCAGGCTCTCTGCTCCACAGTTATCGCGCTTTTTATTGGCATTTTTGCGGCATTTTTTACTGCAAACAGGGATTTTCCCGGAAAAAAGATTCTTCTCTCATTCTCGACGGTGCCTTTGTGTATGCCGTCACTTCTGATTGCGCTTGGATTCGTCTCATTTTTCGGAATGGCGGGAACGCTCAACACAATTTTGAAGTCTCTTTTCAATCTGGAAAAACCGCCGGTAACTTTTCTTTACACTTTTTTAGGAATCATAATCGCGCAGGGCTTCTACAATTTTCCGCCTGTAATGGCAAGTATTCACGACACCTGGAAAAATATTCCGACACAGCAGGCAGAAGCGGCTAGGCTTTTAGGCGCAAGTGAGATTCGGATTTTCAGAACCGTCACGATTTTCCAGCTGATGCCGGCAATAGTCTCGTCCTGTATGCTCGTTTTCCTTTACTGCTTTTTCAGTTTTTTGATTGTGCTTCTTTTTGGCGGCGTTGGGTGTACTACCCTTGAAGTTGAAATTTACAAAACAGTAAGGGGAAGCCTTGATTTTTCAAAAGCGGCAGGGTTTGCCATCACTGAGACCGTACTTGCCTGCATTTTCGTTGGATTTTATGCTTTTCTGGAGCAAAAATCTTCCAAAAACCGGGGAATCGCATTTTATCAAAAGCAGGCTGACAGAAAGATTTCGGGAATTTCCGAGCGGATATTTGCATTTTTCACTTTTTCTCTGATTCTACTTTTTTTTATCGCACCGCTGTTTTCGATTTTTTACAACGCCGTTTCCTCATCAAAATCGATTCTGACTTTTTCGACGATTCTCCGTGTCTTTAAGATGAGCGGATTTTTTCAGTCCTTTTTGACTACAATTTCTGTCGCGCTCGCAACGAGTTTTCTTTGCGTAATTCCAGCATTCTCATACGCGGCTTTTTTGAGGACTTTTGACTCTGCGGGCAGGCTTTTGTTTTTGCGGATTATTCCGATGATTCCGCTCTGCATTTCAAGCGTTGTGACTGGCGTTCTGATTATAATTCTTGTAAAAAGCGGAACCGTGGTTCATCTGATTGCAGCCCAAGTTTTTTTGACCTGGCCTCTTGCATTCAGGCAGATTTATGCGTGTGTTTCAAAAATCCCGGATGAGACCATTGATGCGGCACGGATTTTGAGCCACAGGAAGCGGGATTTGATTTTCAGGATTTACATTCCGCAAAGCTCAAGGGGAATCTTAAGCGCGCTGGGATTTTGTTTTGCAGTGAGCGCAGGAGACACAACCTTGCCTTTGGTTCTCGCGCTTCCAAGATTTTCAAATCTTTCGCTTTTTACATACCGTCTGGCCAGTTCCTACAGATTCCATGAAGCCTGTGCAGCAGGGCTTGTTCTCGGAATCCTGTGCGCGGCAGTTTTTTCTGCGGCGAACCGTCTCAAAAATAAGCAATGAGGAAATAGGAGTTAGTTTTTTATGAACGAATATTTTTTTGCAGAGAACTTGCGGCTCGACTGGGAAAATTTTCATCTTGCTGTCTCATTTTCTTGTGAAAAAGGAACTATGACTTCGATTGTCGGGCCAAGCGGAAGCGGAAAGTCCACTGTGCTGCGACTGATTTCAGGCCTGGATAAGCCGACTTCGACCGATACAAAAATCATGCTGAATGGGAAGGACATTTCTTACACAAAGCCAGCCCTCCGCGGAATCGGGATGGTGTTCCAAAAGGCGAATCTTTTCACACATCTTCGAGTTGATGACAATGTGGCTTACGGACTCCGATGCAAAGGAATGAGCAAAAAAGAAAGCCGCTCTCTTGCCAAAACATTTCTCAATAAATTCAATCTCGATGGATTTGAAAAAAGATTCCCGGAAACGCTTTCTGGCGGCGAAGCGCAAAGGGTCGCACTTGCACGAACTTTGATTATAAAGCCGGAATTAGTTTTGCTGGACGAACCACTTTCGGCACTGGACGCCCCATTGCGCAAAAAACTCGCACAGGAAATCCGCACGCTGCAAAAAGAATTCGGTTTCACAGGAATCATGGTCACGCACGACATAGCCGAAGCCAAAACCGTAAGCGACAAGATTATTCTTATTAAGGAAGGAAAATTAGTCTGGCAGGGCGCGGCAGAAGATTTTAAAGAGGAAATGATTTCTGGCTAAAAAACAGATGCAGAAAGCCGAGGGCTAGGGATAGTAGCCACGGCGGAGCCGACCGCGAGCTGAACGAGCGAAAGCGAGTGAGTGAGCGGTTGAAGCGCCAGCGGAATGGCGGATAGCCCGACGGCGAAGCCGTAGCCCCCACTTTCCGTTTTCCACTTTCCACTTTCCACTTTCCGTTTCCCATTTTCCACCTCCCACACTTTCAACTTTCATTCAATTTTGCTATAATTTCGCACCATGGAAACACGAAATATTTTTGAGAATCTCTCTTGTATCGACCACCGCTATTCCCTCTCTGAGAAGGCGGCTTTTAACGGACTTTCACAGTACATTTCTGAGCAGGCTTCAATCCGCTCTTGTGCAAAGTGTGAGGCGGCTCTTGTTAAGGCTCATCTTAAGGTTCGCGGCTCTTTGACCGACGAGCTTGCAAAAACTTTGGACGATGTTGCAGCAAACATTGACCCGGAAGAAGTTTACGCCGAAGAAGAAAAGACAAAGCACAACATCCGCGCTCTTGTCAATGTCATGAAAACAAAAGTTAATGCCGAAATCGGGCCTCTCATTCACTTGGGAGCAACTTCGGTCGATATTTTGGACACAGCTTTGAGCTGCCGAATGAGAGATGTCACCAAAAATGTCGTTCTTCCAGAACTCAAACAGCTCGAAAAATATCTTTGTGAAATCGCAGAGCGTGAATGTGCAACTCCACAGGTAGGACGCACACACGGTCAGCACGCAGTTCCAATCACTTTCGGATGGAGCATCGCAGAATTCGTTGCCCGACTCGGAAAATCAATTCTCCGCATCGAAGAACTTTCAAATGACCTCGTTGGAAAACTCGCAGGCCCGGTTGGTTCATACAACGGTCCGTCAATGATTGTAAAAGACCCTGAGGAACTTGAGCGAATCTACACAGAATTCTTGGGGCTCAAGCCATCTGAATATTCAAACCAGCTCGTTGAGCCTGAGCATGTTCTCCGTCTTCTTTTGGAGATGAATGTTGCATTCGGAATTATCGCAAACCTTGCAGACGACCTTCGAAACTTGCAACGCAGCGAAATCGGTGAGGTTTTCGAGTATTTTGCAAGCACACAGGTCGGCTCTTCAACAATGCCACAGAAGCGAAACCCATGGAACAGCGAACACGTTAAATCTTTGTGGAAGGCAATGTGCCCTCGCGTAATCACTTTCTACATGGACCAGATTTCAGAGCATCAGCGAGATTTGACAAACTCAGCAAGCCAGCGATTCATTTCTGACTATGTTTCAGGCTTTACAATGGCAGTTGCCCGCATGAACAGCGTTGTAAAAGGCTTACAGGCAGATAAAGAAGGCATGGCACGAAACCTTCAGGGAGCAGGCGGAAAGGTCAAGGGCGGCGTTCTTGCAGAACCTGCTTACATCTTGCTCGGCGAAGCCGGGGTCAACGACGGCCACGAGATTATCCGAAAAATCACTCTTGAAGCCGAAAAGAGCGGAAAGACTTTCTTTGAAGTGCTCAAAACACACGAAGAGGCTTTCGCAAAAATAACAGCACAGCTCGAAAAGCTCGGAATCGAAAATCCAGCAACATTCTTCGAGAATCCTGCGAACTATTGCGGACTTGCTGCTGTCAAATCAAAGAGACTTGCTCAGAAATACGCTGAACTAATGAAATAATTGTCTATATAAAATAACCGCAATAATTTGTAACGAGAATTTTCTTGCGAAAATTCTCGGACGAACTACTGTGGTTTGGCTTCAGTCAAGTCAAAACATAAGGCTCCTGTGTCGAAACGGAGCCTGTTTTTTAAGGAAAATTTGAAATGAAGAAATCTATTTTTGCGATTTTAGCGTTGATTTGTGCCCTTTTCATGTCATGTGCGACAAAAGTGCCGAGCGTGTATACAAACGAAGAATTGGACAGCTTAAAAGAATCAAAGATTTTGCGGCTTGAAAACATTACGCTCAACGGCAAGAATGAAATACAAGTTCAGCTCGCCGATGACAACGGCTATGCTATTGCAAATAAAAATTGCAAGCTATTCGTCTTTTTGGACGAGAATTTTGAGGACATTGCAGGGCTACAGGAATCAGACCTCGCTGGCAGAGATGATGTCGGTGTAATTCACATAAAAACTGACAGCAAAGGCTGGATTTTCGTCAAGAATATTCCTGGCAGCCCAAATATTATTATTGAAACGGAAGACTAGCCCAAAATTTCGCCAAGTGAAAGCACGGCATTTCGAACGCAGTCGTCACACTCGCACAAGACTTTTCCAGTAGCAACACCCTTCAAGTCCTTGCAAGTGACAGCCCCGCACTTCTCGCGGAATTTTGCCAGAAGCTCGCGGCTCTGCTTAACAGTTCCAGCACCGTTTGTACGCAAGCCGAGAATCATGTTTGCGCCAACAAGTGCACCGCAAGTAGATTCCATGCAGCCCATACCGGCCGCAAATCCAGCAGAAAGTTTGAGCAAATCTTCTTCGCTGACATCAACCGTATCCGCAAAAACTCTTGCAACCGCCTGGCAGCAGTTGCAAGCTCCTCTACTTTTGAAATCCGCCGCTTTTTCAGCCCTTTCTTGAATTGTCATTTTTGTACCTCTTTGTATCGTAATTTACAAATGCCCTGTGTCATCGTTCCCATCGGACAGAAAGTGCACCAGCTCCGTGGTTTGTAAAGCACCATCACGATAAGCCCGATAAGAGTCGAAGTCAGCATAAGGCTATAAAAACCATAGCTGAATTGTGCGACCCATGCAAGGCTTTCACCCAGAAATGCCGGATTATACGCCCATTTCCACGGAACTCGGAAAGTCCAGAATAGTTTGACAGCCTGGCGAAGATTTTCTGCACCGTTCGCCACAAGCCATGTCTGAAAAACCATGTTGCCGAACATCGTAAGGAAGAACGCCAAAAAACCGTAGCGAAACCATTTTGAACTGATTGCACGCGGAGTCGTTTTATTTCGGGAAAGTTTGAGCGAAGCCCCCAGCAGATTAAAAAGCTGCCCACGCCCACAGAACTTGTTGCAGAAAGCCTTGTTTCCGCCGGCAATTGCAAAAATCAGCGGAAGGATAAAATCAACCATACCGAGCCACGCAAAAAGGATGTTAAAAAATCCAAGCGCAAAATACACGATCGACCAGATCCAAAGATAGTTGTACCATTTTTTAGTTTTCATGCCGCACCCTCCCGAACTACAGGAGAAATGCAACCCACAGGGCAAGTTTTACCGCACAAGCCGCAGCCCACGCAAATCTCAGAATCAACACGCGCAAAGCATCCCTGAACGACAGAAATTGCCCCGCGCGGACAAACATTCGTGCAAGCCCCACAGGCCACACACCGAGACTCATCTACCCGGGCATATTTTTTTGATTTCATAGCCACCTCTTAGCATAAGGATAGCCAGAAAATCAAAAAAGGTATGTGATAAAGTTACACAAAAGACACGGTTCAGGCACAGCCTTCACCGAGACTCACTCAAAACTCACCTCGTGAGTTTTGCCCCGCAAGCGGGTCGTTTTCTACCTTAAAATCCCTATCCAGAATCTCAATCTTGCCGCGGCCAAGACGGACTAGTCCTTCTTCTTCCATATATTTGAGCGTTTTGGAAACAACCTCGCGCACACTGCCGATCTGCTTTGCCAAATCTTCATGCGTAATAGAAAGGACATCACTCTTCTGTCGCAATCTCTCATCGTGCAAAGCAAGCGCAATTCTCTGGTCAATTTTCATAAAAAGAACCTGCTGAATCGTCCAGAGAACTTCGGAAAATTTTTCCGTGGCGTTTTTGTAAATGTAAAGCTCCACAAGCGGATTTTCCTGCTCGACTTTGTGAAGAGCTGCCGACGGAATCATTAGCACGCGAGTTTCTTCAACAGCCTCAATCAGAACATCAAAAACAATCGAATCCATAAGGCACGAAGCCGAAAGAACACAGATTTCGCCGGACTCAACCCGGTAAAGAGTAACTTCACGCCCTTCCTCAGAAACGCAATAAACTCGCAAGCTGCCAGAAATGACCGCCATCAGCCCCCGACACCCCTCTTCCGAGCGATGAATCAATTTTCCGGCCAGAAAAACCTCTGTGCGGACAGAATTTTCGAGAAAAGCCGACTGATTCGGAGTCAAATCTTTCCAAAATGAGAAAACAGATGCTGAATCCGCGTTTTTTTCCAGAATGAGACTCCCTTAAACCAGCATGGTCAATTTTTGAGGCAGAACCTCGAATTTCACTTTGTCCACATTGCCGACAAGCTCGCCGTCCGTGTGAAGGATGCTCTTTGAATCAGATTCAAGCACAAGAGACTTGCAGTTGCGCAGATAAAATCCTTTGGAATGAGAATGCAAGCCCATGCAAAGAAGCGGGAACAGAAGGAATGTCAGGAACTTTGGCACCCCTGCCGCCATGCAGATTGAAAGCTCCCCGTCATCGCCCCTGGCTTTTGGAGTCATCGGAACGCCGCCGCCCTCAGCCTTAAAGTTCATCGCCGCAAGGAAAATCAGTTTATTGAAGAAAAGCGGCGCATCATCATCAAATTTGAGCGAAACAGAATAAGTTTTCATCGTAAAAAGAGTCTGCACGGTCAAAAAAGCATAGCTGAGTTTGCCCAAATGCACCCAGTTAAGGATTTTTTTGATTTTAGCCTCGTTAATCCCGGTTCCGACAATCGCATCAAGTCCAAAACCTGAGCTGATTCCAAAAATCCGCGAATCCCCAGTCGAAAGAACCGTGCTACGCCCCAAATCAATTTTTGTATCACCTTTTGACTTCAGAATGATGTCGAGGGCTTTTTTCTGATTGTGCCGTGGAAGCTTCATTCCGCGGGTAAAATCATTGCCTGAACCAGTCGGAATAAGTCCCATCTTCACGCGAGAAAAATCTGTGATTCCGTTAAGAACCTCGTTAATCGTTCCGTCGCCGCCAACGATGACAATCTTAATGTCATCTTCGGGCAAAGAAGAAATATTTCTTGCAATTTCGGTGGCATGTCCTACCCTCTGGGGAACATGAACCTTAAATTCGACATTTTTTGCCCTTAAAAGCGCACGCATTTTATTCCATTTAAGGAAAGCCTTGCCACTCCCCCCATGAACATTTACGATGAAGTGATACATAAAATTATTTTAACACAAAAAGTGGGGGAAGTCTCCCCCTTAGCGAGCCGGTCGCCGAAGGCGAAGAAAGTCGTGAGACGACTTTCTAGGTGAGTCTCGGTGAAGGCTATGCCTGAACCGCGCGTCGCCTACCCCCTCTGCGGGGTAGGGAGTCGGTCGCCATTAGGCGAACAAACTCGTAAGACGAGTTTGTAGACGAGTCTCGGTAAGGGCTATGCCAGAACCGCACCCCGCAACGCCCCCAGTTTGCTTGTTTCCTTTTTTCTTTTGATTTGTTATTATTACTGTATGAAACGAACGACTCTAAAATCAATTTTTGCTGCCGCCCTTTTTGCGGCAATTTTCGCATCTTGCTCGTCAGTGCCAAAAGAAATTCCTGAAGATTTGACGGCGCAGGAGCTTATCCAAAAAGGCCAGAATGAATTTGAAAACGGCAGATACAAGGCCTCTTTGTGCTATTATCAGGCCGTCACCGAACGATTTGCCGACACGCCGGATGTTTATCTTGAGGCATCTTATGAAATCGGACACTTGTACATGAAGCAAAAGAAATACAAACAGGCCGAAGCTGTATTCACCGAAATTTTGAGCATCTACGAAAACGCACAGCCAGGCTCGCTTCCGGGCTCATACAGCAAGCTTTCACAGCTCGAAATGGACAAAATCAGGAAAAAGAAATAATCCACGGATAAAACAGCAGTTATCTTCCACGGTCGCTTTTGTTGTCGGGCACGATTATCGCATCAATTTTTATGCCTTTCTGCTCGGCAAGACTTGCGACCAGTTCCTTTGAATATTTTCCGCTTCCACGAGGTTTCGGATGCGGCTCTGCGTCGCCAATCAGAATGATTTTCCGTTCCGCACTGCTGCGCCAGTTGTAATATTCAAGCGAGGCAAAAAGTGCCTCATAAACAGCCTCTGGAATGTCACCGCCCTCAGTGCCGTAAATATGGAATCCATTCAGATTCTTCCTTAAATCTTCGATTCTATCGGTGAATTCAAATTTCTTTACAGGAAGATTCATCCATTTGTAAGTGTCACCGTAATCGCGGTAAAGCAAAAGTCCGAGTCTAAGGCTTTTAAAATCCTTTATTTTTTCGAACATCTGCGGAATCCAGACTTTCCTCAGTTTCTGAATATCGTCCTTCATGCTGCCGGTGGTGTCAATCGCGAAAACGACATCGGCTTCATCCTTGTTACCGATTCTATCCAAAGCGGCCATTATATCATCCGGGAGAGTCTCCGGGCCTTTCGAGTAGACCATTTCTCCGCCGCCAAAAGCCGCGATATTCTTAAAGCTCTCCGCCGCATCAGGATTGTAATCATCAGTAAGAAGAATTACCTCAGGCTCCTCATCCACGCTCTCCGGCTCCAAAGGCTCCGGGACAGGCGCAGGAACTTCCGGCTCTCTTACAGCAGGCTCCTCAATTTCAGGAAAATCAGGCTCAGGCTCAGGTGGCGGAAGTGGCCTTTTTTTCGCAACGGCTTTTCCTAAATCAAACATGAAAGGATTGTCAGCATAGTCTCCGGTGTAGTCACCATATTTTTTTTCAAAAGAGCGGATGTTGATGAATGTTCCGCGACCGATTTTAAGAACTCCGTTTCGGGTCCACGGATAGCCATAAGCAATTTCTGAAGGGATGAAGATGTGGAAGGCCTCGCCAAAAACAGGGTCAGGCTCCGGCGTTGAGTCCATCAGCGGATATTTTGCCCCCGGCGAATCAAGGACTTTTCCGTTAAGGTAGCGGATTTCATCTCCGTTTATCGAATTATATTCAAGCGCACGGTAAGCGTAATTGTCTTCCTTGCCTTCTGGATCCTTCGTTGTCTCAACGAGCATGACGGATTCAATCCGGGTTTTCTTCCTTATATAAAGATGATAGCCCTTCGCTGAATCAAAATTCGCGCCGTCATCGTAGACCAAACGCAAGTCCTCAGGATGAATCAAAATGTCTTCAGCAGCAAAACTTGCGGCGACTGAGAAAACCGTCAAAAATAACAGAAAGACATATTTTTTCATATTCTTACAATCGGCACGAAAGAATATTGAAATTAGACAAAAATGTGATATAATAAGCTATCTGGAATTACAACGATTTCGGAGCTTCATTTTACGGTAACAGACATGAACGACAATAAAATAGAATTCACAACCGTTGACATAAATGAATTCTTCAATCAATCCGAACAGTCTCAGCAAGAAATCGACACTGGAATCATCGTATTCACGGAGCACCAGAGGGAGTTAGTTCACAAACTCCGTGATTGCCTAACTGGAGAACATGCAAACCAGCTTGCGCCTTTAAACAAACGAATTGACGATCTCAAAAAACTCGCAATATCAATCGCAAGCTTCCCTTCACTTTTGGAACGCGCTGATTTAACAGGTGGCACACGCACGCCTACATCCCTAATCGACTCTCTCATCAACTCAAACCGTGAAGGCGATACAACCCTGCAGCTTCCGTCAAAAGCTACGCTGGGTAAGGGCTTCCTCGTCGCAAAATTGCACACTTTCTCATCACTCGAAAAAATTGCAAAAAGAGCGGATTTGGATCCAAAATTCATAACGCTCATCCATGACGAGACAATCTCCATGATGTTCCTTCTCCTTGCTGAGGATGTCTATCTCAACCTTATCAGGGACACAAGCCTGACAATGGAAACCCGCCGGCAGCTTGCACTTGCGCTTCTTCTTCTTTGGGAACACCGCGCCGACCAGAATATTTCCGACATTTCCCCGGTCTTGCAGTCAGTTTGGAAGGCCAGGACAAGGCTTGCCCCTGCATTCGGCACAATGATGGGTACAAGCGAGCTTATCATGATTTCCTTCCAGCTCGACGAGCAATGGTCTCAGTTCATCAAGACAAAGCTCGGTGAGCAGGGCGTAAATCAAGCAATGGAAGAATTTCTTTTCGGAATCTCTTATGAGCAAATCACCAAGCTCAAAAGTCTTCTGCGTGAAAAAGGAATCGCCGCAATCGGCCGTGATGAAGTCTCTTCATTCCTCGGCACTGATGTCAAAACCGATGTCAGCGAAGATTACCGCGACTTCTTCCAACAATATTCTCTCCGCCGTGACAATGCGCGCGCACGAAAAAGGCTCAATATTCCAGGCCCTCACAAAACGCTCGAAGATTACTTCATCAGCTTCGTAATGGATCTCAACCGCGAAAAACAGGAAAAAGATTTGCACAGACACGAAGATTCTTTGGAAAACATGCTGGCGAACGCTTGAATACATCCGTAATTTATGATAAACTTTCCGAACTTACGGATTCTTCGGTAGTGAGGAGGTGAACACAATGGCAACAATCTTGGTAGAAGATACAGAGAACCTCGAGAAAGCAATAAAACGCTTCAAGAGAATGGTTGAAAAAGAAGGTATCATCCGCGAATACAAAAAGCGTGAGTACTACGAAAAACCATCTACAATCCTTAACCGCAAGAACAAGACTCTTCAGCGCAAAATGATGAAGAAGACTCGCAAATCACACGATTCGCGCTCTGCTTACTAAGGAACTTCACCTCTGCTATCTTGCAGAGGTTTTTTTATATGAAAAAAGCATTACGGCATTTTCTTTCCATTCTTTCACTTCTCCCAATACTAGCAGTTCTTTCCTGTGCAACAAACAATTCTTTACAAAAGCCGCTTCAAGATCAATGGCAGAAAATTCAGGATGCAGATTGGGCAGAATATCTTTTCCACGAAGACAACACTACCCCGCTCCGATACCACTGCATTAAAATCGACCTTACAAGCGAAGCAATATCAATAGAAACTTTTCCGAATTCTGAGAAAGACTTCATTCAAAAAAACGGCCAGAAAACCGAATTCTTCAAGGGAATGTCCGCAAAAGAATTCGCCAAAAAAACAAAATCGCTCATCAGCGTGAACACCGTGCCCTTCGACGGCATATACAAAAACAAAAAAGTTTCCCTGCTCAGCTCAACTCGCAAAATCTGTGGAATCCATGTTGCCAAAAAAAAACTCATATCACCTCCAATCGAAAAATACAGCGCGCTCTGCCTTAAAAAAGAAGATTCGGGTTACAGCGCGAAGATTTTCAAAAATCAGACTAGGGAAGACTTCACTGAATATGACTTTGCTTTTGGAGGATTTTTCACAATTCTCAAAGATTTCCAGAAACAGCCATTCTCAGCAACAAAGGACTCGCGCACGGCAATAGGGCTTTCAAAAGACGGAAGGACTCTCTATCTTCTTGTAGTAGAAGGAGAAAAGAGATCTCAAAGCACCGGCCTTTCCTACCCGGAATGTGCGGACATAATTCTCTCGCTCGGCGCAAGCGATGCCATGCAGATGGACGGTGGCGGTTCCAGCTCGCTTTTCATAAACGGAAAAAATGCCCTGTCCTACAAAACCCGCAGAAAATCCGCCGTTTTTCTAGGCTTCAAAAACAAATGATTTTGTTGACGATATAGTTTTTATAAGGTATTATTAAGGATATGGGAATTGCTACTAGCCAACAGCTTACAAAATATTATGACCAATACCGCGACACAGAAATAACTTTCACAAAAGACATAATTCGTGCGCTCGGTCTCGATCCGCGCCAGGTCTATGTAAAATGTAACGGCGGTCAGTGGCCTTGCATTATCAACTCAACGTCATTCCAGCATGCCAAGATTATTGTCGGCACAAAGGGCGGAGCTTTTCAGGCTCTTGCCGCAAAGAACAATCCGACAGCCAATCTGCGCTTTTGCTTCAACGAGCAGGAAGACGACGGCATCATAACCTTCCTTGTTTCATCAAGGGTTGCTGAAATGCGCCCATACATGAATTCCAAAGACCTGGTTATCGTAACGCTCCAGTTCACGGCTCGTCCGCCGGATGACCTTATCGAAATCTGCGGCCGTCTGCTTGAGGCAAACGCAAATGCAGTTCGCCGCCGCGAAGAGCGTATCCCAATCAACGAAGACAGCAAACGCAAGCTCAACCTTGCAAAAGAAGAATGTAATGTAGTAGTTCAAAGCGTTCCGCGTCATTGTGTAGTACGCGACATTTCTTTCTCAGGAGCAAGAGTTGTTCTTATCGGCTTGTCGCAGTTTCTCACAGGCAAAGAAGCAGTTCTCCGTCTCGAATTCAACGAGCCGAGCGAAATACTATCCATCCGTGGCACTATCGTTGCCGCAGATTTAATTCCCGGCCGCAAGGACATCTGTATCGCGAGCCTCAAATTCGACGAAAGTTCGCTTCCTCTGTCTTTCAAAATGCACTTGAACACATACTTAACGGCCGTCCGCAAGGTTCAGCTCTCTGCTTCCGAACAAATTGCACAGCAAAAGGCTGCTCAGGAAGCACAGGCTGCGGTCATGGCACAGGCATCCGAGCCTCAGGCCGAGCCAGCCCCGGCTGCTCCGGCTCCCGAAGCTGCGGCACCTGCAGCAGAAGCTCAATCGGCTCCACCACAACCCGCCGAGCAACAGCCTGCAGCTTCTACACAAAACTAATTCCAGTCAGCAAAACGCTTATCGGTTTTCCGGTAGGCGTATTTTTTACTATCTTTCAATTCTTTTTTTTTCAGGAGTTTTTATGAATCCAGCTTCTCCATTGGACTCGGTTTATTTCATCGACATTCCGGAAGGTTTCTCACTTTCAGACAAAGCGTTCCACCTCGACACAACCATTCCTCTTCCGGTACAAAAAAAGGCTGATGACGATCCAGGCTCATTCAACATGAAGGAACTTACCGAAGAGCAGATTCTTGCCGGTCTTCTCACAATCATGGCTTATGATCCAAAAAACGAGCACATCTTGTATTACCGCTCAATCTTAAGCCACGCACGCCCAAACCTAAAGAAAGAACTCGGTGAAGCGGCAATTCTCAAGGCAAAAAACGAAGACTTTGAGCTTGCCGAAGAAATTTTCCGCGCTCTCCACGGCTTTGACCCGGAAGACATGACAATCGTCCTCAACATGGCACTTTTCCTTGACCAGCGTGCAGATTCTTACCGCCGCTCAGGTCTTCACGACGATGCCGATGCCTACGATGAAGACGCGCTCAACTACTACCGCGAGGCCCTCGAAGCAGAACCGCCTTTGCCGGACGCTTTCTTCAACGCGGGCTTCTACTACCTCAAGCAGCACAAGTACAGGGAAGCAAAAGATGTTTTTGAGACATACCTTGCCCTGACATGCGACACAAAGGACGAGGAGCTTGGCGAAAACGGAGTCTATAAAAAGAACCGTGCGCAGCAGATTCTGGACAATATCGCAAACCGCAACATGGACGACGACCACTTCAAGGCTGCATACCAGCTGATAGACCGAGGCGAAGAAGAAAAAGGCGTTGAGGAAATCCGTAAATTCCTTGAAAAGAACCCGAATGTCTGGAACGCATGGTTCATGCTTGGCTGGGGAATGAGAAAACTCGCCCGCTTCGATGAGGCAAAGATGGCATTTGAAAAAGCACTCACGCTCGAAGGCGGCGACACAAGCGACACTTACAACGAGCTTTCAATCTGTCTTCTGGAGCAGGGCAACATAAAAGAAGCAAAAAAACTGCTCGAAAAAGCCCTGGCCAAAGACAGCGAGAATACAAAAATCATCTCAAATCTGGGATATTTGGCTCTCAAGGAAGGGAATCCAGGCATGGCTGCCGGCTACTTCCAGACGGTTCTTGAAATCGACCCGGATGACAAAATCGCCGCAATGGAACTTTCTAAACTGGATGTTTAAAAATTCAGTTTAAGCTTGTCTCCAACCTTTACATTCACCTTGCCGTACCAGCCTTGCGGAACTTCCAGCGCATAAAGGACTTCTGTGCTGCTCGTAATATTCGCGAGGCTGTACGGTGTCATATCCAGAATGTCGCGGATTTTTCCGTTCTTGTCGATATAAGCAATTGAGAGCGGATGCGGAGTGTTCTTCATCCAGAAGTCCAGAATCTGCTCTTCCTCAAAAATAAAAAGCATCCCCGTGCCGTCAGGGATTTCCTGCCTGAACATAAAGCCGTTCTTGCGCTCATCAAAAGTCGAGGCAATTTCCGCCTTCACGACGATTTCCTTGCCCTCCGAATTCACGAGCACAAGTTTTTTAACAGGAAGTCTTTTATTAGAGGAAGTACATGCCGTAGAAATAAAAATCAATGAGAAAATCGTGAATAAAAAGAAAATTTTTCGCATAAAATACAATACCTAAATCGCGTTTATCCGCGTGCATCAGAGTCGAATTTTTATAATGAATCCAAGAATTTGTCGCGGGCTTTTTCGGCAGTTGTTTTTTCAACATTTGAAGAATCTTTTTTGCTGTCGAAAGCCTTTGCATCCGTGTATTTGAGAGTAAGAGGCTTTTCCAGTGACAGAATCACATCTCCGTCCCGCCAGACTGATTTTTTCGGCGAAAGCTCGTCAGGATTTCCGTACTTTTCGCAGAGTTTTGAGAAGACTGAATAATGATCAACCTTGTTCCTGTCCAAGTTGAGGGTGATTATATAAAGCTTGTCGTTCGCAAACTGAAACCAGCATCTGCCCAGAAAAGAAAATCCGAACTGCGAGCCGTCAGTCTCAATCAAAAACTGGCCGTCCGAAGGAGAAAGAGAAACATCCCTGTCCCCGCGGTAACCAAACTGATGATCTTTTTTGAGAGCTTCCTTTAAAGAATCAATATCCATCCCCAATTTTGCAGAAGAATATCCGTTAGGCAGGGAGAAAATTTGTGCTGAGAGAAAAAACGCGAAAACTGCGAATAAAATCTTTTTCATCAGTTATATTTTCGGTTTTTTTTTGATAAGTTTTAGTCTTTATTCTGGCTTTGACGCTGGAACTGCTTTCGGTAGAATTCAGCCTGCTTCAAAAGCTCAAGACAATCAGGAATAAAGATTTTGCCCTTTTCAATTTTGACAATCGGAGAATTCATGAAATTGTAAAGGCAGCGGGCCTGATCATTTTTTGAAAGACCGCACATAGTCGCAATATCCTCAACCGTGAAGTTAGTCATAAACTGCGTGCCTTTTCCAACATTAACCCGCATTTTTTCGATTTGAAGCGCGAGCATATCAGTCATTTGGGCGACAGGATTTGAATGAAGCAATGTGTTTGCAAGCTGTCTCTGCATAGACCAAAGCCGCTCTGAAAGGGTTGTTGTAAGGCGGTCAACCATCTGAGCCTGAGTTGCGACCATCTGGTTGAAGTTCTGCATGTTGATTGACATGAGAACGCAGTCATCCATGGCGATTGCGTTTGCAGAACGAGGCTTTTTCTCAAGCAAAGCCATTTCACCGAACATGTCGCCAGTTTTCAGCATGGCAAGAGTGACCTCGGTGCCGTCAACGACCTTTGAGATTTTGATTGAACCGGCCTTGATGATGAACATATCTGGGCCGTTCTGAGCTTCAGAGAAAACCATTGAACCGCGCGGATATTTTCGGATCATATCCTGGCTTGGCTCAACATAAGGCGCATTTACACGCTGCTTAAGAACAGCGATTCGTTTGAGAGCTTTTTTTGCATTTTCGCTGTTTTTTTCCATTTTGACATACTGGTAATAAGCGAAGAAAGCAATATCAAACTGCTGCTGAGAATCAAAATATGCACCGACATTATATAACTGCTCGTAATCTTCACGGGAAGTCGCACACTGAGTCTGCTCCATGAGAGTCTCATTGACGACACGCATTCGGTTAGCAAAAGTACGGATAATTTTAAGAGCAACGGCAGTGTTTTTCTCAATCAGCTCGATGTACTGATCACGCTGAACGGCAATACAGACAACATCGGACATAGCTATACAGGTTTCAATCTGAGCACGGCGTGCCATGCAAGAAATAACACCTACGAAATCACCAGGACCGAGAACGACATTCTGGGCACCAGGCAATTCTGTCTGATGAGTAATTTTTACATGCCCACTCTGAATAATGTAAAAACGGTCAGGATTTTCTTTTCCTTCGACCAAAACATAAGTGTCTTTTTTAAAAGTTACAAATGATAATTGAAGCACTTTTTTATCCGCCTTCTTCTCAGTATAACGCAAAAGTTTAAAATTGTCTCTATTTTTTTTCTATTCTATGAATAAAATTTCATTTTCAAGCGAAAATCCAGTCTTTTCGAGCACAATCTCCTTGATTCGGGCAGAAAGTTCCTTGATGTCTCTTGCCGTAGCCTTTCGCTCAGGATTGATGATGAAATTTCCATGCCACGGAGCAATCTGCGCGCCACCAACCGAAAAGCCTTTCAATCCGCACTCGTCAATCACTTTGCCCGCGATAATTCCGTGAACCGCGTCGTTTTTGAAGGCAGAGCCAGAACTTGGTGCACGGAAATGCCCTTTTTCGCGGCGTTCACTCATGCACTTTTCAGATTTTTTGGAATCGAAGCCGTTTTTGACAGAAAATTTTGCAGAAAGTATTATTTTAGAAATGAGCAATGAGCAATGAGCAGTTAGCAATGGGAAGGGGGAAGTCTCCCCCTCGCTACAACCGCTATCGCGTTTTCCGCTACCCCCACTCCTAAGGGGTTCCCCCTTAAAATCCCCATTTTTCATCCGAGTTAATTCGTGTCCATCCGCATCAAATTCTTTTCTTCCAATTTGGAACGGAGATTTCTTATACCCCCAGTCGGAATCAACTTTCTCGTATTCGTGGATTTTACCGTCTGTTAAATCAAAATAGCGCACGCTTAGCAAATTGTCGCAGGCACTTAGCCCGAAGCATGTCGCGTTCATAAAAAGAGCGCCCCCCACAGTTCCGCTAAGCCCCGAAAAGCTCTCAAATCCGCCCAGATTATTCTTCTTACAAAAAGAAATCACGCTGCCCCAGGAAGAACCGGAATCAACTTCCAAAATTAACGAGGATTCACACGGATTTAAAGGATTTTTGAATTTCTCACAGAGATTTGGAGAGCACAGAGGGCTTTCAGGGTTAAGAAGTTTTTCACCCTCAATCAAGCTCTCTGTGTGCTCCGTGCCCTCTGTGAGGAATTTTACCTGATTCATTTTTCGGGTAGAAATCACCGCATCAAGACCAGCATCACTGATTATCACATTCGAGCCACCGCCGAGCACAAAAAATTTTACATTTTCCTCTATAAAATAACGCACAGCAAAAACAAGGCTCTCTCCATCCTTCGGCTCCAAAAAGAGTTTTGCTTCACCACCGACATTCATCGTGGTATGCTTTGCAAGATTCTCGTTAATTTTAACGCTTCCTGTAAAATATTCGCTATCATTGAAAAATTGTGCGATTTGTTCTATAGTTTTCATCAAGAATATTATAGAAAGAAAACAGAGGTTTATCCACAGAGAACTTTTAAATTCCTCACAGAGTTTAAGAGAACACAGAGATATTTCAAATATACCTTGTTCAACACACTCTCTGTGAACTCCGTGCCCTCTGTGAGAAATTTAAAGGGTGATATTATGGCTTTACGATTATTCAATACAATGGGACGCACTATGCAGGAATTCGTGCCGATTCATGAGAATCATGTCGGTTTTTACGGATGCGGACCTACGGTTTACAATTATGCGCATATCGGCAATCTTCGTGCCTATGTTTTCCTTGACATCCTCGATAAGACACTCAAATTCTTAGGCTACGACATCAAGCATGTAATGAACATCACGGATGTCGGCCACCTCACTGGCGACGGCGATGACGGTGACGACAAAATGCTCAAAACAGCCGAAGAGCGACACCAGAGCGTTCTTGAAGTCGCAAAATTTTACACCGAAGCATTCATGAAGGACATCGATGCCCTCAATATCCGCCACCCGGATGTAATCTGTAAGGCAACAGAGCACATCAACGAAATGATTGAGCTTATCAAAAAGCTTGAGGCAAACGGCCACACTTACATGGCTGGCGGAAACCTTTACTACGACATCTCAACCTACCCTGATTACGGCAAACTTGCAAATCTTGACTTGGAAAAACTCGTCGCAGGCAAAGGCAAGCGCAAAGAAGTCGTAATCGATGAGAACAAGCGAAACCCTGGCGACTTCGTTCTCTGGTTCACAAAATCTAAATTTGAAAATCAGGCCATGACATGGGATTCTCCGTGGGGTCGCGGTTATCCTGGCTGGCACATCGAATGTTCTGCAATGAGCATGAAATATCTCGGTCAGCACATCGACATCCACACAGGCGGAATCGATCATGTTCCTGTTCATCACACAAACGAAATCGCTCAGAGCGAAGGAAGCTTTACAGAAGAAGAGCGCAAGGAAGGTCCGTGGGTAAAATACTGGCTTCACAACGAATTCCTTATTCTTGAAGGCGGAAAAATGTCCAAATCAAGCGGGCACTTCATCACGCTCCAGACAGATTTGCCGGCCGAAAAAGGCTATTCACTCACAAGCAAGGGCTACGCTCCGCTCGACTACCGATTCTTCCTTTTGGGCGGTCACTACCGAAAGCCGCTCGTATTCTCTCTTGACGGAATGGAGAGCGCAAAAAACGGTCGCGCAGCATTAAATGAGCGAGTTGCAAAACTTATCAAAAAAACAAAAGACGAAGAAAAAATCGAGCTTACAAAAGAAAACTTTGCAGACATCTTGGGAAAAATCGCTTCTTCAATGACAGAAAGCGAGAACCTCAAGCGATTTAAAGAAGGACTTGAGAACGATCTGGCAACTCCTGTCGCTCTCTCGGCATTACAGAAAGCTTCAAACGGCAAAAATCAGAAAGCAAGTGCAGCTTTGGCAGACATTTTCACGATGGACAAAGTTATTTCGCTCTCTGTAATTGAGAACGCAATTGAGATTGCAAAAAAACAGGCCGAGGAAGCAAATGCTCATCTTGACGACCACGCAGGAGACCCGGAAGCAGCAGAAATCACAGCCCTTGTTGCAGAGCGAACAGCAGCCAAGAAAGCAAAGGATTTTGCAAAAGCAGACCAGATTCGAAATGATTTGGCAGCCCGAGGAATCACAATCATAGACACCCCACAGGGGCCGACCTGGAAAAGAGACTAAGGAACACAAAATCCATCCTTGGATTTTGTGATTCCAACGAGAATTTTCTTTCAGAAAATTCTCTCTTAGCTTTTACCCTACATCCTGTAGGGCATTTAGCGAAGGGCGGATAGCCCGGCCGCAAAGCGGCAGTGCCCTAAAAAAAATAACAAAAATTTGTAACTAATATCAGACATCATTGTTAGTATATGCGAGGAAGGGAAAATGACGGATTCACAGATTCACAAAACTTATGCGGCTGGCAATCCGTCTGACTTCAGGGCCATTTACAACGAGACATTTCCGCTGCTTTACAAAGTGGCATGGCGTGTTGTGAATGACGAAGAGGCAGCTGAGGACTTAGTTCACGATTCTTACATCAAGGCGAGTGAAAAACAAATGGTCTTTCCAAGCCTTGACGATGCAAAATTCTGGCTCATCCGTGTCGTAAAAAACGCAAGCCTCAATTATGCAAAACGAAAGACCCGTGAGGCTAAGGCTTATCACAAAGTTCTCTACGAAAGCAAAAAGTCTTCCGAAAGTGCGGACACAAATCTTCTCAAAGAAGACGCAAAGCGAATTGCCCTCGAAGCTCTCAACAAACTCCCGAAAGGTTTGCGCGAAGTTCTTATTTTGCGCGAATACGGAGACCTCAACTACAAGGAAATCGGCAAGGTGCTCGGCATTACCGAAGGCAATGTCAAAATCCGCATGTTCCGTGCGCGAGAGCAGCTTGAAAAGATATTGGAGGCTGATGATGTCTACATCTCTTGAAAAAGATTTACATTCCGTGTACATCGACGGCGAAATGCCCGAGAGTTTTGTTTCTCAGTACGAAAGCATTGTTCAGGCGGATTCGGGCGAGAAGTCCCGTCTTGAAAAAATGCAAAAACTTCACTCGCTTTTGCAGGAAGATTCAAACGAAAAATCAGTCTCGGACCAATTTATCGAAGAAAGTTTTGCACGATTGCAGACAAAAATGCGTTACGCAAAGAACGTCGAATTTGCAGGAGAGCCAAAATCTTTCGTCACTCCGTTCATCAAATACGCTTCATCATTTGCGGCCGCGGCAGCTGTATTCGCAGTCGTGTTCATTCCGCTTCATTATAATTCGCTCAGCAAAGCCAAGGAAACGGCAGTTGCGGCAATCTCAATAATGAAGGAAAAGAGCATTGAGCCAATCGCCAAAAAAGATGTCGTGATTGACGGCAACATCAACAAGGAAGACTTGCCGAAAATGCTCGCCGTCAAATCTGAGCCAAAAAAGGCTGAGTCCGTGCAGAAACAGGCCGCTCCAGCCCCAGCTTCTGAAAGCACGGCAATCGCAAAGGCAGACTCCCCTGCATCAGAAAGCACTGAAACTTTGTCTGTCGAGCAAAAGACAATCTACGCGACAAACCTCGCATCAAGCTACGGCGCAAGCACTTCTTTCGGCACACGGCAGTCACAGAACGCACCTTCAATCGGAAGGCGGTTCCGCGAGCGGCTTACGGCTGTAGATCCTTTCATTCCGGATTTTCCATCATCTTCCATCAAGTTTTCTGTTCCAAATTTTCATGAAATCGGTAATAATATGGAGATAATGGAACTTCCAAATGAAACAGAAAACGAAACAGAACAGCAGTAAACGAAGCTTCAAAAATACATTTTCTCTCCTTTTCAGAAAGTACTCTTTATTCAGGGTGCTTTCTTATGTTTTCATAATAGTCGTGGCACTTTCCGCAATTTCAGTCGCCACAGTAAAATCAAAGAAAATACCTGTAATCGCATCGGTAATTCCTGTAGTCGGTCAGGCGGGCGACACAATGGTCATCCGTGGTACAAATTTCGGGGCAATCCGCGGCACCAACTATGTCGAAATCGGCGGCAACAGAATCACAGCCTCGGGCTATCTCACATGGACAGAAAATTTAATCAAGCTCACGATTCCTAGCAATGTGCAGGACGGTCTTGTCATCGTCGTAACAAAATCTGGCAAATCAAAACCGGGCTTTTTTGCAAATGAGGCAGGAATTCCTGTGGCTGTTCCAAAGAACATCAAGACATTGCAGCCGGTCATCACTGAAATCACTCCGCCGTCTGGAAGCTACGGCACACTCCTCACAATCAAAGGCTCGGACTTCGGAACGGCACGTGGAGCAAGCAGGGTCGTATTCACGGCAAACGCAGAGGAAAGTTCTTTGGGAAGCGGCCAGGGCGAGCTTACGGCAGACTTTGACTTCGGCGTAATCAGCGCAAGTGAAAGCGATTACGATTACGAATATTGGAGTGATTCTGAAATCAGGGTACGCATTCCTGACGGAGCGGCAACTGGCACGGTCTATGTCGAAACGGACAAGGGCAAGAGCAATTTTGTGAACGAAGAAATCAAGCTTGCGGCCGGAACAAAATCTTACAGCACAAGGAAAACTTACATCCTTCAGCTGAATTCCGACATCGACTCAATCGATACAAAAAACGGCACGAACATCACTCTCAGGGTTCCGCGACCGGTTGCACTTTCATGGCAGCCGATGGTCGAGCTTACGGAATGTGTTCCGGAGCCGGTAATTTCTGACTACAAAAATACGGTCATTCATCAGCTTGAACTAAAAAAAGCGACGTCAAAAAGCGAAAAAATCAGGTTCAGCCATAATTTCGTCGTTTCAACTTACGCGGTTCAGACTCAAATCAACGAAAAGGCGGTTAAACCGTATTCTCAGGACATAAAATCAAGGATTCTTTTCAAAAATTCCGTAAAGGCGGACGATCTGATTCAAAGTTCAAACGAAAAGGTCAAGGCATTTGCAAAGGAAATCATCACGCTGAACGGGAAAACCGAAACAAATCCGTACAGGCAGGCTAAGCTGATTTATGATTATCTAATCCAGTATTACAAAATCCGGGATGAGCTTCGGAAAAGTGACGCCTCGCCTTTGGATTTGCTCAAATCAAAAAAAGGCGATGCCTACGACTTTGCGATTTTCTATACAACATTGCTCCGTGCGGTCGGGATTCCAAGCCAGCCTATCGCGGGAATTCTTGTTGACTCAGAAATGAAAACGCAGGCGCACTGGTGGACTGAATTTTATCTCGAAGGTTTTGGTTGGGTTCCGGCGGATATTTCGCTTGGAATGGGCTTACCGTACAAATCATTCAGGCCGGTCGAAAACAACGCGGAATTCTACTTCGGCAACCTGGACGGCCAGCATATTGCGTTCTCAAAAGGCTGGAATATAATCAAGCAGACAATTTCTCAAAACAGCAAGATTGTCTACCGCCCGAAAACGTACGCTTTACAGTCAATCTGGGAAGAATCCAGCGAGGGAAATGTAAACTACAGCTCACTCTGGAACGACCCGATTGTACTCGGCTTATATTAATTATGAATGAGGAATTAGGAGGTTTTATGAACACAAAGGTTTTGTCTGTTGGCGGCTCTATTGTTGCGCCTGAGTATCCAGACACTGAATTTGTCTCAAAATTCGTTGCGATGGTAAAGGATTTCCTTTCAAAGAATCCTGATGACAGATTGATTTTGGTTGTCGGTGGCGGTGGTCCTGCTCGTATTTATCAGAAAGCATTCCGCGAAGTTACAGGAACAGCAGAAAATGCAGGAACAGATGCGGCTGACTGGATTGGAATCATGGCGACTCGTTTGAACGCTCAGTTCGTAAAGGCTAGTTTCGGCGATTTGTGCAAAGAGGCTGTCGTAACAGACCCGACCGTTGCAAAAGACTTCACTGGAAAGATTTTGCTTGCAGCCGGCTGGAAGCCAGGATTCTCAACTGACAACGATGCTGTCCTTCTGGCAGAAAAATTCAACGCGGACACAGTTGTAAATCTTTCAAATATCGAAAAAGTTTACACCGATGATCCGCGCAAGAATCCAGATGCAAAGCCGCTCGATTCAATTTCTTGGGCAGACTTCCGCAAAATGGTCGGTGACGAATGGGTTCCGGGCAAAAACTGTCCGTTTGATCCAATCGCAAGCAAAAAAGCTCAGGAAATGGGCTTGAAGGTAATCTGTGCCGGCGGAAAAAACATCGAAAATATTCGCGCAATCCTCGACGGCAAAGATTATGTTGGAACTACCATTGGCTAAGTTCTGAAAGAAGTCCGTCCAGTTTAGTTCCATATTCCGGGTCTGTGGCCCAGTTTTTGGTTAAATCGTGGACGGTATGGGCGAGTTTTGCTTTGTGCGGCCAGCTGTAGCGGGGGTCAACAAGCTCCTGCTTCAGCTCGACTTCCGGCGTTGTGGCATAGGCCTGCAAATGCTGGATATGGGCGCGCACACCAATCTGCTCGCTCTCAAAATATTCTCCCGGGTGCTCAGCATCCATCGCGCCAAGTCCGCAAAAATTATTCATTTCCGGCAAAACAAGGTTTCCGAAGCTCAAAAATCCAGTCTCATGGCACATCTGAACGAAGGCAACATCAGAATTGATTCCTTCGATTGCCGCTTCTTCAATATAAAATCCTGCAAGACGAGTGACTTTTGCTTTGTCGCCGTCCGGCTTGTGATTCATAAAGAATTTAACAAGCTGCTCCTGATTTTTGATTCCAGTTCCCAAAAGTTCGCGCGAACATTCTTCCCTGGCAGGCGGGGTCACGCACGAAAAGAAAATTGTTGATGTGAGGATGATTCCAAAAACAACAAAAAAAGCATGTTTCAAACATAAGAAATTGATTCTGATTTTAAAATTTAATTTTTCCATGCTCAGATTATCGGCTTTCCCTCAAAAATTCTGATTTTTTTCACTTTTTTTGAAGAATTTTCGATTTACATTGCCAAAAATGCAAAAATTTTTCCTATATATATACAGGAGAAATTATGAGCAGAATAATTAAATTTCCATCAGTTGAAGAATTTGAAGAAAAAAACAAAATCGAAATCCGGGAGCTTACGATTCAGCACGGATTGTCTTTTCCGAGCAATGAGGAGCTTATCATGTTGATTTTAGGAAGCGGAACGAAACAAACGCCGATAAAAGACCTTGCAAGGCAAGTGTTGGAAATCGTGATGTCATCAAATTCTGAGAATCTGGTCGAAAATCTTGTTAAAATAAACGGCATGGGAAAATCAAAAGCCCTTATCATCGCGGCGGCATTAGAACTCGGAAGGAGAATCGGCAAGAATCCCGATGTGGCACTGGACAGCCCGAGCGACATAATTCCATATATCCAAAGCTATACCATGCAAAAGCAGGAGCATTTTCTATGCGTGTCGCTGAACGGTTCCATGGAAATTATTTCAATCCGCGTAATTTGCATAGGAGCAAGCAATATGGCGATAATCAGGCCGCCGGAAGTTTTTGCGGAGGCAATCAAGGAACATGCTTCGGCCATCGTGCTTTGCCACAATCATCCGGGCGGAAATCCAAATCCTTCTTCGAAAGATATTAAGACTACGCTGAGGCTTTATCAGGCCGCGGAGCTTTTGGGGATTTCAATTCTGGATCACATCATAATTACAAAAACAGGATATTTTAGTTTTTTGGAACACAATTTGATGGATGAAGAAAAGCTATTTAACGCAGCTGAGTAATTTCGGAAACCAGTTTTGAGAGCAAGGATTTCGGAACGAAGGAAAGATAATGTAGGAAAGGCGAAAAATTGACTACTTCTCTTTTCTTATATATACTTGTATGTTATGGGTGGAACTAAAAAAGAGAATGAGGGAAAAGCCGCAGAAACAAAAAAAGCGGTAAAAACAACGAAGGTGGCATCTGCAAAAACAACCACCGCAAAAGCTGCAAGTTCAGCAGCAAAGACAACAACAGTCGCAAAAAAATCAACAACGGCAAGCACAACAGTAAAGAAAGCCGAGCCAAAGGCAGCATCTGCAGAAAAGAAAACTACTGCAACAAAAAAAGCGACAACCTCAAGCACAAAAGGCGTTCAGAAAGCAGAAACAAAATCTGTGTCATCTGTGAAATCTGTGGTTTCTTCAAAATCAAAGAAACCTGTCGCCGGAATCGACGAGACAGGCACATTCCGTGCGTGGGACAACGCCAAGACCGTCGCAAAGTCAAAGAAGGCGGCTTCGACAGGCTCAGCCAGCGAAGTTGAAAAACTAGCATCTGACAAAAAAGCGATTGCCGAGGCCGAGAAAAAGCTTGAGGCCGCAAAAAAGGCCGACCCGAACGCAGGGAAAGCACAAAAAGAAGTTAAAGCCGAAGATTACGGAGACGACAAAATCCTTCATCTGGATGCTCTCGAACATATCCGATTGCGAAGCGGAATGTACATCGGTCGTCTCGGCGACGGCTCAAACCAGAACGACGGTATCTACATTCTCTTAAAAGAAGTCATCGACAACTCCATCGACGAATTCATCATGGGATTCGGTACAAAAATCGATGTCGAAATCAAAGACAACCGCGTAAAAGTGCGTGACTACGGACGCGGAATCCCGCTTGGAAAGGTCGTGGACTGCGTTTCCCAGATTAACACGGGCGGCAAATACAACGATGATGTTTTCCAGTTCTCGGTCGGCATGAACGGCGTTGGTACAAAGGCCGTGAACGCCCTCTCATCATATTTCCGCGTAATCTCAATCCGAGACGGGAAATGCGTTGAGGCTGTCTTTGCCGAAGGAAAATTACAGTCAAACAAATCGGGCGCGGTAAAACCGGGCACAAAAAACGGCACATATTTTGAATTCGTCCCGGACGAGAAGATTTTCGGAAAATATTCCTTCAACATGGAATATGTCGAAAAACGAATGTGGAACTACGCCTACCTGAACTCAGGCCTCACAATCCGCCTGAACGGTCAGGATTTCGCAAGCGAGAACGGACTTCTCGACCTTCTCACAAAAGAGCTTGAATCCGAGACAATCTACCCAATCGGCTCTTACACAGGCGAGCACCTTCAGTTCGCTTTCACCCACACAAATTCTTACGGCGAAAATTATTTCTCTTTCGTAAACGGACAGTACACAAGTGACGGAGGAACACACCTTGCGGCATTCAAAGAAGGCTTCATCAAGGGCGTGAACGATTTCTTCCAGTCAAGCTATAAATCAGAGGATATCCGCGAAGGAATTACGGCAGCTGTTTTGGTCAAAGTAAAAGACCCGGTTTTTGAAAGCCAGACAAAGAACAAGCTCGGAAACACAGACATCCGCGCATGGATTGTCGGTGAAGTTCAGTCGGGCTTGGACAACTGGCTCCACAAGAACCCGAAGGCAGCGGAACGGCTAAAGGCAAAAATCGAAGCAAACGAAAAACTCCGCACCGAGCTTTCGAGCGTAAAGAAACAGGCAAAAGAAAACGCAAAGAAAGTCAGCATCCGAATTCCAAAATTGAAGGACTGCCGATATTTCGTTCAGGACGGAAAAAAAGGCGAGAATTCAATGATTTTCATCACAGAGGGTGATTCTGCTTCAGGCACGATGACCCACTCACGCAACGCCGACTATCAGGCAATCTTCTCTCTCCGAGGAAAGCCAGAGAACATGTACGGCAAAAAACAGAGCGACATCTACAAGAACGACGAGCTTTACCAGCTCATGATGGCTCTGGGAATAGAAAACTCAGTGGAAAACCTCAAATACGCCAAAATCGTAATCGCAACCGATGCCGATAACGACGGCTTCCACATCCGAAACCTCGTGCTCACATTCTTCCTGGGTTACTTCGAGGAGCTCGTCACAAGCGGCCGGGTCTTCATTCTTGAAACTCCCCTTTTCAGAGTGCGGAACAAAAAGGAAAACATCTACTGCTACAGTGAGGCCGAGCGGGATGCCGCGCAGAAAAAGCTCGGAAAAGGATGCGAGGTCAACCGGTTCAAAGGTCTCGGTGAAATCAATCCGGAAGAGTTCGAGCAGTTCATCGCCCCGGAGACAATGCACCTAACCCCGGTCGAAGTGAGCCAGCTTAAGATTATCCCGCAGCTGCTATCCTTCTACATGGGCAAAAATACCCCAGAGCGAAGGAAGTTCATCGAGGAACACCTATTAAGTAATGCAGAGATTGATGTATAGAAATTTAGGAGTGAGGACTTAGTAATTAGAAGTTGGGCGTTACCGTTGCTTCGCAACGGTCAGGCGTTCCACACTTCCGCTAACCGCTCCATTCCCCGCCAACCGTGTCTTTATTTTCTGGTCGCGACAAGGATGTCGCGTTCTTGAAAAGCAATCTATTTCTGCGAGAACGAAGTTCTCGTTACGACACGGATGTCGGTGAACTGCTACGCAGATGTTCCATGCCCTAACGCATGGGATAATATACGGAAAAGAGGTTGATATATATAAGAGATGTTAAATGCTTTAGATTTATTTTGCGGTTGTGGCGGTCTTTCACTTGGATTTGAAAAAGCTGGGATTAATATTCTTCTTGGAATAGATGCTTGGCAAGATGCCATAACTACCTTTAATTATAACCATAAAAACTCAAAAGGAATTTGTGCCGATTTATCTACGCTAGAACCAAAAGATATTGAATCAACTCTAAACGGTAAAAAAATAGATGTAATAATTGGCGGCCCCCCTTGTCAAGGTTTTTCGGTTGCCGGAAAGCGAATAATTGATGATGAACGAAACAAATTATATAAAAACTTTGTTAAATTCGTGAATTATTTTAAACCAAGGGCATTTGTAATGGAAAATGTCCCAAATATTCTATCCATTGGGGGAGGGATTGTAAAAGATTCCATAATGCAAGATTTCTCTGTCTTAGGTTATACTGTTGTTTATAAAATATTAACTGCTTCTGATTATGGAGTGCCTCAAAATAGAAGAAGAGCTGTATTTGTAGGATTTTCTGATAAACTTGAATTTAAGTTCCCGAATGCAACGATAAAAAACAAAATCACTTCTAAAGAAGCTATATCTGATTTACCAGATGAGACAATATTAGATGGCAATGTTTATCCTTTGCCACCTCAAACAGATTATCAAAAACTTATGCGTAAAAATACAAATAAGTTGTATAACCATAAAATTACAATTCATACTGAAAAAACAAAAAAAATTATCAGCATGGTTCCTGATGGCGGAAATTACAAGGATTTGCCGCTTGAACTACAACAAACTCGTAAAGTTCATATTGCATGGACACGCCTTGACAGTACAAAACCAAGTTTTACAATTGACTGTGGACATAATCACCATTTTCATTATAAATTTAATAGAGTTCCAACCGTTAGAGAAAGTGCAAGACTGCAATCCTTTCCCGATGATTTTATCTTTTTAGGTAACCAAGGAAGCCAACTTCGACAGGTTGGAAACGCTGTACCACCGTTAATGGCAGAAGAAATTGCAAAACAACTAAAACTTGAATTAGAGAGGTAAAAGCATGTACGATATAAATAAACAATATCGCTGTGATATTATTCGTGGTAAGTCACAGTCACAATTGGAAGATTTGTTGCCAGCCTATGCAAAAGTAATAAATGATATTTGTCCTCTCCCTAAAAAGGAATTTGATAAAAAATTCAATGAGAATTTGATATCGTACCTACCCACGACGGCAAGAGATGAAAAAACTCTGAAAAATCATAGAACCGAAATTGCAGGACAACTTTTTGGAATGTATGTTCATGGAGCAGATGATATTATTTATTGCTCAGATCGGACTAAAAAATTTCTAGCTGATGGTGATATCCCTGCATTTTTCAAAGATATTTGTTATAAAATGCAATTTCCAAATGTCATGCAAAAACAGAAAACTGTTGAACAACGACTTTTTGATGGAATTTCCATACGCCAATACTGTTATTTAATTAGTGTTCTTGAAGAAGCTGAAAAACGAAATATATATTTAACCAAAAAAGAAGTTGGCGTTTATGTTTTAAATTCTCTTGATGCATTAAAAAGAAACGCTACGCCAACAGAAATCGTAGATTTACTTGAAAAAGACAGGCAAACAAAAAAATTCCGTGATATACAAAATGAAAAAGAATCTTCTTGGAACTGGCAGCATATCAATGAACAAATTAATTATCTGGAACTTGCAAACCTGGTATATATTGATGGAAAAAAAACACTTTATCTAAACCATAAAGAAAATGAAACTTTGTCTTTGTTTTCAAAAGAATGGAATTCGAGCCCATTGTTTTTAATTACAAAAGAAGATGTTTCAAATTCGGAAAATTTTAAAAAACTTCAACTTCGATGGTACTCTTATTATGGGAGTTTAAGCAATGTGGAAAAAGCTTTTACTACAAAAATAGAAGCCTTGTCTGTAGAAACAAATTCAGAGGGTGGCTACAGAGCTTATGGAAACACCGTTGAATTAGGAGACGAGGGAGAAAAATTTGTATTTAATTACGAGAAAACTCGTGTTGGCAAATATAATCCTAGATTAGTAAATAAAGTCATACTCTTTGGAAAACAAAAAGGCTTAGGCTACGATATTCAATCAGTTATGGCCGTAAAAAAAATCGGAAATAACGAATATCCTGAAATGGGTAAATATATTGAAGTAAAAGCGACTCGCCGCGTAACAGCACCCAAAATCGATGATTCAGAATGGTATGATTCTGTAAATATTACAAGAAATGAATGGGTTGCCGCAAAAGAAAAACAAGACTCCTATTTTATTTACCGAGTGTTTTTTACAAGAACAGGTGTCTTTATTTATACAATGCAAAATCCCTGTCAAAAAAATGAAGACGATAAACTTTCCGTCATTCCATTAACATACAGGATTGAAATTTCAAAAAAATCCGTGGATGATGTTATTGATATAAAAATCGAAAACGGAGGCGAAAATGCTTAAAGTTGCTTCTCTTTTCTGTGGCTGCGGTGGAAGTGACCTTGGAATTTTAGGAGGTTTTTCCTATCTTGGCAAAGAATACAAGAAACTAAATTTTGACATTGTGTATTCAATTGATTTTGATCCAAAAGCTGTTGAAACATACAATGCGAATTTTTCCCATAAAGCAGTTTGCGGCGATGTTTGTGATGCAGACTTCACAAAGATTGAAGATGATATTGATGTTTTAGTTGGTGGCTTTCCATGCCAATCATTCT
This sequence comes from Treponema sp., assembly GCF_017430385.1. GTDB lineage: Bacteria > Spirochaetota > Spirochaetia > Treponematales > Treponemataceae > Treponema_D. The sequence goes on from NZ_JAFRNB010000131.1 coordinate 82,981, forward strand.
CAACAGTAAATCCAACAAAAGATACAGACGATGCTCGTGCAAATCTATATAAACAAATAGTTCGGTTTTTGAACGAAAAACATCCACAATATTTTATTTGTGAAAATGTAAAAGGATTGATGACTTTAAAAAAGGGAACAATTATAGACAAAATAAAATTGGAATTTGAAAAATGCGGCTATAAAGTTGATTTTAAACTTGTTAAAGCTGTCGAATTCGGGATTCCTCAAAAGAGAGAGCGCGTAATAATAGTTGGAATTCGAAATGACATCCACAAAACTTTTATATATCCGGCTCCAGTTGTAACAGAAAAGAATTATACACCTCTTTCAAAAGTTATTGATAAACTTGCTATAGACAATAAGAAATATTATTTCTCAGATAAAGCCGTTCAAGGCATGAAAAATGCAAAAAATAATATGAAAAGAGGTCTTTGGCAGGATTTAAATTTTCCATGCCTTACAATCACATCACACTTAGCTAAAACAAGTATAAATTCTAGAGACCCTGTTCTTTTAGTAGACCCCGTCAAAGAAATTTATCGAAGATTCACTCCAAGAGAAGCTGCACGAATTCAATCATTTCCTGATAATTTTCTATTTCCAGTTTCAGAGCATTTCGCTTATAAGCAAATAGGGAATGCTGTACCGCCTGTTTTGATGTGGTATGTCATGTATTCTTTACAAACTCTAATTGAAAGTAACATTCAAGAAAAATTATCTTCTGATAACTTTCTTTTTGACTTTTATACACAAGAAAGAAAAATGGCATAAATACATAGTTTCATCATCGCTAAATCTTCATAAATACTCTGGAATACGCTTTATTCGCAGGGGGCGTTGCGGGGGGATTTCCCCGCAGAAGGGGTAGGCGAAAATGAGGAGCGAAAGCGACGAATTGTAGCCGAGGGGAAGACATTCCCCTTTATAAATTAAAATATAGGAAAGAAAATGGCATTTGTAAAAAATTTATTCGACAAGAACTTTATTGAATACGCTTCTTATGTTATCCGTGACAGGGCTATTCCTGATTTGGAGGACGGACTTAAACCGGTTCAGAGGCGTATCATTCACACACTTTTTGAGATGGACGACGGACGGTTCCAGAAGGTCGCCAATGTCGTGGGTCAGACCATGCGCTATCATCCTCACGGTGACGCTTCGATTTACGGAGCTGTAGTAACCCTGGCCAACAAGGGGCTTTTTGCGCAGCGGGACCCAAAATTCAAGTGGATCAGTATTTTCATCGAGAAGCAGGGAAACTTCGGAAACCTGATTACAGGAGCCACCGCGGCAGCCGGCAGGTACATTGAATGCCGAATCAATCCGCTGGCAAAAGAATTTTTCGTCACGAATCCTAAAATCACCCACTATATCCCGAACTATGACGGCCGGAGCACGGAGCCGGAAGTTTACCGCACGAAGATTCCAGTTGCGCTGATTATGGGTGCTGAGGGAATTGCGGTCGGTATGAGCACTAAGATTCTTCCCTACAACATTAAGGAAGTTCTTGAAGCTGAAATCAAATGCTTGCGGGGTGAAAAGTTCCAGATTTACCCGGACGCACCGACTGGCGGTTTAATTGATGTCTCGAATTACAACGATGGAAACGGCAAAATCATCTCGCGCGCAAAGTTCGACACTTCAGACGAAAAGAAAATCATCATCACCGAGCTTCCGCTTGATACTGACTCAAAATCACTTCTGGAGTCAATCGACGCGGCCTACAAGGCGGGCAAAATCAAAATCAGCTCTGTCGAGGACTATTCTACCGACTACTGCGAAATCGAAATCAAGCTGCCGAGGGGCGTTTACTCAAAGGATGTAATCGACTCGCTCTACGCCTACACCGACTGCGAAAAATCAATCGCATGTCAGATGCTCGTAATCAAGGACAACATGCCGGTCGCGATGACGGCAACCGAAATCATTAAGTATTACGCTGGCAAACTCACAGGAATCATCAAGGACGAGCTTGAATTCGAGCGGGATCAGCTCACCGACAAGCTACACCTGCGCACACTCGAACGAATCTTCATCGAGGAACGGATTTACAAAAAAATCGAGGAGATGAAGACTCAGGAAGCTGTTATCAAGGCTGTTGTTGACGGATTCGTGCCCTTCAAGGACGAGCTTATCCGAGAAATCACAAAAGAAGATGTCGAGCACTTGCTCCAGATTCCAATCCGCCGAATCTCTCTTTACGACATCAACAAAAACCGCGCCGAAGTAAAGGAAATCAACGCCAAGTTAAAGGAAATCGCCCGCAAACTTAAGCACCTCACCGACTGCGCGATTGAATATCTCGACGGAATAATCTCAAAATTCCCGGCCAAAGAGCTTGAGCGGCACACACAAATCGCAAATTTCAACGCCGTGGATGTCAAAAAAGTGGCAAAGGCAGACCAGAGCCTGCGCTACGACGAAAAAGGTTACCTGGGAATCAATGTCTCTGGCGGAAACGAGCTTATGAAAGTCTCTCCGTACGACCGAATCATCTGCGTCCGCCGCAACGGCATGTACGCAATCACCGATGTTCCTGACAAACTTTTCATCGACAAAGGAATGTGGTTCTGCGACATCGCCGACAAGGAAAAGCTCCCAAAAGTGCTTTTCACGGTTATTTTCCGCGACCCGGCCACGGGCTACGCTTCAATCAAACGGTGCCGAATCCCAAGCTGGATTATGAACCGTGACTACTTCCTCGCTCCGGACGGAATGGAAGTGCTTCATATCGACACGCGTGAAAAATTCACATTCACGCTCAATTATGTCAAAAAGCCACGGGTCAAAGTTACCGAAGAGAAGTTCAAGGCTCAGGATTTTGAAGAAAAGGGCTTAAAGACGCTAGGCGTCCGATTGAGCACCCATGAGGTCGAATCAATCAAGGTTGACGGTGTTCAGCTGGAGCTTGGACTGTAAAAATTATTGGACAATTGGCGGATTCGGCCTTATAATGTATTTGAAGCTTGGTTACTACAGAATCTTTTGGGGATATGGGAGTTCCCGAGGATTCTAATTACCAGAAGGAGGGCTTTATGAAAAAAATCATAAAACTTTTTGCTTCTACATTTGCGGTTTTCGTCGCATCAACCATATTTGCATCTGCTGAAACGGTTAAAAGCCTTGACTTCACGGCTGTAACAAGAACCGAAAAAGTCGTCATCGACATAAACAGCAAAAAGCAAACCATGGATTACCTGACACCAAGCAAAGACTACAAATATGTCTTTCTTGACTACGACTATATAGCCGATCCTGATGCGGAAAAAACTGTCTTAAAAGGGACTTTGCTTGACACGAGGCTCAATACGGCAAGCGAGGTCATCATCTACTCAAACGGCAAATTCGCCGATATGAGAATCGGAAAGCGACAAGTCACTTTCACTTATGTTGAGCAATTTGATGTAACAGAATAAATAAAGTAATACACAAGCCGTTCCGTTCTGGAGCGGCTTTTTTCGTGCAATTTTTTCATGCAAATCCATTTTTCTTCCTGCTCAAAGAATCTGTTATTTTTCTCACAAATATGCTACTCTTAGTCCTATGAATCTAAAACAACTGATGGTCAAATTAAACCAAGTATCTTCTTTATATCTCGGAAAAATCATGTACGCGCTCTTTCTCATGTCGATTATGGAGACGCTCGCTTCTTTTGCACTTCTTTCACCTGTAATGAGGCTTCTGTCTAACGGAGCAAATCCTCTTGTGGTCAAGGCTGAGACTTTTCTGCTCGCTTTTTTTGCAATCTGCGTATGGCTCAGCTTTCAGTTTGGCTTCGCGATAATGCTTTTAAAGATGACCCGCCGGGAATACACAAATCTTGGCTTTCTTTTTATTGGATTCCGCCGGCTCAATCCAGCAGGCAAAGTAATAGGAGCTTTTGGCGGCTTGATTGCCATTCTTTCGCTTGTCGCACGCTTTGTCACGAAATTTATCTTCTATAAAATCAATCCGGATTTTTCTTTTGATAAAATCGACCTTTCAGCCCTTCAAAACGCAGACCAGATTGCAGGTCAGCCGGAGCTTCTTTCGAGCGTGGCCGTGGACATGCTCACTTTGGTTGGGATTTTTCTGGGAGTGCTTTTCGTTCTCGGACTTTTCGTTCTGATTCGATTTGTTTTCGTTTTCCAGCTTCATTTTGACAATCCTTCGATGTCCCTTCTTCAGCTTTTCAAAAAAAGTAACCTCATGATGCGCAAAAATGTGTTCCGACTGATTCTTTTTGCGCTCCGTGCGGGCGGAAAGCAGCTTTTCATCGCGGTTTTTCTTGCAGTTATTGTCAATTTTATTCCGGAAAGCAAAACTTCCGGGCTTTCAGTTCTCGTTTTCATCATCGACATGATTTATTTCATTAACATGTACACGGCGATGGTTCGGATTTACCTAACCGTGCCTGTGATGTACGAAGAGATTTTGCATCCAAAGCTAGAGATTGAAGCATGAAAAAATTTTTAACAATTTTATTTTCAGCGGCGGTAATTTTATCGCTTGCCTCATGCTCGAAAAAGCCGGCAAAAACAATAACTTACACCAAAGAAAAAACTCCAATTGGCGAAAAGGCAGCTCCTGACAGCGTGGGCGACATTCTTTTTTCGGACGGAACGGCGACAGCATGGGAAGACGGGAAGACTCTTAACCCAAGGCAAAAACACCATGCGATTGCCGTGATTTTTTATGTCGGAACGGAATGTTCTGATGACGGCAGGGAACGCGTTTTGGGAATTGGCTTAGTTCATGAAGGAAAAACTCACCATTCATGGGCAGATGAAGATTCAAAAATATATGATAAAAATATAGAACCAATTCAATGTGAAGTAAGCGGTGAAAAAGGCCGTTATTCTTTTGAAGGAAATTTGGACGGAACTGAAAATTTCAAAGAAATCAAAGACTTCCTGAAATTCATTGATGAAGACGACACCGAAGAAGAATTTTCATATCAGGCCTTCAAGTTCGCACAAAATTATGGTGAGGACAGAGAAAGCCATCTCATAGGCACGCCATACAAAGACGGCTGGTATCTTCCTTCAATCGCCGAGTTGTATAAGCTTTGGGAAGAGCATGAAACAGTTTTTGCAGCACTTTCTGCATGTAATGGCGATTCGAAATATAATAAGATGAATTTTAAAAGACCATATTATTGTTCTTCGTCTCTATTTCCTTTCAACAATGAGTCCAACCGTGCCTACGAAATTGATTTTGAGGAAGGAAAAATTCAAGCTGCTTCTGATTTTGCTTATGCTTGTGCAATCCGTGATTTCAGGACAGCCCCAGGCAAAGAGTACGAAGTCAGGCAATATGAAAATCCGGCATTTGCTCCGTTCTATCAGTTCCGAAAGTTGCGAAAAGGAATGTATGTCGATTCAAAAGCAGGCCTTACAGTCAGAAAACAGCAAGGGCTTGATTCAGAAAGACGGTGCGACTTAAACCACGGCGACTATGTTCTTCTCGAAGAGCTTGGTGAAGAGGTAACAATCGACGGAATCACTTCCGCATGGGTAAAAATTCTTTTGCCTCGCAAAAAATGGGCTGACGCGTTTGAAAGAGAATACGGCTGGGTATTCGGCGGCTACCTCAAAAAAGATTCGCCACTTTCTTACAATGAAATTCTTTCTTATATAAAAGATAATAAATACTATGAGGCTGACTTTTTCCCTAAAAACGACAATGACGGGAACACCTATATTTCAGACTACACAGGCTGGCGATGGGAATCCAGCTATAATACCTTCGATTTGGTTCTTGAAAACTATTGCTGCGAGAACTATAAACGAACGGATGCTGTGACTATCCAGGACTGTCTTTTTTATCGAGAGGCGGTGGCGGCGGATCCGGTCGGAGCCTTAACAATCATTCCGGCCGGAACAAAAGTAAAGGTTTCTTGCGTAATCGGTTATGGTGGCAATATGAGCACACTTTATCCGCTTTATTATTGCGATGCTTTCTATGAAGAAGATAATATTACCTGCACCTGCGAAGGTATAATCCGCGGTCTGGACATCACGAGCAGGAGAAATATCAGCAAGGTAAGTGACGGCAACGGCGGAAGCATGTCAGTTGTTTATCAGCAGGCATTGAGTGCTTGCAACTCAGGAATAAGCAATGCCCCGCACGCAGGAAAAGACGGCTGGGTTTCTCCTTCAAGAAAAGAAATTGATGAAACTCTTAATTCTTATATAATTTATGATGAGGCAGAGTTACAAGGCGGCTACAGGATGCTCGCTGCGAATTACATCGACAATAACGGGAAAAGCTACAAACTGGAAATTGAGACCGACGGAAGACTTTCTCTTGCATATCCGCTCAACATGGAACACCCGATTCCATTTTTGGAAGACAATCAGTTCCACGGCGGAATGGGCGGCGGAAACATCTCGAAAATAATCTACACTATTGAGGTAAAAGATAATGCCGCTCGGCTTGGAAAAATTTTGGAATATGTTTATTGTGACACGGACGGTGGACCTTCTGGAACAGGCTATCATTATTACGGCAAGGACGGTCTTTACCACTATATTTACCAAGTCAATGAGTATGGAGACGCTGAACGGAATGAATGGAGCTTCAACAGACAGGATAAAAACAACCTCTATAGATTTAACTATAAATTCACTGATGATAACGATGAATGGACAAGACATTGCGAGCCACAAGGAAAAAGCCATATCCTAAAAGAAGGCGACTATGCGACTACAATCTGCAGGCTCAAAATTCGTACTTCACAAAGCGCAGACTCAAGCTCATTCTATACATTCAATCCAGGAACGCTCGTAAAGGTTGTTGAAGAAGGAAAAAATGACACAATTGACGGGCTAAAATCCAACTGGGTTCTCGTCCAGGAAGTCAATGATGACTCTTTGAAAGAAGGCGAGTCGAACACAAATGCTGACGGCTGGGTATTCGCCGCTTATCTTGAGTAACGGAAGCAAATTTTATGAAAATTCCAAAAGGCTATTTTTCAGCAGAAGAAACAATCAAAGGCTCCAGATTTCTCTCGGAACTTTTTCCGATTTCGTCTCAGGCCGAGGTGCGCGAAAAAATTAAGGCGCAGAAACAAAAATATGCTGATGCAACTCATGTCTGCCATGCTTTTATCTGCGGAAAGAATGCCGAAATCATGGGGATGAGCGACGATGGGGAACCGGGTGGAACAGCAGGCCGACCCATGCTTGATGTTCTCAAAGGAAGCGGGGCTACGAATCTGCTCGTTACGATTACCAGATGGTTCGGCGGAACTTTGCTAGGAACAGGCGGGCTTGTTCATGCTTATGGCGACGGTGTTAAGAATGTGCTTGCGGTCTCAGAGTTTGAGGAACTGGTCGAAAAATCAGGATTCTCGCTCGTGTGTGATTATCAGCAGTATCAGATCGTAAAAAAGATTTTTGAAAATTTCACGCTCTACGGAACGAACGAAGATTTCGGAGAAAATATCACGATAAAAGGCGAAATTGCGGAATCTGATTTTGAAAACTTCAAAAAAAGGATTTTCGACGGAACAAACGGGAAGGTAACTGCGCGGTAGGGATGCATCGTAACTCCGTTACTTGGCGGGGCGGCGACAGCCGTTCGCGTAGCGAATGACAACCCCGAAAAGCCCGACGGCACTTGTGCCGGACCGCCCAATTTCTAAATTCCAATTGTTTTTTTGCCGATAATAGTTTTATGAAAAAGATTTTTTTGATTTCTGCGTTTTTTTTTGCTTTTTTTACACTTCCCTCTTTTGCGACGGCCGGTTTTGAGGTTGGAATCGGTTCGGGCTATGTTTTTTACAGGGATTCGGACACAAAGGACAGAAACAATGAAATCGGGGACAAGAATCAGTCAATTATCGCGACGGATGCGGCTTTTCTTCTTCCGATGAATGAGAATCTTATGTTTGCGTTCGGCGGTGACAGTGTTTTTGACTTGCGTTGGAACGGCTCGAATCATGTTTATCTTATTGATTACGCTTTTCTTGCAGGATTCCGCGTTTATCCGAATTTGGGCGGACTTTTTGCTTCGGTAGACTATGCTTTGGGCAGGCGAACGGACTTTTTCTCTTATGAAGGCGAAAAAGACCATGAAAGCACGAACTGGGGAAACGGATTCAAATTCTCTCTCGGCTATGATTTTTCATATCACCTGAGTTCCTTCGCTCCGGTACTTGTGGCAAGCATCAAAAGTATGCCGCGCGGAAGCTCAAGGGACAATCTTTTCACGGTCGTCTTAAGGCTCACAAAACACAAATAAGTCTTCTATTATATAAGATTTATTCAGAAATTTATTATTGAAAATTCGACTCTTTGGGTGTATTCTTTTTATATGCAAATTGTCACAGAGGGAACTATGCCAACGATTCCAGAGCAGCAAGAATCTAATACTTCGCCAGCAGAGCTTGGAATTGCCGTAGATATTGGAACAACAACCGTTGCGGTGAGCGTCTGGTCGCTTTTACACCGCAAGCATCTTGTGACAGTCGCTGAAAAAAACAATCAGGTTCGCTACGGTTACGACATTATCCGCCGCATTGCATTTGCCGTCCGTCCGCCGCTTACAGGCTCCTCAACAATTATCGAAACAGGCTCATCTGCCCTTCACTACTGCATCATCCGGCAGCTCGAAAAAATGTTCTCAAAGGCTATTTTTGAGGCTGGCACAAAACTTCCGCGTGGCTTTCAACCGCAAGTCAAGTCAATCGTAATCACAGGTAACACAACCATGCTCAGTTTTCTGACTGCGGCATCTGTGAACAATATGGCGGCTGCTCCTTTTACGCCGGCAAGTCTTTTTGACATTGAAACGACATGGGGGCAAATCCGCGAAGGCAATGTCGTTCAAAACAGTCCTGAGCTGGACAAACCAACGCCCGAACTTATCCAGATTTTTGAATCAAGCGTAATTCCATCATCAACTGAAGTCTATCTTCCGCCTTGTGTCGGTGCATTTATCGGCGCGGACACAGTTTGCTCAATGGTCGCGGCCGGTTTCCCGGTTCCAGGTGGCAAAAATTTGCCGCAAACGCTCCGTCCATGGGAATCAAAAATCACGGCACCGCTTCTTCTTGCGGACATCGGCACAAACAGCGAGCTTTGTCTTTATGTTCCGGAACAGGACGACAAGCCGTGCAAAATCTTATGCACTTCGGCGGCTTCGGGACCAGCATTCGAGGGCGCAAACATCAGCTGCGGAATGCCGTCAATTGAGGGCGCAATCGACAAAGTGACTTATATGCACGAAAAGCTCAACTATCACACAATCGGCGAGAAAAATCCGCGTGGCTTGTGCGGCACAGGCTTAATCAGCGCGGCGGCAGTCATGCTCAAAAACAAATATATCGATAAAAATGGGAAAATTACGCGTGAAAAATCAAAACTCGGCGACGGAACTTATTGCATTGAGCTGACTCCGGCAGTTTATCTGTCTCAGCAGGATATCCGCAACTTACAGCTGGCAAAATCTGCGGTCAAAACAGGCTTGGAATTTTTACTTGAACATGTCGAAGAAACGCCGGTATTCTGCATTGCGGGTGGGTTCGGCTCAAAAATCAACTTAAGTGAAGCAACGACTATCGGACTTTTGCCGCCACAGCTTGAAAAGCGAACGATTCAGCTTGGGAACGCGGCTCTTTCAGGAGCAAGTGCCCTGCTCTTCTCAAATATTCTCCGAGACAAAGCAAGAGCACTGGCAAAAAAAGCAATTCAAATCAATCTGGCAGGCATCCCAGAATTCCAGGAAAGATTTTTGAAAGGAATAGACTTTTAAGAACAAAAAATACATCCATGTATTTTTTGTTCTAACGAGAAAATTCTGTTCACCTTACGGCAAACAGAATTTTCTCTCCTTGCTTTATCCTTGCATCCATGCAAGGCATTTATTATCAAGGAATAGACTTTTAAAATTTAACCACAGATTAAAAATTTCATATGTGAAAATCTTTCGTAAAATACGATGAGTTATCTTGTATGAAATATATAATCTGTGTTCATCTGTGACATCTGTGGTTTATTTTTCATCTTTTTTTTGGTCGTTTTCGCGGATTTCTACTCGGCGGATTTTGCCGGAGATTGTTTTTGGCAATGCGCTTACGAACTCGATGATGCGCGGATGCTTGTAGCTTGCGGTTTTTTCTTTCATCCAGTCGAGGATTGAGATTCTAAGCTGCTCGCTTGCTTCGTAGAGTTTTGTGAGTACGATTGTAGCCTTGATTGCCTGGCCTCGGCGCGGGTCTGGAACTCCTGTTACGGCACATTCGAGAACAGCCGGGTGCTGCTGCAAGATGCTTTCGATTTCGAATGGTGATACTCGGTAGCCGGAACTTTTGATTACATCGTCGTTGCGGCCGATGAACCAGATGTAGCCGTCTTCATCGTAATACGCTGTGTCGCCTGTGAGGTATTTGTTGTTCTCAAAGACTGACTTTGTTTTTTCTTCGTCGTGATAGTAGCCTGTGAAAAGACCGAAAGGACGGCCGTTTTCAAGATTTACAACGATAACGCCAGGTTCTTTTGGATCGCATTTTGTTCCGTCAGGGCGAACGATTGTAATGTCGTAGCCTGGAGCCGGTTTTCCCATTGAGCCCGGTTTTGGTTCCATGCCAGGGAAGTTGCCTGCCATAACGGTTGCCTCAGTCTGACCGTAAGCCTCAAACATTTTAAGTCCTGTAGCGTCGTAGACTTTTTTGTAAACCTCAGGATTAAGGGCTTCACCTGCCGTAACAAGATATTTAAGTGATGAAAGATCGTATTTGTTGATGTCAGCACGAACAAGATAATTGTAGACAGTCGGCGGCGCACAGAAAGTTGTGACTTTGTACTGCTAGATTTTCTTGAGCATAATTCCCGGCTTAAACTGAACCATGTCATAAGCAAAGACTGCCGAACCGCAAATCCACTGACCATAAAGTTTGCCCCAGACTGATTTTGCCCAGCCAGTCTCAGCAACCGTGAGATGAAGGCCGTCATCGATTACATTCTGCCAGTATTTTGCTGTGACGATGTGACCGAGAGGATAAGCAAAATTGTGCTGAACCATCTTTGGATAGCCGGAAGTGCCCGAAGTGAAGTAAAGGAGCATGACATCATCATTGTGAGTTGCAAGCTCGCCCTGTGGACGCGGGAATTCCGTTCCGAAAGAAGAAATTTCTTTTGAATATGAAATCCAGCCTTCACGATCACTCTGGACTGTCACCAAAGATTTTACACTTGGAGAAGCCGGAAGAGCCTTTTCGATTTCTTCCTGAATTGTGTCGTCGTAAGATACAATCATTTTGATTTGGGCTGCGTTTGTGCGGTACTCCAAATCTTTCTGCAAAAGCTGGTTTGTGGCAGGAACAGCAATAGCTCCGATTCGATGCAAGGCCGTGATAAAGAACCAGAATTCGTAGCGGCGACGCAAGATGAGCATGACCGCATCGCCTTTTTTGATTCCTTTTGATACGAGATAGTTTGCTGTTCGGCGAGACTCGCGAGCGATGTCGGCGAATGTAAAGATTCTCTCTTCACCAGAATCATCGCACCAAACCAAAGCACGCTTGTTCGGCTCCAGTTCCTCGTATCGGTCAATTATGTCGTAAGAAAAATTGAAATTTTGTGGGACTTTGATTTTGAAATTCTTTTTTAAGTCCTCGTAATTTGTGTAAACCTTTCCACCTTCTACATAGTCAGAATAAAAATTCATTTTTCAAAAACCTCATAAAAACGCAAAAAGCGTTGTGTCTCAGAATCTTAGACACTATTTATTGAAGAAAGTTGCAATAATTTTATCATATTTTTCCGAAAAAAGCAAAAAAAATGCCCGCTAAAAGCAGGCACTTAAACTTACATAAAGTAAGTCTTTATCGGTGGGAAGCCGTTGAATTCTACGCTGGCGTAGGTGCTGGTGTATGCGCCTGTCGTGAGCCAGTAGAGCTTGTCGCCGGCTTTGAGCGAGAGCGGGAGCTTGTACTTGAAGTCTTCGTACATAATGTCCGCACTGTCACAGGTCGGGCCTGCAAGGATTACCTCGCCTTCTTTAACTCCAGGACCGTCTTTTGATGAGATGACCGGATATTTCATAGCCTCGTCCAAAGTTTCGATAAGGCCGTTGAATTTTCCTGAGTCCTGATAAACCCAGCGCTGCAATGCAGTGTTGTTCTTGCGGCTTACAAGGATTACTTCGCTGGTGAGAATTCCGCAGTCACCGACCAGAGAACGGCCAGGCTCAAGGATAATCATAGGGATTTCATCGCCGAAGTCATCGTGCAAATAGCGGGTGATTTCCGAAGCGTAAGTTTCAAGCTCATTCGTTGGCTGAATATAGTGAGCAGGGAAACCTCCGCCCATATTAATCATTGAAAGACGGATGCCCTCTTCTTCTTCGAGGGATGAGAACAAATAAGAAGCTTTTGCAATCGCATCGTTCCATGCACCAATATCGCGCTGCTGGCTGCCGACATGGAATGAAACACCGTAAGGAGTAAGCCCCAGCTCACGGGCCATAACGAGCAAATCGTAAGCCATGTCCGGATGACAACCGAATTTGCGGCTCAAAGGCCAGTCAGCACTCTGGGTGTTTTCCATTAACATGCGGACATAAATGCGGCTTCCAGGAGCGTTCTCGGCGATTGCCTTGAGGTCGTCCTTTGAGTCAGTTGCGAACATACGGACGCCATTATCATAAAAATACTTGATGTCTCTTGCTTTTTTGATTGTGTTTCCGTAAGAAAGTCTGTCGCCTGTAACGCCAAGAGCCATGATTTTATCCAGCTCATATCGTGAAGCGATGTCGAAATTTGAACCAAGCTCTGCAAGCATTTTGAGCACTGGCTCCCCCGGATTCGATTTGACAGCATAATAAATGTGCGCATAAGGGAAAGAATCGCGGAGTTTGATGAAATTGTACTTAATCTGTTTGAGATTAATCACAACATTGGGAGTCTCCAAATCCTTTGAAAACTCTAAGAACCGATTCCATTCTGAATCAGAAATGTAGTCCTCACGATTAAACATGAAATACCACCTAAATCAATGTTTCACCAAAAAATACTAATGATGTAAAAGTGAATATAAAACAAATACGCAGTATGGTCTATATGTTTTGGAAAAGTTTTTCAAAAAACATGCAGGAAAATCATCAGTTTAAGCCAGCATTTCTTGTCCTAGAACTTTCGCGATAAAAATGCTAGGATTTTCACGGAGAAAAGAAATTAAATGAAAAAAGTTATCCTTACAGTCCTTTCAATCCTGGCTTTGAACACGCTTTCAATCGCCCTTCCCGCAAAAAAAATTTTCATCCGAAATGATTCAATAGACCCGAAATTACGCTCTTTCAAAAATGACATTTTCTGGAAAATCGTTCCATGGAAAGACAATTCTTCGCTCACGGTCGATGGCTGGGGAAGATACAGCGTTCTGAGCTTCAACGAAAAAGGATTTTTGCGCCAGAAAACTTTGTGCGAATATCCAAGGGAACGGCTAGACAAATTCCTTTACGCGGACTGTGACACAGGCTTTATCTACACAACTTCATCGCAGATGTTCCATGTCTACAATGCGGACACAAACATAAAGAATTCGATAATCCCGGTTCTTTCATGGAAAGGCTATGTGAGCGACCTCTTCCCGCTCGACAAAAACAGGCTTCTCGTCGAGTTCAACATGGACGAAAAGGCAGGATATTTCATCTATGAGCACAGCGAAAAAGAATTTAAACGCCCCGAAATCACGGACTGGCGAAATTTTAAGCTTTTTGAGCAATTCAGTGAAGACAAAAATAAATTTATTGCCAGCGAAAAAACTTCTGACGGGAAAAAACGCTATTTTGTTTATGACTGGGCAAAGCAAAAAGAAGAAAAACACAAATTCACAGATTTTCTGACCGCCCAAAATGTTTCTTCCGCAGATTTGAGCATGAAAAACAGAATTGGTTCTATTTTAATCAAGGAAGATTCTGGAAAGCATCAGGAATACATCGTTTTTTGGGATGAAAATTTCTCTGAAATCAAAAAAATCAATCTGAAAGATTATTTTAAAAATCCAGAAGACATCACAATTTCACTCAGAAAAATTTCAGGCGATGGCAAATATGGATTTCTGACAATCTCGCTTTATTCTTCGGAATACAGACAGCATATTTATTATCTTGCTTTCGTTGATTTTGAAAAACTGAAGGCTGGCAAGGAAGATTCCATTAAAGTTGTAGATTTGTTTGCCGGAGATACAGACCTATTTTTCATGACAGGGTTCGTTCCGAGCGAGAAGGCCGGGCAGGTTTTCATTTTTGCTGACGATAAAAACAAGGCGAACGCAATTTACATGAAGAATATTTTTGAAGGATGCGATATCGGTGCAGGCATTTCTGCTGAAGATGATGAGGATTTTGAGGATATTGAACAGACCGGGAAGCCAAAAGCACAAGAAGATGATGAATATGCCTTTTTATACGAACTTTTGAACCAATATGCTGAAGATGATGAAGATTACGATGAAGATGAAGATTTCGAAGATTACGAAGACGAAGATCTGTAGGAAATAAGTTTTTTTTCTTGTACAAAAACATTTCTTTCTATATATTAGTGTGCATGGCAGTTATTCTCGTTGAGAAAATTGACCTTTAACATCAATGTGCCGTTTTTTACGCACAAGCATTACACAATTTCTATCTTAGACTTGACCTAAAGGCAGGTACTATGACTAAACTCTCACCAGCGGATTTCCCAAAGCGGAAGGCCGAAAAATCAGTTATTTCTATGGTGACATGCTACGATTACACAATGGCATGTCTTGTAAACGAATCAAACGTTGACTGCGTTCTCGTGGGCGACAGCCTTGCAAACGTCATGCACGGCGAAGAAACCACAATTCCCGCCACAGTCGATTTAATGGCACTTCACACGAGGGCCGTTCACCGCGGGCTTCCAAACAAATTTTTGGTTTCGGACATGCCTTTTTTGAGCACAAGGCTCGGTCTTGAGAGGGGCACAGAGGCTGCGGGCAAGCTGATTGCGGCCGGGGCTGATTCCGTAAAAATCGAAGGTGCAGACGGAAACCTTGAGCTGATTTCGCATCTCGTTGAATCTGGAATTCCTGTCATGGGGCATCTGGGGCTTACTCCACAATTTTACCACGCGATGGGCGGTTACAAAGTTCAGGGACGCACCGAAGAAGCAAAGGCAAAGCTCATTAAGGATGCAATCGCACTCGAAAAAGCAGGTTGTTTTGCAATCGTAGCGGAATGTATTCCTTCTGAAGTCGCAACAGCGATGGCAAAGGCTGTTTCTGTTCCAATTATTGGAATTGGCGGCGGTGCCGAAGTTGACGGACAGGTTCTCGTTCTTCACGACATGCTGGGATTCTCAAAATTCAAGCCAAAATTCGTGCGCCACTTCATCGAAGGAGCAGAACTTGTCAAAAAAGCATTGAACGAATACGACGAAGGCTGTAAGAATAAAACATTCCCGAATGCGGAAGAACAATTTACAAAATAAAAACCACAGATTACACAGATGTCACAGATTATAATAAAAAAATCTGAGTAATCTGTGTAATCTGTGGTTAATAATTTTGGGAGAACAAATTATGAAAATTATAAAAACACCAGAAGAATTTAAAGAATTGAGAAAAACTCTTGCTTCAAAAACAATCGGATTTGTGCCGACAATGGGTGGTCTTCATAACGGACATCTTTCTTTGATTAAACGCGCGATTTCTGAGAACGAAGTGAGCGTTGTGAGCGTTTATCTCAACCCGACTCAGTTCAACGACAAAAAAGACCTGGAGACTTATCCTGCAAACTTTGATGATGACTGTGCCATGCTTGAAAAAGCCGGAGTTGATTATCTTTTTGCACCGACTTACCCGGTAATGTACCCGGATGACTACAAATACATGCTCACAGAAAAAGATTTCAGCCACGAGCTGTGCGGAGCAAAACGACCTGGGCATTTTGACGGCGTTCTCACAGTCGTAATGAAGCTTTTGAACATTGTGCAGCCAACAAAGGCATATTTTGGCGAAAAAGACTATCAGCAGTACAAGCTTTTGGACGGCATGGTAAAGGCATTCTTCATGGACGTTGAGCTTGTTCCATGCCCGATCGTGCGTGAAGCCAACGGCCTTGCAATTTCAAGCCGAAACCGCAAGCTGAGCAAAGAAGGGCTCGCCCTTGCCCCGCGCTTCCACGAAATTCTGGCAAGCGGCAAAAGCGAATCTGAAATCACAAAAGCTTTGGAAGAAGCCGGCTTCAAAGTAGACTACGTAACGGCCAAAGACAACAGACTCTATGCCGCAGTCTTCCTCGAAGAAGTCCGATTGATTGATAATGTAGAAAGGTGATTGATTTTAATAATCACAGCTAATGCAAAAAACGGCGCGAAGGAGCGAAACGGCTTACGAAAACACTCTGTTTGTGCTGCCGCGTAAGCGGCAAACGTATATAGTTACAAGCACAAACAGCGTGTAGCAGGCTAGCCTGCGTTTTCGATAAGCCGTTTCCACGACTGGGAGCCGTTTTTTGAAGGAGACGATTTTATGAAAGACAAGCACATTTTACTTCATGTGACAGGCTCAATCTCATGCTACAAAGCCTGCGAGCTTACGAGCCTTCTGGTAAAGCAAGGGGCTGAAGTTCAGGTGACAATGAGCTGCGGAGCCTTGAAGTTTTTGCAGCCAGCAGTTTTTGAGGGCTTGAGCCGCCGCGAAGCTCTCACGCCTGACATGTTCGCGCGAAAGCCGGACTGCATTCCGCACATCACGCTCGCACAAAGCTGGGCAGATTTGATTATCATTTACCCGGCAAGCGCGAACTGCATCGCACGCCTTGCATCTGGCCTGAGTGACGATCTTTTTGGCGCAACCTTCCTTGCGAACAATTTTGAAAAGCCAGTTCTTCTTGCTCCTGCAATGAACTCAAACATGTTCGCACATCCAGCCACACAGGAAAATCTCAAAAAGCTGGAATCATGGGGAACGAAAATTCTTCCGACCGAAGAAGGAAGGCTGGCCTGCGGATCTGTGGGATTGGGAAAACTGATTTCACCAGAGCGAACGCTTGATTTTATAAGGGAGAATTTAAAATAGTCACACTGATTCAAGTTTCCTACGGAAACTCAATATATAAAGTTCTTAATTTCTTAGTCTGAAATTGCGTAGCAATTTCGAATCTAAGCAAGCGCGTCAACGAGTGCGCTTGGTGTGGCAATAAAAAAACTTATGAAAATACTAATTACAGGCGGCGGATGCCGTGAGTACATTGATAGTGTTCGCGTGGTGACTAATTCTTCGACGGGGCGGACAAGTGCCGTTCTTGCCGATGAATTGGCCCGCAAAGGGAATGAAGTCACTTTGATTACGGCAGAAAACGCGATAAAACCACAAGATTCTTCTATTAAAATGATTTTTTTTCAGACTGGTGAAGATCTTGCGAAAGCAATAAAAGCCGAGCTTACTCCTTCTTGCTACGATGCTGTGATTCATGCGGCAGCGGTGAGCGACTTTGTGCCGGACACTATTACGATTGGCGGTCAAACCGTAAAGGCGGGCAAAAACGCTCCCAAGCTTCACTCAGGAAGTGAAATGACTGTGACTTTCAAAGCATCCCCAAAAATCGCGGACAATCTGCACGAATGGGCAAAGCTCGGTGGCAACGCAAACGCAAAGGTCGTGTGCTTTAAGCTGACCAACAATGCGGACGAAAGCGAAAAAACTCGTGCGGTCACAAAATTGTTCGGTCACAGCGGAGCTGATTTTGTTGTGTACAATGATTTGTCTGAAATTACCAAAGAGGAACATCCCTTCAAGATTTTAAAATCCGATGGCGAATGTGTGGCAACTGGCAAAACAAATTCTGAAATGTCAGATATGATTTTGGGGGCGTTACGGGGGTAGCCCCCGTAGATGGGGGTGTGCCACAACGAAGTGTGGCACAGGGGAAAGGCTTTCCCCCTTAAAACACATAATCTGTGGTTGATTTTAGGAGATTTTATGATTTTAACACTTGATGTCGGGAACACTCAGCTTTCTGGAGGCGTTTACAGGAACGGAAAAATCGTGCTCACTTTCCGATGCGCCACCACAAAAGGCACTTCTTCGGACGAACTTGGCATTTTTTTGCGTTCAGTGCTTCGCGAAAACGGAATTGACTCCAAACTGATTTCGGACATTGCGCTCTGTTCTGTCGTTCCATCTTTGAACTACGCTCTCACAAGTGCCTGCGTGAAATATTTTGGAATTGAGCCGCTCATGATTCGTTCCGGGATCAAAACCGGCCTCAAACTGCGCTACTCGAATCCTCGTGAAATCGGTGCGGACAGAATTGCGGCTGCAATCGGAGCAAGTTCGTTAAAACTCGAAAATCATATCATCGTGGTGGACATGGGAACGGCAACGACGGTCGATGTTATCACAAAAGAAAATGAATACTTTGGCGGCGCGATTTTGCCGGGAATCAACATGATGATGCACGCTCTTTCTTCGGGTACGGCCCAGCTTCCAAGCGTTGAGATTGTCGAGCCAGAACGAGCCTGCGGAAATTCCACAGTAACGGCGATTCAGTCGGGTCTTTATTACGGCACTCTCGGCTCAATCCGCGAGCTTATTTCGCGCTTCACAAAAGAAGTGTTCCACGGAGAAAAACCAATCGTGATTGCAACGGGCGGTTTTGCAAACCTGTTCAAAGAATCCGGGCTTTTCGACCGTGTTGAAAGCCAGCTAGTTCTGGACGGTCTGAGAATCGCACTGGAACTGAATAAATAATAAGAAACCACAGATTACACCGATGGCACAGATTAAAAAATTTTGATACACGAAAATTTCTCGTTTTAACCCGAAAGATTTTCTTATAATAAAATTCTAATCTGTGTAATCTGTGACATCTGTGGTTAATTTTCATAGGAGATTGTATGAATATCGAGGTTTTGAAATCTAAACTGCATCGGGCTACTGTTACTCAGACAATTTTGGATTATGAAGGCTCTATTTCTATTGACACGGAGCTTGTCAAAAAGGCCGGGATGCATATTTGGGAAAAGGTCGAGATTTTTAACATCAATAATGGTGCTCGCCTTGCAACTTATATAATTCCTGGCAAAAAGGGTGAATTCTGCCTTAATGGTGCTGCGGCTCGTCTTGCCCAGCCGGGGGATAAAATCATCGTCGTGACCTACACTCAGATTGATGAAAAAGACGCCGACAGCTGGAAGCCGAAGATTGTCCTTTTGAACGATGATAATTCCGTGAAGGAAATTAAGGGCTAGGATCCGCTTTTAGCGAGCAATCCCGGCCCTGAAAATCAGGCTAAAACTTAAAGTCAACTTTCTTTACGTTTTCGCCGTAAATTGTTTTGAAATCGTCGCGCATGGAAATGACCACATAGCCAGATTGTTTCCATTGCTCGCCGAGTTTCAAAGCTTTTTCGCGGTTTGCATGGTCATCTTCGTCATCATCGGCAATCAGCATGAAAGCACATGACTTATATTTTGGATTTGAAAGACAGTAATTGTGCATTGCAGCATCCCCGCCACTGTTTCCAAAAGAAAGTACCGGAACTTTTCCTATTTCCTGTGCAATCTG